>DXBO01000114.1 GCA_019116485.1 Candidatus Gemmiger excrementavium
ACACGAAAATGGCTGTTGGCCCCTATCCGCGGCAGGCGGATGGGGGCCTTTTCTACGCCCGGCGCAAAATGTAAAAAAGTCTTGACATTTTCTTTGTCCCATGGTACAGTAAAAATGTCAAAAGGATTTTACATTTTTTGGCACACAGACATCCAGAAGGGAGTGCAAATCTATGTCTGTCGGATCGTTGCCCGTGGGAGCCCTGCTGTTTATGGGCGTCACCTTTATCCTGTTTCCTGCCCTGGATATTTTTATGCTGGTTTCACTGCTTGCCCCAGGGGATGAACGCGGTCAAATCATTGTCTGGAAGGCCGGGTCTTTCACCCTTCTGGCTTTCACAGGCAGCCTGGTGCTGGATATCCTGATCAACATCGCCAGGGGGCAGCCTATGACCGCCAATCCCTTCATACAGCTGAGCACCGCCGCCATCTTGTATTTTGCCGCCCTGCTCTACTACAGAAAGAAGCACAGCGTTTGATATGGAAAACATCATCCGAGCCAGGCGAAAAGCCCTGGGACTTTCGCAGGAAGAACTGGCCAGGCGCTGCGGTGTTTCCCGCCAGACCGTAAACGCCATCGAAAACAACAAATATGACCCTACCCTGTCTCTGGCTTTTCGGCTGGCACAGTCTTTGCAGACCACCGTAGACGATTTGTTTCGCCCTCTCCCCTGATCGCCCCCTTTAGCCCCCGCCGTGCGGGACTGTTTCCCTCTTTGCAGCGTGTCGAGAAACTCGACACGCTGCAACGGCCGCTGCCTGAGAACATCAGGCTGCGGCCGTTTTGCTTGTCCGGCATCCGTTGCTGGGCAGCCCGTCAGCCCAGCACTTCCACCGTTTGGGCCACGATATGATAACCGATCATCCCGCCGCAGTCGTAGGCTTCATAACTGCCGGTGACCTGTACCATGGTGCCCGCCTCGGGCAGCGTGCCGTCTTCCCAGACGAACTCCATCCCCTGCTGGCAGCAGGCCGTGGCATCCTGAACCACCACCGTGTAAAACCAGTCGATCTCCAGCGCCGGATTCGCTTCGTAAACCATCAGCGGCCCCCGCATCCGGATCGTCTTGCCCAGGTAATGCTCCGGGGTGCGGATCATGGAAGCCACCTCCGCAAAGACCATTGTGGCGGACAGCGTGGTCAGATCCACGTCCACCCCGTCGGGAGCGGGCGTCGGGGCGGGTTCCGGCGTGGCTGTGGCTTTCGGCATGGCGGTGGGCACCGGCGTGGCCGCCGGTGCCGCGGCAGATGCCGGGGCGGCTGACCCGGAGGCCGGCGGCGCACAGGCCGTCAGGGCCAAAGCCAGAGCGGCCAGCCCTGCCGTCAGGCGCCTCACGACGCACCGCCCCGCAGCGCGCCGGCCATCCAGAACAAGCCAAATCCGGCCATGTTCACCGCCACAATGGTGGCCCCTACCGGCGTACCGGCCAGCACCGCCGCCACGATACCGCCCGCCGCGCAGAACACCGAGAAGACCGCCGCACAGACGGTCACCCCCAGAAAACTGCGGCAGACCCGCATAGCGGCCAGCGCCGGAAAAAGGATGAGGGCCGAGATGAGCAGCGACCCCACCAGGTACATAGCCAGTACGATGATGACCGCAATGATGGCCGCCAGCAGCAGCTGCCACCGGCGGGCGCCCACCCCGCAGGCCCGGGCAAAGGCCTCGTCGAAGGTGACGGCAAAGATCTTGTGGTAGAGCGCCACGAACAGCACCACCACCGCGACGGCCAGCACCACACAAAGCCAGACTTCGGCCAGGGTGAGGGTGAGGATGGAGGTGGAACCGAAGAGGGTGCTGCACACATCCCCCGCCAGGTTGGGTGTGGCGGAAAACAGGTTGACCACCAGGTACCCCAGTGCCAGCGCCCCCACCGACAGCATGCCCACCGCTGCATCGCCATGGATTTTGGCATTGCTGCCGCCCCGCAGCAGCAACACCGCGCAGAGGATCGTCACCGGCAGCACCAGAAGCATGGAATCCGCCAGGCGCAGCACGGTGGCCACCGACATGGCGCCGAAGGCCACGTGGGAAAGGCCATCCCCCAGATAAGAGAAACGCTTGAGAACCAGCGTGACACCGAACAGGGAGGAACACAGGGCGATGAGCACCCCCACCACCAGGGCATAGCGTACAAAGGGGAAATTCCAGTAGTATTGCAGGGTAGCAATCACAGGCTGCCTCCTTCCGGGCGGGCAAAGCGTTCCCCCGCCTGTGTCTGCAGGTAATCCTCCCGGCTGCCGCAGAAGACCGTGCCGCCGATCTGCAAGATGCGGGTGGCGTCCCGCAGCGCCGGGCCCACGTCGTGGGTGATCATCAGGATGGTGACCCCTTCCCCATGGAGCCCGGCGATCAGCCCGTACATAGCCGCTGCGGCTTCGGGGTCCAGGCCGGTGACCGGCTCGTCCAGCAGCAGGGCCTTGCGGGCCGCGCAGAGCGCCCGGGCCAGCAGCACACGCTGCTGCTGGCCGCCGGAAAGTTCCCGGTAGCACCGCCTGGCCAGGTCGGCCATTCCCACCTTTTGCAGCATCCGGTCCGCTTCCGCTTTTTCTTCCCGGGTGTAGAAGGGGCGCAGCCCGCATCGGCCCTGGAACCCCGAGCGGACGATCTCCCGTACCAGGGCAGGAAAATCCCGCTGGATGGCGGTCTGCTGGGGCAGATAGCCGATGTCCCGGCGGGTCAGCCCTTCCCCGAAGCGGATGGTCCCCGCCAACGGCGGCTGCAGTCCCAGCAGGGTTTTCATCAGGGTGGTCTTTCCGCTGCCGTTCTCCCCTACGATGCAAAGGTAGTCCCCCGCTTCCACCGTAAAGTTCAGCCCCCGCAGCACAGCTTTGCCGTCATAGCCCAGCGCCAGGTTTTCCCCTGCGATCTGTGCCATTACGCCGCCTCCTGCAGGCCCAGCGCCTGCCGCAGCGCCGTCAGGTTCTGTTCCATCACCGACAGATAGGTGGTCCCCTCCGCCGCCTGCTGCGCCGTGACGGCCTGCATGGCATCCAACGTCAGGATGGGCCGGTCACCCCCGGAATTCTGCAGAATGGTAGCGGCGATCTTCTGGTCGGAACCCTCAATGGTCAGCACGGCAGGCAGGTCCAGTTCGGACACCTTGCCGGCCAGAAACGCCACCGTCTCAAAGCTGGCTTCCGTCTCGGCCGAGCAGCCCGGGAACGCCGCGTAGTAGGTCAGGCCGTAATCCTCCACCAGATAGCGGAAGGGGAACCGGTCGCCGAACAGCAGCGTTTTCACCGGTGCTTCGGCCACTGTTGCGGCGTAGGCATCGTCAAGAGTCTGCAGTTTTTCCCCATAGGCCGCCGCGTTGGCGGTATACAGCCCGGCATGAGAGGGGTCCAGTTCCCCCAGCGCATCGGCAATGGCCGAGGACAATTCCGCCGCGTTGCGCAGAGAGGTCCAGATGTGCTCATCGGTCTCCGGTTCCTCATGGTCGTGATCTTCATGGTCCTCCTCGGCTTCCATTCCCTCCACGGTCTCCTCCTCATAGACACGGCTGCCCAGCAGTTCCATCAGCGGCAGGACCTTGCGGTCGGGGTTGGCGGCTTCCTGCAGCGCGTCGGCCACCCAGCCGTCCGACTCCCCGCCCACATAGACGAAAAGGTCGCAGCCCGCGATGGTCGCCACATCCTGTGCCGAGGGCTGGTAACTGTGCAGATCGGTGCCGTTTCCCTGCAGCATCGTCAGCTCTACAGAATCAGCGGCCTCGCCCAGCACCTGCCGCGTCCAGTCATACACCGGGAAGATGGTGGTGACAATGCGCAGTTTGCCGTCCGCCGCCGGGGCGGTCTGCGTTGTTTGGGCAGGGGCAGCGCACCCCGCCAGCAGCGCGGCGCTCAACAGAACTGCCGCAGTTTTTTGCATGTTTTTCATAAAAATTTCCTCCGATTTTTAGCAGTCAAACGAAAAGAACGGTGCCAAAAACCAGGGGCCCGGCGCGCCGCAGCGCACCGCGTCCCCGGTCGGGGAGGAATTATTAATTGTCCAGCCGGACTTTGCAATCCACCGGGGTAAACCAGTGGCCCCTGCGGACCGCCCCGCCCAAAACCCGGATCACACCAAAGACTGTGGCCGCAGCCACCGCGGCGGCCGCGGGACGTCCACTGCCCCGCAGCTGCCGGGCCGCTGCCCGCAGACAGGTGCAGACAGGGCAGTTTTCCCCGGTGCAGTCGTGGCGGATCTCCCGCGCCAGGAACCAGGCCGAAAGGAGGACCCCCGCGGCCAGCAGCACACAGAAGAACCAGGCCATCAGCCTGCGCATAACACGACACATAGGGGTTCCCTCCTTTCTCGGAATGTTGGATACAGGTTCAGCCGGTTTGGGCGGCGCGGCAGGACGCGCAGAGACCGTAGAAGACCGTGCGGCGGGCATCCAGCGCAAAGCCATGGTGATCCAGCATATGGCGGCGCAGGTGTTCCACTTCGTCGCAATGCAGGTGGATCAGCGCCCCGCACTGTTGGCATTTGCAGTGGTAGCAGTTCTCCCGGTCGGGGGGTTGGTCCGGGCCCACATAGGCATAGCAGGCGGCCGTGGTGCCGTCCACCGTATATTTGGCCACCACCCCCGCCTCCACCAGGCGTTCCAGCCGGCGATAAACCGTAGCTTTTCCCATAGAAAAGCGGGCGCAAAGTTCCGCCGCCGTGGTATGCTGCCCCGGCCGGGCACGGAGATAGGCTTCCAGCGTTTCCCCCTGCCGGGTCCTGTACTGATTCTTGCGTTCCAATGTGGTCACCCCCATACAATTTGAAACCGAGTTTCATTTTACAGGATAACGGCCTTCTTTGTCAAGTGGGAAAAGAAGGCAGGACCAGGTCTTCCCTGGGAATTGCCGCCGCTGCAAGCGTCCGCCCTCGCCAAAGATTACACCGTTGTGCGATGGTTCGTCGCTTTTCACAAAAAGGTAAAATTATTTATGTAAATTTTTACTTGACATTCGGTGCTGTTTGACCTATCCTAAACAAGGATGTTTTTACCGAGAAAGGATGGGAACCGTGAACTTTTTCAAGAAGCTGTTCTGCCGTGTTTTTCAGGGAGGTATGCGCGCGGCGCTGCCTTTTTTACCCTACCGGGAACCCGAATTGATCGACGGCGTGGCCGGGGTTCCCGCTGTACTGCGCCAGCACGATATCGACTGCGTAATGCTGGTCACTGATGCCGGCGTGCGGGGCCTGGGGCTGACCGCTCATCTGGAAGAACTTCTCAAGACCGCCCATATCCGCTGCGTGGTCTATGACGCCACCGTCGCCAATCCCACGGTGGCCAACGTGGAACAGGCCCGCCAGCTCTATCTGGACCGGGGCTGCCAGGGGCTCATCGCTTTCGGCGGCGGTTCCTCCATGGACTGCGCCAAGGCTGTGGGTGCCCGCATTGTGCGCCCCCGCAAGCCCCTGGCAAAAATGGAGGGCCTGCTGCAGGTAATGCACCGCCTGCCCCTGCTGATTGCCGTGCCCACCACCGCTGGTACCGGCAGTGAGACCACCCTGGCCGCCGTCATCACCGATTCCCAGACCCATCACAAATACCCCATCAACGACTTTTCGCTGATTCCCCACTACGCGGTGCTGGACCCCGACGTTACGCTGAATCTGCCGGGGCATCTGACGGCCACCACCGGCATGGACGCCCTGACCCACGCGGTGGAGGCTTACATTGGCCGTTCCACCACCAAACAGACCCGGGCCGCCGCCATCGAGGCCGTGCAGCTGATTTTTGCCAACCTGCCGGAAGCTTACTTCAATGGCCATAACCGGGAGGCCCGGGCCAACATGCTGCGGGCCGCCTATCTGGCCGGCACCGCCTTTACCAAAAGTTACGTGGGCTATGTCCACGCCGTGGCCCACAGCCTGGGTGGCCGGTACGGCATTGCCCACGGCCTGGCCAACAGTGTGCTGCTGCCCGTGGTGCTGAAAGCCTACGGCAGCGCCGCCTGGAAAAAGCTGGCCGAGCTGGCCCGGGCAGCCGGCGTCAGCCAGGCCGCCAGCGACGAGGAAGCCGCCAAGACCTTTATTGAATACATTGAGGCGCTGAACGCCGCCATGGATATCCCCGAGACGCTGCCCGGCATCCGGGATGAGGATATCGAGGAGCTGGCCCGCCACGCCGACCACGAAGCCAACCCGCTGTACCCCGTGCCTGCCCTGTGGGATGCCCGGGAACTGCAGTCGCTCTACCACCAAGTTCAGGAGGAAAGCCACCATGACGGAAAACGAAGTGCAGGCCATTCTGCAACGGCAGCGTGAGTATTTTGCCGCCGGGCACACCCTGCCCGCCGAAGCGCGCCTGGCCGCGCTGAAAAAGCTGAAAGCCGCCTTGCAGCGCCGGGAGGCGGATTTTGCCGCCGCCCTGCAGGCGGACCTGGGCAAGTCTGCCTATGAGAGTTATATGTGTGAGACGGGGTTGACTCTGTCGGAAGCCAGTTGGATGATCCGCCACCTGCGGGGACTGATGCGGGAACGCACCGTGCCCACGCCGCTGTCCCAGTTCGCAGCCCGCAGTTTCCGCTCCCCCACCCCCTATGGCAATGTGCTCATCATGAGCCCCTGGAACTATCCCGTGCTGCTGACGCTGGACCCGCTGATCGACGCGGTAGCCGCCGGCAACACCGCCGTTGTCAAGCCCAGCGCTTACGCCCCCGCCACATCCGCCCTGCTGGCCCAAGTCATCGGGGAATGTTTTCCGCCGGAGCATGTCTGCGTCATCACCGGCGGGCGGGCTGAAAACCAGGCCCTGCTGCGCCAGAAGTTCGACATGATCTTCTTCACCGGCAGCAAGGCCGTGGGTAAGGAAGTGCTGCGCTGCGCCGCCGAGCACCTGACCCCCGCCGTGCTGGAATTGGGCGGCAAGAGCCCCTGTATCGTGGAAAAGACCGCGAAAATCGGTCTGGCGGCCAAGCGCATCGTGTTCGGCAAATACCTGAACTGCGGCCAGACCTGCGTGGCGCCGGACTATATCCTGTGCGATGAGAGCATCCGGGATGATCTGGTTGCCGCCATCCGCAAAGAGATCACCGCCCAGTACGGCGCCGACCCGCTGGCCAACACTGCCTACGGCAAGATCATCAACGAGAAGCACTACCACCGCTTGATGGGCCTCATCGACCCGGCCAAGGTGGTCTGCGGCGGCACCGGCGACGAGACCGCCCACCGTATTGCCCCCACCGTGATGCAAGATGTCACCTGGGAGGACGCCGTCATGGGCGAGGAGATTTTCGGACCCATCCTGCCGGTGCTGACCTACACCGACCTGAACGCTGCCCTGGCCGAGATCGAAACCCGGCCCCACCCGCTGGCCCTCTACCTGTTCAGCGAGGACAAAGCCGTGCAGCGCAGGGTGCTGGACCGCTGCCATTTCGGCGGCGGCTGCCTCAACGACACCATCATCCACCTGGCCACCAGCGCCATGCCCTTTGGCGGTGTAGGTGAAAGCGGCATGGGCGGCTATCACGGCAAGACCGGGTTCGAGGCGTTCAGCCATCTGCGCAGCATCGTGGACAAAAAGACCTGGATGGACATGCCGGTGCGCTACCAGCCCTACAGCACCCTCAAAGACAAAATGCTGCGCTTTTTCCTTCGATAAGCACTTTTTCAACGCCGCGCCCCGTGCGCGGCGTTGCTGTATTTTGGTGGAAACACTGCATTGACATTGCCGGTTAGCCGTGCTAAACTCTTTTTGATACGATAGGATTCGGTCTGCACCGCAGACGGAAGGAAGCATAGATTATGACATTGGCAGAACTGAAGATCGGCCAGGACGCCGTGATCGAGACCATTGGCGGCACCGGCGAATTGCGGCACCACTTACTGGATATGGGCCTGACCCCCGGCACCGAGGTCACCCTGCGCAAGGTAGCCCCCATGGGGGACCCCATCGAGGTGGAGCTGCGCGGGTACGAGCTGACCCTGCGGCTGGACGACGCCGCCCGCATCACAGTGCAGAACGTGCACAGCAGTGACCGTGCCGCCCGCAGTGAAGAGCGCCACGCCCCGGTGCCTCACCCCGGCGTGGGTGAATTGGGCAAGGCCCAGAGTTACCATGCCCGCAAGGCCGGGCCGCCGCTGCCCAAGGGCGCACCGCTGACCTTTGCCCTGGCAGGCAACCAGAACTGCGGCAAAACCACCCTGTTCAACCAGCTGACCGGTTCCAACCAGCACGTGGGCAATTTCCCCGGCGTGACGGTGGACCGCAAGGACGGCGTGATCCGCGGCCACAGCGAGGCCACCGTCACCGACCTGCCGGGCATCTATTCCCTTTCCCCCTATTCCAATGAGGAGATCGTCACCCGGGATTTCATTCTGCAGCAGAAACCCAACGGCATCATCAACATCGTGGACGCCTCCAACATCGAGCGCAACCTCTACCTGACCATGCAGCTGATGGAACTGGAGATCCCTATGGTGCTGGCGCTGAACATGATGGACGAGGTACGGGCCAACGGCGGCACCATCCTGGTCAACACCCTGGAACAGACCCTGGGCATCCCGGTGGTGCCCATTTCAGCCGCCAAGAACGAGGGCATCGACGAACTGATCGAACATGCCATCCATGTAGCCCGTCACCGGGAACTGCCGGGGCGCATCGACTTTTGCGGCGCCGGGGCGGACGCCCACGACCCCCGGGGCGCCGTACACCGCTGCATCCACGCCGTAGCCCATCTGATCGAAGATCACGCCGCCGCAGCAGGGCTGCCTCTGCGGTTTGCCTCCACCAAGCTGGTGGAGGGGGACGAACCCATCCTGCAGGCGCTGCAACTGGACCAGAACGAGAAAGAGATGCTGGAGCACAGCATCGCCCAGCTGGAGAGCGAGACCGGCCTGGACCGGGAGGCCGCTCTGGCGGACATGCGCTTTACCTTTATCGAAAAGCTCTGCGACGAAACCGTGGTCAAACCCGGCGAGAGCAAGGAACACAAGCGCAGCGTGGCCATTGACCGGGTATTGACCGGTCGGTTCACCGCCCTGCCCTGTTTCATCGGCATTATGGCGCTGGTGTTCTGGCTGACTTTCGGGGTCGTCGGCGCGGTGTTGTCCGACTGGATGACACTGGCCATCGACGCCCTGACCGGTGCGGTGGACGCCGCCCTGACCGCCTACGAGATCAACCCGGTGGTCCATTCGCTGGTCATCGACGGTATCTTTGCCGGTGTGGGCAGCGTGCTGAGTTTCCTGCCCACCATCGTCACGCTGTTCTTCTTCCTCTCCATCCTGGAAGATACCGGTTACATGGCCCGGGTGGCTTTCGTTATGGACAAACTGCTGCGCCGCATCGGTCTTTCCGGCCGCAGCTTCGTACCCATGCTCATCGGCTTCGGCTGTTCGGTGCCCGCCATCATGGCCACCCGTACCCTGTCCAGTGACCGGGACCGCCGCATGACCATTCTGCTGACGCCCTTCATGAGCTGTTCGGCCAAGCTGCCCATCTACGCCCTGTTCACGGCAGCGTTTTTCGCCCCGGTGTGGCGGGCGCCGGTCATGATTTTCCTGTATCTGTTCGGCATTCTGTGCGGGGTACTCTATGCCCTGCTATTGAAACACACCAAGTTTCACGGCGAGCCGGTCCCCTTTGTCATGGAACTGCCCAACTACCGGCTGCCCAGCGCCCGCAGCGTTGCACAGCTGATCTGGGAAAAGGCCAGGGATTTTGTGCAGCGGGCTTTCACCATCATTTTTGTAGCCACCGTCATTATCTGGTTCCTGCAGACTTTTGACGCCCGCCTCAACGTGGCCGCCGCGCCGGAAACCAGCCTGCTGGCACTGGTCGGGTCCCTCATCGCCCCGGTGTTTGCGCCGCTGGGCTTCGGGGACTGGCGGGTCTCCACCGCGCTGATCACCGGCTTTACCGCCAAGGAGAGCGTTGTCTCCACCCTGACGGTATTGCTGGGCGGCAACGCGGCGGCGCTGTCCACCCTGTTCACCACTCACACAGCCATCGTGTTCCTGGTCTTTACACTGCTCTACACTCCCTGCGTGGCCGCCATTGCGGCGGTCCGGCGGGAAATGGGCAGTCGGGCCGCGGCTGTGGGCGTAGCCGTGGCTCAGTGTGCCATCGCCTGGGCCGTTGCTTTCCTGGTCCACGGTGTGCTGCTGCTGGCCGGGCTGGGCTGAACTTCCTACCTTTTATAACAGGCAACATCCCCGGCGGAGCGCTCCGCCGGGGATGTTCTTTGTCACAGGTCCTGTTTTCGGCAGGTATGGAAGTAGTAGGGTATCTCAAACAGCAGCATCACCGACCAGCCGAAAGCGCAAGACCAGGCAATGCCCGGCAGCCCCATGCGGGGTGCCAGCAGCGCGGCCCCCAGTGCCCGCAGCCCTGCCTGCAGGCAGGTGCCGACCAGCGTAGTGGTCATTTTGCCCATTCCCCGGTAGAACCCCTGAAACCCGTTGGTCAGGGCGGGCAGGGCGTAGAACAGCGCCATATAGCCCAGGTATTCGCTGCCCAGGGCGATGACCTGCGCCGCGCCCTCCCCGCTGACAAACAGCGCCACCATAGGGGTACGCAGGAACCAGGTCACACCGCCGATGAGCAGCCAGTAGCACAATTCCAGCCGCAATCCCACCCGGAACCCTGCCCGGATGCGCTGCCGTTGCCCGGCACCCCGGTTCTGGGCGATGTAGGTGGTAATGGCGGTGGCGATGCTCTGCTGCGGCGTAAAGGCGAAATCGTCCACCCGGGTGACAGCGTTGAAAGCTGCGATAGCCCCCACGCCCAGAGCATTGACCTGGCCCTGGATCAGCACCTTACAGATCGGCTGCACCGCCTGCTGCAGCGCTGTGACCGAGCCGTATTGCAGGATACGCCCCAGCACACCCCGTTGGATGTGCCATTCCCCCTGCCGGGGGCAAAGTTCCGGCACCTGGCGCACCATGTAGTTCATCGCCAGCAGGGCGCTGGCAGCTTCAGCCACCACCGTAGTAACGGCGCTGCACACGATCCCGAACCCCAATCCACCGATCAGCACCAGATCCAACAGGGCGTTGAGAATAGCGGAAAAGGCCAGGAATTTCAGCGGTGTTTTGGAGTCCCCCACGCTCTTGAGCCCGGCTGCCAGGGCGTTATAGAAAAAGGTGAACGGTGCCCCCACAAAGGTGATGCGCAGGTAGATGCCGGTAATGGCGCGGATGGAATCCGGCACCGCCAGCGCCTGCAGCATCCAGGGCACCGCCAGAATCCCCAGCACTGCCACCGCGCAGCACAGCCCGGCGCCGAACAGCAGTGTGGTGGCCAGGGTTTCCCGCAGGGAATCCCGGTTCCCGGCACCGAATGCCTCGCTCATGAGCACCCCTGCGCCGATGCACAGCCCGCTGATGGCCAGGATCACCAGGTTCATCACCGGCCCGGCCACACCTTCGGCGGCCAGGGCCTCCTGCCCGATGAACCGCCCCGCAATGATGGAATCCACCGCATTATAGGCCAGCTGCAGCCAGTTGCCCAGCAGCAGCGGCACCGCGTAAAAGAAGAGGTGCCCCAGTGGGGCACCTTTGGTCATATCGCACATGAAAACGATACACTTCCCTTTGTCGGATTTACCGGACGGGCGCCACTTTGACCACCGCATGGCGCATCGCCAGAGATACACGCACTGCGTGGGAAACAACGGCAGACACCGGCACAAACGCGCCCAGGTAATGCACCGTCAATCGGATCGCCTATCACACGGTCTTATGCCTTTGCTATCTGCTAGGCTAGGAAATCTTTACCACCAATACATCATCCAGAATCGCGATAGAACCCTCCCGGGGAAAAGTCGGCATTGCCGCAAAGGCTTCACTCGCCCAAATCTTTGCCTGCTGCGAATAGCTGCACCAGGAGATCTGTGCGCCCAGTTCCTGCCTGGTCTATGCCGTTGATACTGGCCAGCGAGACCCCGTATAATTTCAAAAAGACCTGCAGCACGATCAGATAGCCCAGTGTACCGGCTCCCCCCATAGCTACCAGGCGTGTAACCGCTGTTCGGACCTCGGTATCAAACCTGCCGCGCCGCACCAGTACCCGAAAAATCACAAACAGGCAAAGGACAGCCGTCACGCCCAGACTGCATTGATAAAGCCCCAGCGAAAACAGAAGGCAGAGCGCCCCCGCTGCCACCAGGCTTCCACGCCGCCTGCTTGCCAGCACGGCCGCCAAAACCGCCAGAAAAAAGAAAACGCATAGGCCGCACTGCAATAGCGGTATGTCTGGATATTCATAACATACTGGCTGCACCCCACCAGAGCTGCCGATACAAGGCGCAGATACCTGCTTCGGATGTCCAGCAAGTCACAGATCAACAGTGTTCCCAGCAAATAAAAAACGCTCACTGCCAAAACGGTGAGAAAGTAGGGATGCATCCCCGCGGTCAGCGCATCACACAAACGCAAACCCCATCGGCCTTGTACGGTCTCCCAATAGGGGATCTGCTCCCACTGGTCGGCCCAATAGGGTTCAGCCGTGCAAAAAGAGTCCAGGTTTTCCAGCCCGTCCCTGACAATGGGATAGTACAGCGCCATGGAGAGCAGCAACCCAACGGACAACACCAAAGCATTCTGTGCCAGCCACACCTTCAGCTTTTTTCCCGGATGATCCCGTCCGGCACCTATGCTCACTTTGCCTGTTCCTTTGCTCAAAATTTGCTTTCCTCCGTTTCCGCCACAATGTAAATCGGGCGGTGTTTGACTTCCAGGTAGGTCTTGCCAGGTATTCACCCACGATGCCGATAAAGGCCGGCCCGGCCAGGGCGTCGTTATTTTGGGGGCGCAGTAGCGCTGGAAGTATCGGCTGGAACCGACCCACCGGGACATGGTAGAGGTGTCCCCGTAAGGCACCCCTGGTCATATCGCGCATGAAAACGATACACTTTCTTTGTCGGATTTACCGGATGGGTGCCACCTTGACCACCACCACATCGTCAATGATTTGAATGGAACCCTCCTGCGGGTAGACGGGCATTTCCTGGAAGGTGTCGGTGGCACAGAGCGCCCGGGTCTGTTCGTCGCTGCACCAGTTCATCTGGATGCCCAGTTCTTCCCAGTAGAGGCTGTGCCAGCCCCGGCTGTTGAAGGTAGGGTCAAAGGAGAGCAGCCCGAACTGGGCCAGGTCGCTGGCTTTTTCTGTCAGAGGGGAAACCGTATCATACACGCCTTTTTGCGGTTCGCCCAATATGCAGACCTGGGCGCCGGCCTGGTAGTCGGCGTTCTGCTCCAGCTGCAGGCAGATGCGGTTGGCCAGGTTGACGATCTTGTTTTTCTGGGCCAGCATGACCATGGCGTCGTTGTTGATCTGCACCACGTAGCCCCGCAGCAGGATCAGCCCGCAAAGGCTTGCGGCGGCCAGGGACCATGGCAGGCGGCCCGCTTTGCGGGGTGCCCGGTCCAGCAGTGCCAGACAAAAGGGCACCAGCAGTACCAAAGCCCCGGCCATCCGCAGTTCAATGCGGGTGTTTGGGTTGATGACATCGGTCAGGTTTGTCGCTGCCGGCAGCAGTGCCAAAAGGGTCAGTACCAACGCCCCTCCCCTGGGGTGACAGGCCGTCACCAGCCAGCGCAGGACGACCACCAGTGTCAGGACAAAGAGCAGCAGGTAAGCCAGCCGCTGGCCATAGTAGTTCTGGGCAATATTGTGGCCAAAGAAGTAGCATCCGAAGTCCTGGTAGGCGTTGCCCAATCCCTCCGGCAGATGCCTGATGAGGTCCAACCCCACCAGGTTGATGCCGTTGATCCCGGCCAGGGAGGTGTCATAATAGCGCAGGAAAAATTTGAGCCACAGGTAATATCCGGCTGTACCGGCCGCCCCCATAGCCAGCAGCTGTCCTGCCAAACAAAGGGTCGTTCGAGGCTCCTGCGGACTGCGCAAAAGTTGCAGAATAAGTATCATCAGGCTGAGTCCGGCTGCCACATTGAGGCTGGCCTGGTACAGGCTGAGCGCCAACAACAGGCACAGCGCCCCCGGAAGAAACCGCCAGCGCACTTTGCAGAAAACCACCGGCACTACCGCTAGCACTGCCAGAAAAAAGGACAAGGCGTAGGCCGCGCTGCAGTAGTGGTAGGTTTCCACTTCCGCCGTATAGGGTGCCAAAACCACCGTCAACGGAATCAACCAGCGCAGCGGCCGGGCGCGCACCTGGAGCAGACGCAAGACCAGCAATGCCGCCAGGGTATACAATAAAAGCAACAAAAACGCCGAAAGCGGCGCGTGGTTGATGCCGCCGCGCAGCATATCCACAAAGCGCAGCCCCCACCGCCCCTGTTGGGTCTCCCAGCGGGGGGAAAATTCCCAAAAATCCGCAATATACAAGCTGCCGATGTGCAGCGAGTCGAAGTTCTGCAGGTGATTGGCATAAATCACATAGTGCCCTGCCACCGATGCCAGCAACGTCACCACAAACAACCAGCGACAGCGGTAGCCCCAACGGTATAAACGACGCCAAGAAGCTTGCAATAATACCTCTACACGACTCAAATCCAGCAACCCCTTACTGTTCATCTGCCTCGGTCTCTGCTACAATATAGATGGGGCGGTGTTTGACTTCCAGATAGGTCTTGGCCAGGTATTCGCCCACAATGCCGATGCAGAACAGCTGCATGCCGCTGCACAGCAGCATGATGCAGACCAGGCTGGGCCAGCCGGAAGTGGGGTCGCCGAAAGCCAGCGCCCGCACCACCACGAAGATGATGCCGATGAACGCCAGGAAGCAGAACAGAACGCCCGCCCCCGCGGCAATGAGCAGCGGCGTGGTGGAAAAGCCCACGATGCCTTCAATGGAATATTTGAACAGCCCCCAGAAGTTCCACTTGGTGGTGCCGGCCACCCGCTCGATGTTCTCGTAGTCGAACCACTTGGTCTTGAAGCCCACCCAGCTGAAAATGCCCTTGCTGAAGCGGTTGTACTCGGCCATGCTGAGCACGGCGTTGACCATCTTGCGGCTCATGAGCCGGAAATCCCGCGCGCCGTCCACGATTTCGGTGTCGGACATCTTGTTGATGATCTGATAGAATTTTCTGGCAAACCAGCTGCGCAGGGGCGGTTCACCCTTGCGGGTAGTGCGTCGGGTAGCGGCACAGTCGTACTCGCCGCCCAGCAGGGTATCCAGCATGGCGGGCAGCAGGGCCGGCGGGTCCTGCAGGTCGGCGTCCATAGTGGCCACATAGTCGCCCTTGGCCGCCTGCAGCCCGGCGTAGATACCGGCCTCCTTGCCGAAATTGCGGCTGAACGAGACATAGCGCACACGAGCGTCCCGGGCGTGCAGTTCCCGGGCCACCCGCAGGGTACCGTCTTTGGAGCCGTCGTCTACAAAGATAAATTCAAAATCAGCGCCGTGGCTGGTTTTCATCTCTGCCGCCACACGGCTGGCTTCCTGATAAAAAAGAGGCATGGCCTCTTCCTCATTATAACAGGGTACGATCAGACTGATCAGCATGACTGGACCTGCTTTCCTTGCCTGTTACGGCAAAATCTCATAATAAATATCTATATTATACCTATTCAGACTGCAAAAGTAAATAGCCGCACAAAAAGCGCCGCCCCTTGCGGGACAGCGCTTGTAAGACACAAATCAGCCCTTGACGGCGATGTTGACCAGTTTGCCCTTGACGTAGATTTCCTTGGCGATGGTCTTGCCGGCGATGGTTTCGGCCACGGCGGGTTCTTCTTTCGCCCGGGCGATGGCGTCGGCGTTCTCGATGGCGGCGGGCACCTGGATGCGGGCTTTCACCTTGCCGTTGACCTGCACGGCGATCTCGATGGTCTGCTCCACGCACTTGGCCTCGTCGTAGGTGGGCCAGGCATGGTAGGCCAGCTGTTCGGTATGACCCAGCTGCTGCCACAGTTCCTCGGTCATATGAGGCGCGAAGGGGTTGAGCAGCTGCAGCAGCACCTCATACTCGGCGCGGTTGGCGCCGCCGTGGTCACTGAGAGCGTTGACGTAGATCATCAACTGGGCGATGGCGGTGTTGGCCTTGAGGGCGTCGATGTCCTCGCCCACCTTCTTAATGGTGCGGTTGGCAACAGCCTCCAGCTCGGGGCGGATGGCATCGCCCTCCAGCAGTTTGTCGCTCATACTCCAAATCTTATCAAGGAAGCGCTTGCAGCCCTTGATGGAAGAAGTGTTCCAGGGAGCGGCCTTCTCAAAGTCACCGATGAACATCTCGTACAGGCGCAGGGTGTCGGCGCCGTACTCGGCCACCACGTCGTCGGGGTTGACCACGTTGCCCAGGCTCTTGGACATCTTGACGATGGGATGTTCGGCCATTTCGCCGTACTTTTCCACCAGGGCGGCGCGGGCGGCCTTCTCGCTGCCGTACTCGGCCAGCAGGCGTTTGCGCTCGGCGTCGGGCTGGTTCTCAAAGGCATGGGGGTTGAGGCCCAGGATCATCCCATGGCTGGTGCGCTTGGCATAGGGTTCCTTGGTGGGCACCACGCCCAGATCATACAGGAATTTGTGCCAGAACCGGCTGTACAGCAGATGCAGGGTGGTGTGCTCCATGCCGCCGTTGTACCAGTCCACGGGGCTCCAGTATTCGAGGGCCTCCTTGCTGGCGATGGCCTCCTTGTTGTGGGGATCGCAGTAGCGCAGGAAGTACCAGCTGGAACCGGCCCACTGGGGCATGGTATCGGTCTCCCGCTTGGCGGGCGCGCCGCAGCAGGGGCAGGTGGTGTTGACCCACTCGGTGTGGCGGGCCAGCGGGCTCTCGCCGTCCTCGCCGGGCTCAAAATCCTTGATCTCAGGCAGGCGCAGGGGCAGTTCTTCTTCCGGCACCGGCACCCAGCCGCACTTCTCGCAGTAGATCATGGGGATGGGTTCGCCCCAGTAGCGCTGGCGGCTGAACACCCAGTCCCGCAGCTTGAAGTTCACCTGCTTGTGGCCCTTGCCGTTTTCCTCCAGCCAGGCGTACATCTTGGCCTTGGCATCCTCGACAGACAGGCCGTTGAGGAACCCGGAGTTGACCAGCGTGCCGGTGGCCACATCGGTGAAGGCTTCCTTGTCCAGGTCGCTGGGCGTGGGGCCCTGGACGACCTCGATGATGGGCAGGCCGAATTTCTTGGCAAATTCCCAGTCGCGGGTGTCGTGGGCAGGCACAGCCATGATGGCGCCGGTGCCGTATGTGGCCAGGACGTAGTCCGAGATGAAGATGGGCACCTGCTGGCCGTTGGCGGGGTTGATGGCCTGGACACCCTCGATGAGGACGCCGGTCTTTTCCTTGTTGAGTTCGGTGCGCTCGAAGTCAGACTTGCGGGCGGCTTCCTCCTGGTAGGCGGCCACGGCGTCGGTGTTTTTCACCAGGCCCGCGTCCACCCACTTCTTGATGAAGGCATGCTCGGGGCTGACCACCATGTAGGTGCAGCCGAACAGCGTGTCGGCGCGGGTGGTGTAAACGGTGAGAGTGTCGCCGGCGGTGGTGTCAAAGTTGATCTCGGCACCGTGGCTGCGCCCGATCCAGTTGCGCTGCTGGGTCTTGACACGCTCGATGTAGTCCACATCGTCCAGGTCGTCGATGAGGCGGTCGGCGTAGGCGGTGATCTTGAGCATCCACTGGCTCTTGACCTTCTGCACCACGGGGCTGCCGCAACGCTCACAGACGCCGTTGACCACTTCCTCGTTGGCAAGGACCACCTTGCAGCCGGTGCAGTAGTTCACCGTGGTGGCCTTTTTGTAGGCCAGGCCCTTTTTGAACAGCTGCAGGAAAATCCACTGAGTCCACTTGTAGTAGTTGGGGTCGGTGGTGTTGACCTCGCGCCCCCAGTCAAAGGAGAGACCCAGCGCCTTGAGCTGGCTCTTGAACCGCTCCACATTCTTGGCGGTGACGATCTCGGGGTTGATGTGGTTTTTCAGGGCATAGTTCTCGGTAGGCAGGCCAAAGGCGTCCCAACCCATGGGGTACAGCACATTGTAACCGCACTGCCGCTTTTTGCGGGCCACAATATCCAGCGCGGTATAGCTGCGGGGATGGCCCACATGCAGGCCGGCGGCGGAGGGATACGGGAACTCCACCAGGGCGTAGAACTTGGGCTTGCTGTGGTCGATCTCGGCATGGAAGGTGTTTTCTTCCTCCCAGACCTTCTGCCATTTGGCCTCTACGGATTTGAAATCGTATTTCACGGTAACTTCTCTCCCCACTCTATTCGGGCGCTTACTGGGCGTCCGTGGTATTTTCTTGCAGCCACTCGCTGGCAGGCACCGGCGTGGCGTCGGCCCACAGGTGCTCCAGGTCGTAGTATTCGTGCGCTTCCTGGGTAAAGACATGCACGATGACACTGCCGTAATCCAGCAGCACCCAGCGTTTGCCGTCGTGGCCCTCGGTGCGCAGCACCTTGACGCCCTCGCGCTCCAACTGGAATTCCGCCTCATCGGCCAGACCCCCCACATGGGTGGTGGAGGTGCCGGTGGCGATGACAAAATACTCGGTGACGGTGGTCAGGTCCTCCACGGCCAGGATGTGGACGTTGAGGGCTTTCTTGGCGTCCAGCGCGCGGGCCAGACGGATGGCAAGTTCTCTGCTCTCCATGGTATTCTCCTATATTCGGTATCAGGCGGCGGAGTCCGTACTCTCGCTGCCGCTGTCGGTACTCTCGGTGCTTTCAGTGCTGTCGCTCTCGGTCACGTCCACCACCTGGCTGGAGCCGTCCAGGTTGTTGTCATGCTGGGCCTGGTCGGCTTCGCTCATCAGGCCGCCCATGATCTGAATATTGGGGTCGGTGGCCGTATAACCGGTCAGATCCACGGCGTTGTCGCACAGGTTGAGCTGGCTGGCATCCACCGGGCCGGTATTCTCGCGGAAATACTGGTTCAGCAGGTCGGCGTCCTCCTGGCGGGCCGGGTAGAGCAGCGCCTGGTCGCCGTACATGGGGCCACTGATGACCGGCATCTGGCAAATCATGATCTTGTTGCTGTCCACGCTGAGCAGGCTCACCGCAAAGCTGATGAGCTTGGAGGCGCTGAGGTCAGTCTCCATATAATTGAGCACAGCGGGGGTCAGCTTGGCCACGTCCCAGATGTTGCCGATGCTCTTGAGCTTGCGGAAGATGGCCGCGTAGAACTGGCGCTGCATGTTCAGGCGACCGATGTCTCCATCAGGGTAAATTTTGCGGGCGCGCAGCAGGAATTCCATGGCTTCCCCGTTGAGGGTCTGGTAACCGGCCGGAATATAGCTGTTGCCCAGACCCAGGGAGGCGTAGTCCACATCAAAGGGCACATAAATCTCCACGCCGCCGAACAGGTCCACCAGCTCGGTGAGCATTTCCAGGCGGATGGTCACATAGCCGTCGATGGGAATCTTATACTGGTCGGCTACCAGTTCACACAGGGCCGCCATATTGTTGTTGCCGTCCGAGCCTTGGGTCTTGGCCACGCTGTTGATACGGTAGTTGCCGGACACGCTGGTGTCAGTGGTGACCATGGTGTCGCGGGGGATCTGCAGCATCTTGAGTTCGCCCGTCTCGTTGTTGAAATGGACATAGAGGATCATGTCGGTCATGCCGTCGTTGACATTGGAGTCATTGGCGGCACCGGCAGAAAGGTCCCCGGTGCTGGAGCGGTCCACGCCGGTGACAAGGATGTTCAGTTCCTTGTCCTGGAATTCCTTGGGCGTGTTGATGAGCTGGCTAAGCTTGATGGCCCCGCCCTCCGGCGCGATGGCCGCCATGATCAGGGCATAGGTGCCGCCGAAGATGGCCAGAATGACCAGCAGGGTGACCAGCAGGATCTTCCACCACAGGCCCTTCTTCTTTTTCTTTTTGCCCTTGGCGCTGTAGGGGGTGTCGTCCCCTTTCTTGCCGCCCTTTTTACCCTTGGGGGCATCCCCGTCCCGGGGCGGCTTGCGTCCGCCGCCGCTGCCACCGGTTTTGGCGGCGCGGTGGGTGGTCTTTTCCGGCGCGGCGGATTCCGGGGCACGGCGGGCAGGCTGTGCCGCCTGGGCGGGCTGCTCCATCTGGATACCGCCCGCGGCGTCCCCCCCCTGTACGCTGTGCACATCCATGCGGCGAATCTGCTGCTGGGGCTGGGCGGCGGGCTGGGATGGCCGATGCACGGTACGCCGGCTTTGCGCCGGAAAACGCACGGTATTGCCATACTTGCGCTCTGCCGCTGCGCGGTAGGCCAGCGCCTGCTTTTGGGCGTAGGTCAACTCCCGCGGGGCTTCTTGTTCGGGGGGCTGTACCGGCAGTTCCGGTTCCTGCACCGGGGGCTCCGGTTCCTGCACCGGCTCCACCGGGCGCTGGCTGATGTACCGGCCCTGCGCCGTGCGCACCGGCTGGTTCAACGTGCGGCGATTGGCGTTCTGGTTGGCCAACTGACGGGCCCGCTGACGGGCGGCTTCGTATTGCTGCTGATCCAGCATGCCGCCGGAGGCATTGCCGGTGTTCAGCTTACGCGGTTCGCTCATGGGCGTTTCCTCCCTGTTGTTGGGGTTGTTTTACAGTCTTGTGCGCGGCGGCTCAACGGCCCAGGCGCACTTTTTGGGCTTCGTAGGCAGCGACGCTCTCAGGGTCGAGGTCGCCCCCCTTTTCTTTGACAAAATCAATGCTTTGTTTCAGTGCCGCCAAAAGCGCGGCATCCAGGTCCTGCATTTCCAGGGCGCGCAGTTCCTCTACGCCGGGCCAGTCGCGCTCGGCGCTGGTCATGTCGGCCAGATAGAGAATTTTGTCCAGCAGGCTCATATCCGGTTTCCCGGTGGTGTGGCAGCGGATGGCCGACAGCACCTCGGGGTCGGTAACGCCCCAGCGGGTCTGGGCCAGGATGGCGGCGGCGATGCCGTGCCAGATGGCGGCGGGGCGCGCGGGGGCATTTTCTGCTATTATAACATTGTCGGCAAAAATCTGCAACAGGGCATCCCGGGGCAGTTCCTTGGCGCTGTCATGCAAGAGAGCCGCCAGGGCTGCCTTTTCGGGGTCCGCGCCCCATTTTTCGGCCAATTGGACCGCCATTTTTTTTACATTTTTGGTGTGCGTCCAGCGCTTTTGGCTCAACATCGGCTTGACCAGGCGCTTAGCTTCCTCACAGGTCATGATGCGCCTCCTTCTCGGTTACAGGGGCAGGTTCCCGGTACAGGCCCCGTTCTTCAATGACCCGCAGTACTTCGGCGGGCAGCAGGTCCCCCCACCGGACACGGGGGATCGCCCCGGTGCGCAGCGAACTGGAGGCACAGGGGTAACTTTCGGCCCGGGCAAACAGCACCCGCCCGCCCGACGCCTGCAGCTGCTGGGCTGCGGTGTGCAGCGCCAGCGCGTCGCCGGGGCGGCGGCTTTCCACCACCAGGGTGGCCATCTGCAAAATATCCCGCCAGCGGTTCCAGCGGGGAAAACTGAGCAGCATGTCGCTGCCGATGCTCAGAAACAGTTCCGCACCGGGACACTGCTGCTGCAGCATTTCCAGCGTGTTGTAGGTATAACTGCGCCCGCCCCGGCGTATCTCCCAGTCACTGACCTCCACCAGGGGGGACAGTGCCTTGAAGCAATCGCACATGGCCAGGCGCACTTCGCCCGGGGTAGCACTGGCCGCCTTGTGGGGCGGTGTACCCGCGGGCATGACGATGGCACGGTCCGGCCGCACCAGGTCCAAAGCGGCCCGCAGGTTGTTCATGTGACCGTTGTGGGGCGGGTCAAAGGTGCCGCCGTAGAGCAGGATCTTCACTTGGCCAGCAGCGCGGCGTAGGCGCTCTCTTTGGGTTTTGCCTTGAACAGCACGAACTTGCGGCCAATGACCTGCACACAGTCAGCGGACAGGGCTTCCGACAGGATATCGGCGGCCTCCCGGGCGGAGTATTCACTGTTTTCCAGCACTTTGATCTTGATGAGTTCCCGGGCGGCCAGGCAATCGGCCACACCCTGGATCAGGGTCTCGTCGATCTCACCTTTGCCGATCTGGAACACGGGGTCCAGGGGGTTGGCGGCGCCGCGCAGGGCGGCACGTTGTTTGCTGTTGAGCATATCGTTTCTCCTTATGGTCAGGGTATGCGGCGGGACGGGGCGGTGTTCAGCCCTGCCCCAGAAAAGCGGGCAGGCGTGCGTCCAGTTTTTCCATGGCGCGGCCACGGTGGCTGATGGCATCTTTTTCACCATCGGCCAGTTCCGCGTAGCTGCGGCGAGCGGTGTTTTCGGCGGTGGTGCCGTCGGGCAGGCCTACCCGGTCGGGCACGAACAGCGGGTCATACCCAAAGCCGTTGGAGCCGGTTTCGGTGAAAGCCACGGTGCCGGGGCACTCCCCTTCCACCAACAGTTCCCGGCCATCCGGCAGCAGGAAGCAAACCGCCGACACGAACCGGGCGGTGCGCTGTCCCGCCGGGACGTTTTCCATCTCGGCAAGCAGCTTGGCGTTGTTGGCGGCGTCGTCCCCGTGGTGCCCGGCATAGCGGGCGCTGTAGACGCCGGGGGCGCCGTGCAGGGCATCCACACACAGGCCGGAGTCATCGGCCACCGTAGGCAGACCGCTGGCCTTGCAGAAGGCTTCGGCCTTGATGCGGGCATTCTCGGCAAAGGTGGTGCCGGTTTCCTCGGGGTCCAGGGTGATGCCCAGTTCCCGCAGGCTTTTTACTTCGTGGCCCATCCGCTCCAGGATGCGGCGCAGCTCTTTCAGTTTGCCGGCGTTGTTGCTGGCGGCACAGATCACCATGGGTCAGTCCTCCTTATGGGCGGGCACTTCGGGCAGCAGGGATTCCACGAAATTCTGGGGATCGAAGGGCATCAGATCGTCGATCTTTTCACCCACGCCGATAAACCGGATGGGCAGGCCCAGGTTTTCCCACACGCTGACGGCGCAGCCGCCCTTGGGAGTGCCGTCCAGCTTGGTAAGCACCACACCGGTGGCCCCGGCGGCCTTGCAGAATTCTTCAGCCTGGCTGATGGCGTTCTGGCCGGTGATGGCATCCAGCACCAGCAGCACTTCCAGGCTGGCTTCGGGGCTGGCCTTTTTGACGCTGCGGGAAATTTTGCCCAGTTCATCCATCAGGCCCTTTTTGTTGTGCAGCCGGCCCGCTGTATCGGCAATGACCATATCGTAGCCTTTGGCGGCAGCACTTTTCACCGCGTCAAAGATGACGGCGGCGGGGTCCGCCCCCTGCCCGGCCTGGACCAGCGGCACACCGGCCCGGTCAGCCCACAGTTCCAGCTGTTCGCTGGCGGCGGCACGGAAGGTATCGCCGGCGGCCAGCATGACCCGCTTGCCCTCCTCTTTGTACAGATGGGCCAGCTTGGCGATGGTGGTGGTCTTGCCCACGCCGTTGACGCCGATGACCAGGATCACCGCCGGGCGGCCTTCCAGTTCCATGGGATAACGGGGGGTCAGCTCCCGGCAGATAATGCCCCGCAGGGCATCCAGCGCTTCCTGGCCGGTCTTGAGGTGGTGTTCTTCCACTTCGTCCCGCAGTTCATCCACCAGGCGCACCGCGCAGGCAGGGCCCACGTCGGCCAGGATCAGCTGCTCCTCCAGGTCATTGTACAGGTCGTCGTCGATCTGGGAGTTGGTCAGGGTGTTGAGGATGTTCTGGAAAAAGCCGGTGCGGGTCTTTTCCAGACCGCGCTGCATCTTCTGCTGTTCTTCAAATTCCTTGTCGGAAATATTGCGCTTCTTAAAGAAAAACATGGGGCCCTCCTTCGGGTCAAGAGATCAGGTCGGCGCTGACATTGTCCAGGTCGAGGCGCAGGATTTTGGAGACACCGTCCTCCTGCATGGTCACGCCATACAGCACATCGGCGGCCTCCATGGTGCCGCGGCGGTGGGTGATGACGATAAACTGGGTCTGCTCGGTCATGCGGCGCAGGTACTGGGCGTAACGGTTGACGTTCACGTCGTCCAGGGCCGCTTCGATCTCGTCCAGGATGCAGAAGGGCGCCGGGTTGACGTTGAGAATGGCAAAGTAGATGGAGATGGCCACCAGCGCCTGCTCGCCGCCCGACAGGGCGCTGAGGTTCTTGATGACTTTACCCGGGGGCGAGACCTCGATCTCGATGCCGGATTCCAGCACATTGCTCTCGTCGGAGAGGTACAGCCGGGCGTGGCCGCCCCCGAACAGTTCCCGGAAGATATGGCCGAAATGACGGTTGATCTCCTTGAAGGAGGTAGTGAACAGTTCCTCCATCTCGCTGCACAGTTCGGCGATCATGCGGGTGAGTTCGGCCTTGGCCTTTTCCACGTCGGTGACCTGGGCTTTGAGGAAATCGTACCGTTCCTTGACCTCTTTGTACTCGTCGATGGCGCCCACGTTCACGTTGCCCAGGGCGCGGATCTTGGAGCGGGTCTCGGCCACCTGACGGCGCAGTTCGGTCAGCGAGTCAAAGGGCACGCAGAGGGCCCGGGCCTCGGTATCGGTAAGCTGATACTCCTCCCACAGTTTGGTGTTGGTGTCATTCAGTTCGTTCTCGGCAGCGGTGCGGCGCTCGGCCAGGCGGGCCATCTCGCCGCTCATGCGCTCCCGCTCATCGGTCAAAGCCCGGTTGTCCTGGCCCAGTTTGGCCACGGCGGCTTCTTTTTCCAGGCGGGCGGCGTTGGCCGTGCGGATCAGTTCCTCGGCAGCGGCGATCTTTTGCAGGTTTTCGCCCCGGGTGCGCTGAATCTCGGCAATTTTCAGTTCATTGGCCGCGATCTGGGCTTTGGCGGCCTCCATGGACGCCCGCAGTTCCCGGGCGCGGGCCTCGGCCTCACCGGTACGGCTGCGCAGGTTCTGCAAGGCGGCCTCGTGCAGGCTCACGTCCTTTTCGTCGTTGAGGCGCTGCATTTGTTTGGCGGCCAATTCCTCGCCGATGGCGTTGCGCTCCTCGGTCAAAGACCCGGCACTCTCGCCCAGAGCAGCCAGTTCCTGCGTATAACGGCCCAGTTCTTCTTCGGCCTTTTGGCGGGCTGCCTCGGCGGCAGCGCAGTCGGCACGGCTCTGGTCAGCGGCAGCCTGCTGGGCTTCGATCTCAGCCTGCAGGGTGCGGGCCGTCTCCTCCTGCTGGGCGGCAGCGGTGCTGAGCCGGTCCAGGTCCAGGCTGGCCCGCAGCCGTTCCGAGGCCGCGGTCATACCCTCGGCCTCGGCGCCGGAGAGCTGGGCCGAAAGGTTGTCCACCTCCGCCTTGCGGGCAGCCAGTTCCTTTTCGGCCTCAGCCTGTTTGACGTCCAGCTTTTTCAGCTTGCCGCGCAGTTCGTCCAGTTCCTGCTTGCGGCTGAACACACCCACGCTGCGGGCGGTGGAACCGCCGGTGAAGGAACCGCCGGCGTTGATGACCTGGCCGTCCAGCGTGACGATACGGTTGCGATAGCCGAGATTTTTGGCCACGGCGGAGGCTTCGCCCAGGTCCTCCACCACGATGATGCGGCCCAAAAGGTTATCGATAATATGCTGGTATTTCGGGTCGGTGCGGACCAGATCAGCGGCCACCTCGGCAGTGCCGGTCAGGCGTCCGGTGAAGCGGGAACCCTGGACGGTATCCAGCGGCAGGAAGGTGGCACGGCCCGCCCGCTCCTCTTTCAAGAAGGCGATGGCGGCCCGGGCACAGCCCTGGTCCTCCACCACGATATTCTGCAGTGCAAAGCCCAGAGCAGTCTCGATGGCCACCTCATAGCCTTTTTCTACCGTGAGGATACCCGCCACAGGACCGATGATGCCCCGCAGGCGGCGGCCCCCGGCGGCCCGCATGACGCTTTTGACGCTTTGCTGGTAGCCGTCCATGTTGCGCTCCAGCTCTTCCAGAATATGGATGCGCTGGGCGGCGTTGGAACGCTCCCGCTCAACCTTCTGTACGGCCTGGGCGGCGTCCTCCTGCTGGCGGCGGCGGCTTTCCAGTTTCAGTTTCAGGCCCGCCTTGATGTTGTCGTTGCGGGTAACGGCTTCCTCCGCCTCTTGCAGACGGCGGGCGGCCCGGGCCTTTTCTTCCTCGGTGGCCGCGGCGCTCTGCGCCAGTTCTTCCGCCTGACGGCGGGCGGCCTGCTGCCGGGCAGCGGCGGCCTCGGCGGCGGTTTGGGCAGCGGCGGCCTGCACCTTGGCGGTGGTGGCCTCGTCCTGCAGGCGGGCCATGGCGGCGTCGATCACGTCCCGGCGCCGTCCGCTGGCAGCGGCCTTTTCTTCCAATTCCCGCAGGCTTTCCCGCAGGGCGTTCATCCGCTCGTCCAGGGCGGTGATCCCGGTGCGCAGCGCCTGGATGGCGGCGCAGTGTTCTTCGGACTCCCGCTCGATGCTCTGCTGGCCCTGCCCGGCCCGTTCCAGTTCGGCGGTGGCTTCGTCGATGCGGAAGCGGTTGTGTTCGTTCTCATTTTGCAGCACGGCCACCTGGCTCTCGCTGCCGGCATTGGCCTCGGTAATGGCACGGATATCGGCGTTGGCCTGTTCCACCTGCAGCACCAGAGCCTGGGCTTCTTCCCGCAGGGCGGTGCTCCGGGCGTCGAACTCGTCCAGCTGGCGGCTCAGACGGTCATAGTCGGCCTGGGCGGCTTCATACTTGCGCTGCTGGTCCCGCAGGGTCTCGTTGGCGCGGCGGATGGCGTCCACCCACAGGGTCACTTCCAGGCTTTTGCGAGCAGCCGACAGTTCCAGGAACTGCTGGGCTTTCTCGCTGTCCCGTTTGAGGGGACCGACGCGCTTTTCCAGCTCGCCCAGGATGTCCCGCAGACGTTCCAGGTTGCCCTCGGCGGCGGCCAGGCGGCGCTCCGCCTCGTTTTTGCGGTAGCGGTACTTGGCGATGCCCGATGCTTCCTCAAAAATTTCCCGCCGCTCGGCGGATTTGGCGCCCACGATCTCAGCGATACGGCCCTGGCCCACGATGGCGTAACCGTCCCGGCCAATGCCGGTGTCCAGCAGCAGTTCGTAGACGTCCTTGAGGCGGACGTTCTGGCCGTTGATGGAGTATTCACTTTCGCCGCTGCGGTAGTACCGGCGGCCGATGGTGACCTCGTCGGCGTCCATGTCCAAACCGTGGTCACTGTTGTCGATGGTCAGCGCCACCGAGGCATAGCCCATGGCGCCACGGGTCTGGGTACCGCCGAAGATGACATCCTCCATCTTACCGGAACCGCGCAGCTGCTTGGAGCTGGTTTCCCCCAGCACCCAGCGGATGGAATCGGAAATATTGGATTTGCCGGACCCGTTGGGCCCCACCACGCCGGTGATGCCGGCACCGATGGTGACCTTGGTGCGGTCCGGGAAGGATTTGAAGCCTTGAATTTCCAGTTCTTTCAGGCGCATGGTATCTCCTTAGGATTTGGCTTGCAGACGGTCCAGCGCCTGCCTGGCGGCGTGCTGTTCCGCCGCCTTTTTGCTGCGGCCTGTGCCTTCGGCCAGGCGTTCCCCGTTGCAGAAAACCGCCACGGTGAACTGCTTGGCATGGTCGGGGCCGGACTCGCTTTCCACCTCATAGCGCAGGCGGGCATTAGGGTCCTGCTGCACCACTTCCTGCAGGCGGGTCTTGTAGTCCTCCTCGGCAGTCTTGCCTTCGGTCAAGAAAGGCAGGATGAAACTGCGGGCCGTTTCCAGCCCGCCGTCCAGGTACAGCGCGGCGATGACCGCCTCAAAGGCGTCGGAGACCACGCTGGGGCGATGGCGTCCGCCGCCCAGCTCCTCACCGTGACCCAGGCGCAGATATTCGCCCAGTTGGATTTCGTTGGCAAACTGGAACAGCGCTTCCTCGCTGACCAGGCTGGCCCGCATGCGGGTCAGTTCGCCTTCGGGCCGGTCAGACTGGTGGAACAGGTAATCCGCCGCCACGATGGACAGCACGCTGTCCCCCAGAAATTCCAGCCGCTCGTTGTGGGTGGTGGGGACTTTGCTCTCGTTGGCGTAGCTGGTATGGGTCAGAGCAATGCGCAGCAGCGCGGGATTTTTGAACTGGTAGTGCAGCACCTGCTGCAGTTCCTCAGGTTTACGGTTGGGCACGGGTGGTCCTTTCCTTTCTTGTATTTCCAGGCGCTCAGGATTCTTTGGCGGGTTCCAGGGCGTTGAGGGCGGTCTGCATGGTGCCGCACAAATCGTTGGCCACACAGATCTTGGCCTGGCGGATGGCGTTCTTGATGCCCTTGGCTTTGCTGGAGCCGTGGGCCTTGATGACCGGCTTGGCGGCGCCCAGCAGCGGCGCGCCGCCCACTTCTTCGGAGTCCATCATCCGCTTCAGCTCGCCCAGGCCGCCTTTGATGCCCAGATAGCTGAGTTTGGTGATGAGGTTTTTCAGGAAAATGGCCTTGAGCATCCCCAGCAGGGTTTTGGCCACACCCTCGGTGAGTTTGAGGACCACATTGCCCACAAAACCATCACAGACCACCACATCCACATCGCCATCCATAATGTAGCGGGGCTCGATGTTACCTGCAAAGTGGATGCAGGGGTTGGCTTTGAGCAGCTGGTGAGCCTCCCGGTAGGTGGGGGTGCCCTTGGTGTCCTCGGCGCCGTTGTTCACCAGGGCCACCTTGGGGTCCTGGCGGCCCATGACCTTTTCGGCATAAACGCTGCCCATGGTGCCGAAGGCGTTGAGCATATCGGGGCGGCACTCGGCGTTGGCGCCGCAGTCCAGCAGCAGGAAATTCTGCTTGGCCCCGGGCATGGGAGTAGCCAGAGCCGGGCGCTTGATGCCCTTGAGGGTGCGCACGATCAGGCTGGTGCCTACATGCAGCGCACCGGTGGAACCGGCGGAGACAAAGGCGTCGCCTTCACCGTTTTTGAGCATGGTCAGACCCTTGACCATACTGGAATCGGTCTTGCGGCGGGCGGCCTTGACGGGGTCGTCGTGCATGTCCACCACTTCGCTGCAGTGCAGGATGGTAAAGGGCGTCAGGTCGATCTTGTTTTCGGCGGCGCAGCTTTTCAGGGCCGCCTCATCGCCCAGCAGCACCAGCTTCATGCCGTCGCCAAACTCGGCGGCTGCCTGGGAAGCGCCCTGCAAAACGCACAGAGGGGCGTTGTCACCGCCCATGGCATCAATCAGAATTTTCATTGTACATCCTCCTGTACCCATGCTTGCATGGCTTGTTGGGCCGCCGTGGAAAGAGCGGCGTAGCGTTCCCGCTTGTCGCGGATGGCGTCGATGTCCGGCGTGCGGGGCAAAATGCCCATGTTGGCGCCCATCGGCTGGAAATCCTTGTTGGGGGTGGTGATGTATTGCAGCAGCGCGCCGCACATGGTTGCGGGCGGGGGCGGCGGCAGTTCGCGGCCCTGCAGCCGCGCCAGAATCTGCCGGGCCGCCAGCAGGCCGCTGGCCGCGCTTTCCATATACCCCTCAAAGCCGGTGATCTGCCCGGCAAAAAAGACATTGGGGTGTTCTTTCAGGTACTGTTTGGCTGTCAGTACCCTGGGGCTTTCCAGAAACGTGTTGCGGTGCATGACGCCGTAGCGCACGAAGTCAGCGTGTTCGAGGCCCGGGATCATCGAAAAGACCCGCTTCTGCTCGCCCCATTTGAGGTTGGTCTGGAATCCCACCAGGTTATAGAGGGTGCGGGCGGCGTTCTCGGCCCGCAGCTGGACGTTGGCCCAGGGGCGGTGGCCGGTGCGCGGGTCCCGCAGCCCCACCGGGCGCAGCGGCCCGAAGCGGATGGTATCGGCCCCCCGGGCGGCCATGACCTCGATGGGCATGCAGCCTTCGTAGACGGTCAGGTCGCCGTCAAAGTCGTGGAGCGGCGCCCGCTCGGCGCCGACAAGGGCTGCGTGGAATGCCTCGTATTCTTCTTTATTAAAAGGGCAGTTTAAGTAGTCAGCCTCCCCCCGGCCATAGCGGGAGGCGGCAAACACCTTGTCATAATCGAGGCTTTCGGCGGTGACGATGGGCGCCACCGCATCGTAAAAGCTCAGGCGGTGGTTCCCGGTCAGCGCGGCGATAGCCTCGGCCAGCGGGCCTTCTGTCAGAGGGCCGGACGCCACCAGCACCGGGGCGCTTTCGTCCAGGGCGGTGACTTCCTCACGGTGGATCGTGATGTTCGGGTGCCGCTCCACCTGTTCGGTGACGGCAGCCGAAAAGACATCCCGGTCCACGGCCAGGGCGCCGCCGGCGGCCACCCGGGCGGTCTCGGCAGCAGGCAGCAGATGGCTGCCCAGGGCGCGCATCTCCAGCTTGAGCAGGCCCGAGGCGGAGTCGGGGCGCTCGGCCTTGAGCGAGTTGGAGCAGATCAGTTCGGCAAAACCCGCGCTCTTGTGGGCGGGGGAAAATTTGCCCGGTTTCTGCTCGTACAGGTCCACCCGGACCCCGGCGTCAGCCAGCCAGAGGGCGGCTTCGCACCCGGCCAGGCCGGCGCCAATGATATTGATCTGCATAGTCCCTCCCGGGGTTTATTTTTTCTCCATGGGTTTGGTAAAGCCGCAGCCCTCTTTGGCGCAGTAAAGCTGACCTTTTTTCTTGAACAGCGTATTGCCGCACTGGGGGCATTTTTCGGGCACCGGCTCGTCCCAGGTCATAAAGTTGCAGGTGGGATAGTTGCCGCACCCGTAGTAGATACGGCCCTTGGCGCTTTTGCGCACCAGCATGTGGCCGCCGCACAGCGGGCAGATGCCGCCGGTATCCTTGACCAGGGGGTGGGCGTTGCGGCATTCCGGGAAACCGGAACAGGCCACGAACTTGCCGTACCGGCCCGACTTGATGACCATGGGACGGCCACACTTTTCGCAGATTTCGTCGGTGGGGATATCCTCCACCTTGACCCGCTTGCCCTCCATATTTTTCTCGGCGTTTTCCAGGCTCTTGGCAAAGCCCTGGTAGAACTCATCCACCGTCTTGACCCAATCGGCCTCACCGGCTTCCACCACGTCCAGCTTTTTCTCCATATCAGCGCTGAATTTCACGTCCACAATGGCGGGGAACTGCTCCAGCATGACCTGGTTGACCGCCTGGCCCAGCGGTGTGGTCTTGAGCTTTTTCTGCTCCTTTTCCACATAACCCCGGTCCACAATGGTGGTGATGATGGGCGCGTAGGTGGAGGGACGGCCGATGCCGTTTTCCTCCAGGGCATGGATCAGCGTAGCTTCGGTGTACAGCGGCGGCGGCTGGGTGAATTTCTGGTCCGCCGTCAGGGATTTCAGCTGCAGCACCTGACCCTGTTCCAGTTCCGGCAGGGCGGTTTCTTTCTTCTGCTTGTCGTCGGTGGATTCTTCATACAGGGCGGTGAAACCGTCAAACGCCACGCGGAAGCCCGAGGCGCGGAACTGGTAGTCCCCCGCCGTAACGGTGACCGAAACGGTGTCCTGCACGCAGTCCGCCATCTGGCTGGCCATAAAGCGGCTCCAGATCAACCGGTAGAGTTTGGCGGTGTCGCCGCTGATGCTCTGCTCCACCTCGTCGGGGGTCAGTTCCGGCATGGAGGGGCGGATGGCTTCGTGGGCGTCCTGGGCCGCCGTGGCGGAACGGGATTTCCACTTGCGGGCGGTCTTACAGACGTAGTTGTCGCCCCAGCGACCCGCGATGAACGTCTTGGCGGCGGCAGCTGCCTCATCGGCGATGCGCAGGCTGTCGGTACGCATGTAGGTAATCAGACCCACGGTGCCGTGGCCGGCAATATCCACGCCTTCGTACAGGGTCTGGGCGGCCCGCATGGTGCGGGTAGCCGAGAAGCCGTAGGCCCGGCTGGCATCCTGCTGCAGCGTGGAGGTGATGAAGGGCGGCGCAGGCTGACGACGCCGTTTGCCTTTTTCCAGCTTGGTAATGGTATAAGTCTTGCCGTCCAGTGCAGCCACGATGGCGTCGGCCTGCTCTTTGTTGATGACGGTGAGTTTTTTGCCGTCTGCCCCGGCAGCCAGCCGCGCCACAAAGCTGGTGCGGCTGCCCTGGGGGTGCAGCGTGGCGTCGATGTTCCAGTATTCATCAGGCTGGAAGTTCTCGATCTCGATCTCCCGGTCACGGATCAGGCGCACCGCCACGCTCTGCACACGGCCCGCCGAAAGCCCCCGGCGCACCTTGCGCCACAAAAAGGGGCTGAGCTTGTAGCCCACCAGGCGGTCCAGTTCCCGCCGGGCCTGCTGGGCGTTGAACAGGTCCATGTTGATGGCCCGGGGATGGGCCATCCCCTCTTTGACGCCCTTCTTGGTGATCTCGTCAAAGGTCACCCGGTTGGGGGCGGCAGGGTCCAGGCCCAGAATGTTGGCCAGATGCCAGCTGATGGCTTCGCCTTCCCGGTCCGGGTCGGTGGCCAGCAGCACGCCGTCGCACTTTTTGGCCTCGGCCTTCAGTTCCTTGACCAGCTTCTGCTTGCCCTTGATGGTGATGTATTTGGGGGCGTAGCCGTTCTCGATGTCGATGCCCAGCTGGCTGGCGGGCAGGTCCCGCACATGGCCCATGCTGGCCGTGACCTTATAGTTACGGCCCAGATATTTGCCAATGGTCTTTGCCTTGGCAGGGGATTCCACAATGACCAGTTTTGCCATAGTTTACTCCTGATTTTGCGTTTATTGGGCGGTGTACCGGCGGCCTGGCTGAGCGGCGGCACCGCCGAACAGTTCCAGTTCGGTACAGGCCGCCAGCACCCGCCCCGCGGGCAGGCCGGTAGCGGCACACAGGGCGTCGATACCCTGGGGGTTGGGACCCAGGCAGGCGTACACCGCCCGGGCGTCCGGGCCGACCATGTCCGGCGAGAACTCCGGCGTTTCCAGGGCCGGGGTCTCTCCCGTCAGGCCCAGCCGTTCCAGCACGTCGGATGCCTGGCACAGCACCCCGGCCTGGCCGGTGCGCAGCAGTTCGTTGGTGCCCTGGCTTTGGGGGCTGTAGATGCTGCCCGGCACCGCCAGCACCGGGCGGCCATACCGCCGGGCGTGGCCCACGGTGTTCAGGGTGCCGCTGCGGGCGCGGGCTTCGGCCACGCAGAGTACCTCCGACAGACCGGCGATGAGCCGGTTGCGGGCCAGGAAGGTCCCCGTTGTTTTGCCCTGGTAGCGGGGCGGATATTCGCTGAGGACCGCTCCGCCCCCTTCTTCGATCTTGCGGCGCAACGGCCCGTTGGCCGCCGGATAAGTCTTGTCGATGGCAGTGCCCAGAAAGGCCACGGTAGGGGTGCCCGCCTGCACGGCGGCACGATGCCCTTCACTGTCCAGACCATCAGCCAGACCGCTGACGATGATGACCCCCTGCTGCGCCAGCGCTAATGACAGGTCAAAAGCTGCCTGTTTGCCGTAAGCACCCGGGCGGCGGGTGCCCACCATGCCCGCGTAACGCCCCCCGTTGAGGCAGGCGATATTGCCGGTAGCATAGAGTACCAGCGGAAGGTCGGGCAGGTCCAGCAGGCGGGCAGGATAGCGCGGGTCGTCGGGGGTCAATATCTCAATACCGCTGAGCAGACAATGGTCCAGGCGTTCCTCGTAGTCAAAGGGGGTGGTGTCCCGCAGCTGGGCGGCAGCCGCCTCGCTCAGACACAGGGGCGGGGCCTCGGTCCCGGCCCGCAGCGTTTCGTACAGCAACTCCGGGTCGGGCCACAGGTCCAGCAGCTCCCGGGCATACTGGCAGCCGGAGCCAACAGCATCGGCCAGCCACAGCCAGGCAAGGGTCTTGTCCATACTCACACTCCCCGGAAATGCCACAGCAGTACACTGCCCGCCACAGCGGCATTCAGGCTTTCCACCCGGTCCGTCATGGGGATGCGCACCGCCGCGTCGCAGGCGTCCACAGTTTCCTGGCGCAAGCCCTGTCCCTCGCTGCCGATGACCACGCAGACCCCGCCGGGGAAGTCCCTCCCCGCCTCGTTCAGCGGGCGGGAGCGGTAGAGCGCCGCCGCCAGGCAGGTCACGCCGCGGCTGCGCAGCTCGCGCAGCGTCCCGGGCAGGTCGGCGCTGTGCGCCACCGGCAACCGCCCCGCCGCCCCCATAGAGGAGCGCAGCGTTTTGGGCGAGAAGGGAGCCGCACAGCCAGGTCCCAGCACTACAGCGTCAAATCCGAAGGCTGCGGCACTGCGCAGCAAAGTGCCCACGTTGCCGGGGTCCTGCACCCCTTCCAGCGCCAGGATGCGCCGGGCCGTGTGCAGCAGGGCCGGGCCAGGGCGGGGCGTTTCAAACAGCACGAACACCCCCTGGCTGGACTTGGTGCCCGCCAGTTTTTCCGCCACATGGGGCGCCACCGGCACCGGGTCCAGGGCCGCCAGTTCCGGCGTCTTTTCCAGCGCCGCCTCGGTGGCATAGGCCGCCCGGGGCGTGCAGCTTTTGGCCAGTTCCAGGCAGAGCTTGGGCCCTTCTGCAAAAAAGAGACCGTCGGCGGCACGCTGCTTCTCAGAGTCCCGTAGCGAACAGGCATATTTGATCCGGGCGTTGTCCCGGCTGGAGATAACGCTGCGATTCTGTTCCATTGTAGCGCCCCTTCCCGGCAAAATCAACTGAAAATGTGTAAACAAACACTTGCCTGTACCACAGCGGCATATGACCCATTAAACGCAAAAGGACTCACGCGTGTGCGTGAGTCTTTTCTGCGTTCTATTACAGGGCCTTCTTGGCGGTTTCCACCAGCGCGTTGAAGCTGGCGGCGTCATGGATGGCCATCTCGGACAGCATCTTGCGGTTCAGCTCGATGCCAGCCTTCTTCAGGCCGTTCATGAAGGTGGAGTAGTTCATGCCCTGGGCACGCACCGCATTGTTGATGCGGGTGATCCACAGGTTGCGGAACTGACGCTTCTTCAGCTTGCGGCCGACGAAAGCGTAGTTGCCGGATTTCATGACGGCCTGTTTGGCCATGCGGAAGTGCTTGGACTTGGAGCCGTAGTAGCCTTTCGCCAGTTTGAGAGTCTTGGCACGACGCTTGTGCGTCATGGTAGCGCCTTTGATACGAGCCATATTT
>DXBO01000003.1 GCA_019116485.1 Candidatus Gemmiger excrementavium
GGTAGTAGAAAGCATCCTGCACCAGCTTGGCTTCGGCATTGCCCTCCTTGACCATCTTCTCCACAATGCGGGCGTCGTTGGTATGCAGGTAAGCGTTGAACCCGCCATTGCCGCAAATCTTCTTGTACACTTCTTTTTCGGTGTATTTGCCGCTGAAGCACATCTTCACCAGGTCGCCCACCGGCACGGTGCCGCTGCGCTCGGGGCTGAAGCAGCCCTCGCCGTCCAGGATGTTGTTCACATCCACCACTTTGCCGTGGTCGTGGGCACCCACGGACACACCGCCGCCCATGTGGATGACGATCAGATTCAGGTCTTCGTAGCGCTTGCCGTTCTCCTTGGCAAAGCGGCGGGCCACGGCTTTCTGGTTCAGGGCGTGGAAGATGGAGCGGCGGGGCAGTTCCGGCATGCCGGAAATACGGGCCTTGTCGGTGAGTTCATCCACCACCACGGGGTCCACGATGAAGCTGGGCACGCCCAGGGTGTCGCCGATCTCCCGGGCCAGGATACCGCCCAGGTTGGAAGCATGCTGCCCCTGCACGCCGGCTTTCAGGTCGGCCAGCAGCGCTTCACTGACGGCGTAGGTGCCGCCGGGAATGGGCTTGAGCAGACCGCCGCGGCCCACGATGACGTTGAGGGTCTTGGGGTCACAGTTCTTCTCTTTCAGAAAATCCAGAATGATCTCCTTGCGGAAATCTTTCTGGTCGATCACGCTGGCATACTTGGCGATCTCTTCGGTGGGGTGGCGCAGCGTTTCTTCAAACAGCAGGGCCTCGTCCTCGAACACGCCCACTTTGGTGGAGGTGGAACCGGGGTTGATGACCAGAGTCTTGATGGACATGATATCCTCTCCTTTTTCTTCCCTTTGTTATTCCGCTTTCAGACCGGCGGCCACCACGGCGGCCAGTGCGATGGAGTAGACCTTGGTCTGGAAAGAATCCGACCGGCTGGTCAGAATGGCAGGCACCTTGGTGCCGGTCAGGATGCAGCCGTTCTTGCATGTGGCGGTGTGTACCAGGGTCTTGTACACCAGGTTGCCGGCCTGGATGTCGGGGAACAGCAGGATGTCGGCATGGCCGGCAGCCGGGCGGTCCTGGGCACCCTTGTGGGCAGCGGCTTCAGGATCGATGGCAATATCCATGGACAGGGGGCCGTCCACCACACAGCCGGTGATCTTGCCTTCCGCGTTCATTTTGCGCAGTTCGTCGGCATCCACGGTGCAGGGCATCTTGGGGTTGACCACTTCCACGGCGGCCAGGGGGGCAACCTTGGGGCATTCTACGCCGCAGGCATGGGCCACAGCCACAGTGTTCTCAATGATATGGACCTTGTCCTCCAGGGTGGGGTAGGTCATGAAGGCAACGTCGGTCAGGAACAGCAGCTGCTCGATGCCCTCCACTTCAAACACCGCCACATGGGACAGGGTGTTGCCGGTACGCAGGCCCACTTCCTTGTCCAGCACGCTCTTCAGGAAGGTCTTGGTATCCAGCAGACCCTTCATGTACATATTGGCCACGCCGTCATGGGCCAGCTTGACGGCAGTCAGCGAAGCCTGGACCTTGTCCGGCTCGTTGATAATCTCGTAATCGCTCAGGTCGATGTTCAGTTCGGCGGCGATCTTGCGGATGGCAACCTCGTCACCCACCAGGATGGCATCGGCGATGCCCTGCTTGTGGGCAGCGTCCACGGCCTCCAGGACCGCGTCGTCCTCGGCGGCGGCTACCGCCAGCTTCTGCTTGCCGCAGGTCTTTACTTTTGCGATCAGGTCCTCAAAATTCATGTTACAGCACCTCGTTTTCTCATTCCGGCAACGGAAACAGAGGGGCACACCCTCATATGTTAAAATTATAACACGCTGTGTCCTGCGGGTCAAGAGGCAAAACACAAAGGTCTGCCTGCAGCGGGCGGAAGGTGGAAAGAGCGCTCCGGGGCGCCCTATATAAATAGGTAGCCGCTGGCAGAGCGGCCCTGACACCGGGAAAGGGGAATTGTACGGAATGCTGAAACAAAGCCCCGATTTGCTGCTAATTTTAACAGTTACACCATTGACAAAACCTTAACAGGATGGTAAAACTATAGTAGGACCTCTGGCAATGCGCCGGAGCCTGATGCGGCACCTGCCGCCGCGCACCTGACCGAGCCGGTCTTATCCCATGACCCATGAGCCAGCCACGGCGCCGGTGCCTAAATTTTCGCCCAAAGTTGTTTAATTTTTAACACATCGGGGCGGAACGGGAAAGGTTCGTTTGCCATGCCGATTGCGATGTACCCCGGTAGCTTTGACCCCGTGACCCGGGGCCATCTGGATATCATCAAGCGCTCCAGCCGTATGTTTGACAAGCTGATCGTTGCCGTGCTGGTGAACAGTGCCAAGACGCCGCTTTTTACGGTCGAGGAGCGCGTTGCCATGCTGCGGGAGTGCTGCAAGGACATGCCCAATGTGGAGATCGACTCCTTCAACGGGCTGACAGTCAGCTTTGCAAGGCAAAAGGGGGCCACCGTCATGGTACGCGGGCTGCGGGCCGTCACGGATTTTGAAAACGAGATGCAGCTGGCCCACACCAACTACGCCATGATGCCGGAGATCGAAACGGTGTTCCTGGCCACGGCCATCAAATGGAGTTACCTTTCCTCCACCGTTGTGCGGGAGGCCGCCCACTACGGGCAGGACGTTTCCCGCTTTGTACCGCCTTATGTGGAGGCCGCCCTCATCGCCAAGCGCGAGGCAGGGGAGTTATAACGAATTCACGCCGCTTCGGCGGTTTGAAGATACACGGGTTTTCCAAACATCTATTGGTAAAAAAGAAGTTCAGGAGGCTACCTATGAAGAAGATCGTCATCGCCAGCGCGTGCCGGACTGCCATTGGCAAGTTCGGCGGCACCCTTTCCAACGTTCCGGCTGCGGAACTGGGCTCCATTGTTATCAAGGAAGCCATCAACCGTGCCGGCATCACCCCCGAGCAGGTTGACCACGTCTACATGGGCTGCGTCATCCAGGCGGGTCTGGGCCAGAACGTTGCCCGTCAGGCCAGCCTGAAAGCCGGTCTGCCTGTCACCACCCCGGCGGTCACCGTCAACGTGGTCTGCGGCTCCGGCCTGAACTGCGTCAACATGGCTGCCCAGATGATCCAGGCCGGTGATGCCGACATCGTGGTCGCCGGCGGCACCGAGAACATGGACATGGCTCCCTTCGCCATGATGAAGGGCCGTTACGGCTACCGCATGGGTTCCCCCATGGGCAAGAGCGAACTGGTGGACACCATGGTCAACGACGCCCTGTGGGACGCCTTCAACAACTACCACATGGGCATCACCGCTGAGAACGTGGCCGAGCAGTGGGGTCTGACCCGCGAGGACCTGGACGCCTTCGCCTTCTCCAGCCAGTCCAAGGCCGACGCCGCCATCAAGTCCGGCGCTTTCAAGGATGAGATCGTGCCCGTGGTCATCAAGAACAAGAAGGGCGACATCGTCTTCGATACCGATGAAGGTCCCCGTCTGAGCCCGCCGGAAGTGCTGGCCAAGCTGAAGCCCGCTTTCAAGAAGGACGGCATCGTCACCGCCGGCAACTCCTCCGCCATCAACGACGGCGCTGCGGCTCTGGTCATCATGAGCGAGGACAAGGCCAAGGAACTGGGCATCACCCCCATGGCTACTTTCGTGGGCGGCGCCCTGGGCGGCGTGGACCCCTCCATCATGGGTGTCGGCCCCATCGCCGCTACCCGCAAGGTCATGGAGAAGACCGGCCTGACCGTGGCTGATATGGACCTGATCGAAGCCAACGAGGCTTTTGCCGCCCAGAGCCTGGCGGTTGCCAAGGATCTGGAGTTCGACATGGACAAGGTCAACGTCAACGGCGGCGCCATTGCTCTGGGCCACCCCGTCGGCGCTTCCGGCGCCCGTATCCTGGTCACCCTGCTGTACGCCATGAAGCATCGCGGTGCGCACAAAGGCCTGGCTACCCTGTGCATCGGCGGCGGCATGGGCTGCGCCACCATCGTGGAAATGTAACCTGCGGAGGGAACACACATGTCCTTTGTTAAAACGGAAATCCAGGACGCCGTGGCCGTTGTGACCATCGACCGTCCCAAAGCGCTCAACGCCCTGAACCCCGAAGTGCTGGCTGACCTGAAGGCCGCCTTTGAGGCCATCGACCAGAACACCGTGCGCTGCGTGGTGCTCACCGGTGCCGGGGACAAGAGCTTCGTGGCCGGTGCCGATATCGGCTCCATGTCCACCATGACCAAGGCCGAGGGCGAAGCCTTCGGCAAGCTGGGCAACGACATCTTCCTGATGATCGAAAGCTTCCCCCTGCCCGTCATCGCGGCGGTCAACGGCTTCGCCCTGGGCGGCGGCAATGAGCTGGCCATGAGCTGCGACATCCGCATCTGCTCCGACAACGCCGTCTTCGGCCAGCCCGAAGTGGGCCTGGGCATCACCCCGGGCTTCGGCGGCACCCAGCGTCTGGCCCGTCTGGTGGGCATGGGCATGGCCAAGCAGCTGGTTTACTCTGCCCTGAACATCAAGGCAGACGAAGCCCTGCGCATTGGTCTGGTCAACGCCGTGTACACCCAGGAAGAGCTGCTGCCCGCAGCCCTCAAGCTGGCCGGCAAGATCGCCAAGAACGCGCCCATCGCCGTGCGCAACTGCAAGAAGGCCATGAACGACGGCATCAGCCTGCCCATCGAGAAGGCGGTTGAGGTCGAAGAGAAGCTCTTCGGCGATTGCTTCGAAACTCACGACCAGGTGGAAGGCATGCAGTGCTTCCTCAGCCGTGAGAAACCCAAACCCAAACCGGTCTTCACCAACAACTGATTTATATAACTACATTTTTCAGGAGGGTATTACTATGAAAGTAGGCGTTATCGGCGCTGGCACCATGGGCCAGGGCATCGCAAAGGCTTTCGCGCAGGTCGATGGTTACACCGTCGCGCTGTGCGACATCAAGCAGGAATGGGCCGAGGGCGGCAAGGATAAGATCGCCAAGGGCTACGCCAAGCTGGTTGCCAAAGGCAAACTGACTCAGGAGAAGGTGGACGCCATCCTGGCGGCCATCACCCCGGGCCTGAAGGAAGACCTGTGCGCTGACTGCGACCTGATCGTTGAGGCTGCTTTTGAGGACATGAAGGTCAAGCAGGACACCTTTGCTGCCCTGGACAAGATCTGCAAGCCCGAGTGCATCTTCGCTTCCAACACCTCTTCGCTGTCCATCACCGAGATCGGCAAGGGCCTGTCCCGTCCCATGGTCGGCATGCACTTCTTCAACCCCGCTGACCGCATGAAGCTCAT
>DXBO01000115.1 GCA_019116485.1 Candidatus Gemmiger excrementavium
GACAAGATCACCCGCAAGAGCGAAAACCCCTCCATCACCCGCGACGTGGGCGGCGAGGGTGTACAGCAGGCGCTGCTGAAGATTGTGGAAGGTACTGTAAGCAATGTGCCGCCCAACGGTGGCCGTAAGCACCCACAGCAGGAGTTTATCCAAATCAACACCAAGAACATCCTGTTTATCTGTGGCGGCGCTTTTGACGGGCTGGAAAAGCTGATTCAAAAACGCACGGACAATTCCTCACTGGGATTTGGCAGCCAGCTGCGCACCACCCTGGACAAAGATGAGACCCGCCAGAAACTGCTGAAAAGCGTTGAGCCGGACGATCTGGTCAAATTTGGCCTGATCCCGGAACTTATTGGGCGCATGCCGGTGGTAACGGTGCTGGACCCCCTGGATGAAGACGCGTTGGTCCGCGTACTCACCGAGCCGAAAAACAGCATCGTGAGACAGTATAAAGAACTGTTGCATCTGGATAATGCCGAACTGGTCTTTACCAACGACGCGTTGCATGCCATCGCCAAAAAGACGGTAGAGCGCAAGAGCGGCGCACGCGGCCTGCGCAGCGTGGTGGAAGATCTGTTGATCCCCATTATGTACGATATCCCGTCTGATGCCACGATCACCAAGGTGACCATTGATGCGGATACCGTCAATGGCGGTGCTCCCAAAATTGAACACGGCATCATGCGTCCGCGTTATAAGAGCGTGGCGCAGAATTCGAATCTCTGACCGGGGACCGTATATCTCTGCACAAAAAAGAGTGGACAGCCCATCTGGGCTGTCCACTCTTTATATTATGATAGAACCAGAAGAGGGGAAAAGGATCACTGTGCGCGGAAGGTAAGGCCATCATCGCTCATGGAATCCACAATGGCCAGACTGGCCAGCTTGTAACCGGCTTCGCGCAGTTCAGCGCCGCCCGGCTGGAAGCCCTTTTCGATACAGATGCCGATGCCGCCCACCGTACAGCCGGATTGTTCGCAGATATCCAAAAGGCCTTTCATTGCCTTGCCGTTGGCCAGAAAATCGTCCAGGATCAAAACTTTGTCCTCGGGGCCCAGGAACTTTTTGGCCAGCGTGATGTCATAGTCCCTGCCATAGGTGTAGGAATGTACAGTCGAAGTGAATACATCGCCATCGATGTTCTTGCTCTTGGCCTTTTTGGCAAAAACAACCGGCACATCAAAATGGCGCGCCGTCATACAAGCGATAGCAATGCCGGAAGCCTCAATGGTCAGAATCTTGTTGATGCCGTCTGCCCCGAAGATGCGGTGGAATTCGGCACCGATCTCATCCAGCAGATCCACATCCAGCTGGTGATTGAGAAAGCAATCCACCTTCAATACATTGCCGGGCCGAACCTGGCCTTCCTGCAGAATACGCTGCTCCAAAAGTTTCATCTGCGAATTAGCCCCTTTCACGGATCATATTGTATATCTATTTTTATTATTATGGCAAATTCCGACACGCTTTGCAAGTTTTTTACAAAAAATAGCTTTCGTTTTTTGTCAAGATGGCAAATTGATAACATTTTGTAACCAAAATTTGTGTAAAATGGCTACAAACTGCTTCGATTTTATTTGTAACACTGTCGAAATGGAACATTGCGCTTTTATGCGTAAAAGTCTATAATTCTTTGTATACCACAGTACAGGGGTGTGCGGCCCGCCGCAAGGCAGAATGTGCTGTGTGTAAATGATTAGGAGGGTTAGAAACAATGAAAAAAATCGTTAGTTCTGTGCTGGCGGCTTCTATGGTGTTGAGCCTGGCTGCCTGCGGTTCTTCTGCTTCTGTGTCCGAGAGCACTGCCGCTTCTTCGGAGACTTCCACCGCCGCTACCGGCGAGTCTGCCGCTTCCGGCAGCTACACCGGCACGCCAATCAAGATCGGTGGCATCGGCCCCATCACCGGCGGCGCCGCTGTGTACGGCAATGCTGTCAAGAACGCCCAGGAACTGGCTGTCAAAGAGATCAACGCCGCTAACGGCAGCGATGTCTTTGAGTGGCAGTTCGAGGACGATGAGAACGATGCCGAGAAGAGCGTTAACGCTTACAACAATTTGAAAGACTGGGGCATGCAGGTTCTGGCCGGTCCCGTTACTACCACACCTTCCGTGGCTGTCGCGTCCGAGACCGTCAACGACAATCTGTTTATGCTGACCCCGTCTGCCTCTTCTCTGTCCGTCATCCTGAACGATGCCGGTGACGAGAGCACGGCCCGCGGCAATGTGTTCCAGATCTGCTTCACCGACCCCAACCAGGGCGTCGCTTCTGCGGACTATATTGCAGATAACGGTCTGCCCACCAAGATTGGTGTCATCTATGACGCTTCCGATGCCTACTCTTCCGGCATTTACGAGAAGTTCAAGGCTGAGGCTGAGGTGAAGGGCCTGGAGATTGTAACGGCTGAAGCTTTTACCGCCGACAACAAGGCTGACCTGTCCACCCAGGTGGCCAAGTGCCAGGAGGCGGGCGCTGAGCTGGTGTTCCTGCCCATCTACTACCAGGAAGCTTCTCAGATTCTGATCGCTGCCGACAAGATCGGTTATGCCCCTGAATTCTTCGGCTGTGACGGTATGGACGGCATTCTGGCCATTGAAGGCTTCGACACCTCTCTGGCCGAAGGCCTGATGCTGCTGACCCCGTTTGCTGCCGATGCCGAGGATGAAAAGACCCAGGCCTTTGTGGCGGCCTACAAGGAAGCCTACGGCGACACCCCCAACCAGTTCGCTGCGGATGCTTATGACGTGATCTACGCCATTTATCAGGCTGTTCTGGCCGGTGGTCTGAACGGCGATATGGATGCCAGCGAGATTTGCGAGGGTCTGAAGACTCAGTTCACCAGCATGACCTTTGACGGCCTGACCGGCACGGGTATGACTTGGGATGCCACCGGCGCGATCTCCAAGAGCCCGAAAGCGGTTGTGATTAAGGACGGCGCTTACGCGGCCATGTAACACCCGCACAGCACTGCAAAACAAGTATTGCGCAGCCAAGGGGGCTGCCGGACCATGGGTTCGGCAGCCCTTTATGGCGTAACCGATAAAAATAGGGGATTTTGCATAAAAAGACTGCGAAAAAACCATTGTTTTGCCAGAATGTTTGTGCTACACTAATAAAGTATATTTCTGTGCGCCTGCGGCACGTTTTGCGGCACGGTGGCGCCGGAAACAGATAGAGTGAGGTGTTATTCGCAATGCAGTTTTTTTCCTATCTGATCAACGGTATCAGCCTGGGCAGCGTGTATGCGCTGATCGCCTTGGGATATACCATGGTCTACGGCATTGCCAAAATGTTGAACTTCGCCCACGGCGACGTCATCATGATCGGCAGCTATGTGGTGTTCTTCACCTTTGGAACTTCCGGTATGAATCCGGTCCTGTCCATTTTGCTTTCCATGGTGGTGTGCACGATCTTGGGCGTCACCGTAGAGCGCATCGCTTACCGGCCCTTGCGTGAGGCGCCGTCCCTGGCCGTTTTGATTACGGCGATCGGCGTCAGCTACCTGCTGCAGCAAGTGGCACAGCTGAGCTGGAAGTCCGACCCCAAGAGCTTTATCTCGGTGGTTTCCGGCTCTGATTTCCTCAAACCTCTGACGCTGTTTGACGGACAGCTGACCATCTCGGCTGAGACCATTGTGACCATTATTGCCTGCGTGGTCATTATGGCTGCGTTGATGTGGTTCGTCAACTGCACCTCGGCCGGTCACGCCATGTTGGCTGTGTCGGAAGACCGCGGCGCCGCCCAGCTGATGGGCGTCAACGTCAACGCCACGATTTCGCTGACTTTCGCCATCGGTTCTGCACTGGCTGCTGTGGCGGGCGCTCTGCTGTGTTCCTCTTACCCGACCCTGCAGCCCACCACCGGTGCCATGCCCGGCATCAAAGCCTTTGTGGCGGCGGTGTTCGGCGGTATCGGTTCGATTCCCGGTGCTTTTGTAGGCGGTGTTCTGCTGGGTATCATTGAAAACTTGAGCAAAGCGTACATTTCTACCCAGCTGTCTGACGCCATTGTGTTCCTGGTGCTGATCGTGGTTCTTATTGTCAAGCCCACTGGCCTGCTGGGCAAGAAAGTCAACGTGAAAGTGTGAGGTGGCGGCGATGAATATCAAAAATATGAAGCGCTCCACCCGGAGCAACCTGATCACCTTCGGTATTGTGATTGCTTTTTACTTGATCGTGCAGATTCTCTCGGCGGCAGGTCTGTTGACCAACTCCTTCAAAGGACAGTTGGTCCCCATCTGTGCCTATGTGATCCTGGCTATCTCGCTGAACCTGACGGTGGGGATTCTGGGCGAACTGAGCCTGGGCCATGCTGGCTTTATGAGTGTAGGGGCTTTTTCCGGTACGCTGGTTTGGGTGACCATGAGCCCAACCACCCCCCAGCCGCTGGCACTGTTGCTTGCCTTTGTGGTAGGCGGTGTGGTGGCCGGTATCTTCGGCTTTCTGGTGGGTGTTCCGGTCCTGCGCCTGTCCGGTGACTATCTGGCCATCGTTACGCTGGCTTTCGGTGAGATCGTCAAAAATGTCATGAACGCCTGCTATCTGGGTTTGGACGCCAACGGACTGCATTTTTCCCTGAAGGACGCCGGTTCCCTGGGAATGGAGGCGGACGGCAAGGTGCTGATTAACGGTGCCATGGGCATTACAGGCATCAGCAAAGCCTCCAATTTCACCATTGGCACGGTTTTGGTCATACTGACTCTGCTGGTCATTCTGAACCTGGTACATTCCCGGGCGGGCCGCGCCATTACCTCCATCCGCGATAATGAGATCGCCGCTCGTTCCGTGGGTATTCCTATCACCAAATACAAACTGATGGCCTTTGTGACGTCGGCGGTGTTTGCCGGCATTGCAGGTGTGCTGTATTCGTTGAACTATTCCTCCCTGGTGGCCAAAAAGTTTGACTACAACACTTCGATTCTGATTCTGGTATTTGTGGTGTTGGGTGGCATCGGCAATCTGCGGGGGTCTGTCATCGCGGCGGCTGTGCTCACAGTCCTGCCGGAGATGCTGCGCAGCATGAACGACTACCGCATGCTGATCTACGCCATCGTGCTGATTGTGGTGATGATCTTCAACCAGAGCCCGCAGATGATCGAACTGCGCAGCAAGCTGACCGCGCGCTGGCGCAAAGGCGGCAAAGACGAAACCAAAAAGAAAGGGGTGGCGTAACATGGCTTTGTTGGAAGTCAGCAATCTGGGGATTGCTTTCGGCGGTCTGCAGGCCGTGGCACAGCTGGACCTTTCCATCGAGAAGGGGCACCTCTACGGCTTGATCGGCCCCAACGGTGCCGGTAAGACCACCGTATTCAATATGCTCACCGGTGTGTATCGTCCTACCGAGGGCAACATTGTGTTGGACGGCAAGGATATCACAGGTCAGAACCCGGAACTTATCAGCCGGGCCGGCGTGGCACGTACCTTCCAGAACATCCGTCTGTTCAACGATATGACCGTGCTGGACAATGTCAAGGTAGGGCTGCACAACCAGATCAAGTACAATATGTGGACCGGCATCCTGCGTCTGCCCGCCTACCGCGAGAAAGAACACGAGATGAACCGTCAAGCCAAAAAGCTGCTGAAGATTTTTGACCTGGACGGTCAGGCTAACCTGAAAGCCAGCCAGCTGCCTTACGGAAAACAGCGCAAGCTGGAGATTGCCCGTGCCTTGGCCACCAACCCGAAACTGCTGCTGCTGGACGAACCGGCAGCCGGTATGAACCCCAACGAGACGGAAGAATTGATGCAGACGGTCCGCAGCGTGCGGGACCAGTTTGGCATTGCGATCCTGCTCATTGAACACGACATGAACTTTGTTATGGGCATCTGCGAGGAGATCACCGTGCTGGATTATGGACGTGTGATCGCCCGCGGCGACGGCAAAGCGATCCGCAACAACCCCAAGGTTATTGCGGCATATCTGGGAGGTGATTGACGATGGGGGAGATGCTTTCTGTCAAAAACATCAACGTGTACTACGGCTCCATCCATGCCATCCGGGATATTTCTTTCCATGTCAATGAAGGGGAGATCGTCACGCTGATCGGTGCCAATGGTGCCGGCAAGACCACTACCATGCATGCTATCTCCGGTCTGCTCAAGCTGCAGAGCGGTGAGATCGACTATTGTGGCCAGACCATCAGCAAGATGGAAGCCCATAAGATCATCCGTCTGGGCCTGGCCCAGGTGCCGGAAGGCCGCCGTGTGTTCAGTGGTCTTACGGTGCAGCAGAACCTGCAGATGGGTGCTTATGTGCGCCGGGACGGCAAAGAGGCTATCCAGAATGACTTCGACATGGTCTTTGAGCTGCTGCCTCGTCTGAAGGAACGCCGCAACCAGCCCGCAGGCACCCTTTCGGGTGGCGAACAGCAGATGTTGGCCATGGGCCGCGCCCTGATGTGCAAGCCCAAGATGTTGTTGCTGGACGAACCCTCCATGGGTCTGTCGCCGCTGCTTGTCAAAGAAATCTTCAAGATCATCCGGGAAGTCAACCGTAACGGCGTGACCGTACTGCTGGTGGAGCAGAACGCCAAAATGGCCCTGGAGATCGCCAATCGCGCTTATGTGCTGGAAACCGGCACCATCAAGATGGAAGGGGAGGCCACCGAACTGGCCAACAACATCGAGGTGCGCAAAGCCTATCTGGGCTGCTGAACCCGATCCGGCACGCATAAGCAACAAGCCCCCGCCGCAGACAGAAACGTCGCGGCGGGGGCTTTGGTTGTTTGGTTAGGATTACAGCAGCCCTACCGGGGGGCGATCCTCTTCGGTGCTGGGCTGGGTAAGCAGGTCCATGACCTTAGAGTAAATTTCGCTGCCGTGGGCCGTAAAGTTGTTCTTGATGGTTTGGGCAGTCAGTTTGTCCGGCATAGCCAGCTGCAGACGAAACACATCGCTGCCCATATCGCCGATGGCGCACCAGACGGTGTACTCGCCATCTTCTTCCTCGATACGCGCACGATTCATGGCTGCTTTGTGGCGCCAGCTCTGAATCTGCATCACGGCGCGGATGGCGCTTTCCCGCACGGTGCGGGGCAGATCGTAGGCCAGCGTATCGGCCACAGTGGAGCCTTTGTCCGTAATGGTGTACTGTTCCTCCTCATTGAGAACAATCAGATTTTGCCTTTCTACATCCGCGAGGGAGTCGGCAAACTCAAAGTAGTTGACAAGCTGTTCCTGTAAAAGGGCACCCTGCAGAGTATCGCGGCTGATCGGCCCGGCCGCTTTGACCAGGTAACACAGCAAAATGCGGATTTGCGTATTGTCTGTAAGGCCCCCTGGCTTTACACCTGCGGTAAAAGCTTCCGCCATGGTATCACATCCTTGCCATAACTTACTATACTTTTATTATACACATATGGCCCGGCAGTGGCAAGAGAACGCCATAAAAAACTGCCGTCATCGCCGCAGGTCCAGGTACATCATTTCTGCATCGACGTACTGACCGCCGATTTTGAAAAAAGCCGGGGAGGTACCGATCCTTCGGAATCCATATTTTTCATACAAACGGATAGCCCTTAAGTTATCGCTGCGAACTTCCAGGTTAATGATTTCCACGCCATGCTTCCGGGCAAAAACCAGCAGCCGCGCCATTAAGGCGCTGCCGACACCTTGCCCCCAT
>DXBO01000116.1 GCA_019116485.1 Candidatus Gemmiger excrementavium
CACGGACGCAAACGTCCGTGCGGCCTGCCGGTTTTGTGCCTTGCTACCGCCGCTCCGGCGGCAGGGCTTTGAGCACCAGCGCCAGAATATCGGCAGCCAGGCTGGCCTGGGCCGGAGTCAACGTCTGGAAAGCGGGCGGCAGCGCGGCCCCGGCGTCTGCCGGTTGGGCGGGACCGAACACGATGTCGTCGGCGCTGCAGTGCAGGGCGTTCACCAGCTTGCGCAGCGTCTGCACCGTCATACCTTTGCGTCCCGTTTCAATATCGGCCAGGAACTGCACCGAAATATCCGCATATTCTGCCAGCCGTTCCCGGGTCAGTTCCTTTTGCTCCCGCAGACGCCGCAGGCGCAGACCGACTTCACGGTTGACAGTGGAATCGAAAGCCATCAGTCCCCCTCCTTTCTGCGGCAAGAAACCATAACTACTGATATGGTAGCAGATGCTTTGCATCGAGAAAAATAGCGATAGCTATTGACAAACTATTGCTATAGTGATACTCTAAAAGAAACTATCGAAGTTGTTTGCAATAACAAAAGACGTGATCGGGTAGGGGAGTTATGGAACGTGGCGAAAGACGGCGCCGCCTGCGGGCGCTGGCGGCGCTATTTTTTGCGCTCTTGCTGGCGGGCTGCAGCCGGACGAAGAACGTGCAGGCGCAGGCAGGGGAGGCGGTCTCCACCGCGCTGTTTGACTTTACTGTGGCGGACCCCCGGACGCTGGACGCCTATGCGGGCGTCGAGATCCCGGACGGGCAGAAGCTGGTGGCCATGCAGCTGACGGTGACCAACACCAGCGACCAGACCTACACGATGTTTTCCGAGGATTTTCAGATCCAGTGGGGCGGCGGCGCGGAGGATTTCGGCCCCTGTCTGGCAGCGGTAGACGACACCATGCTGCCTTACGGCTATGAGTTGGCCCCCGGCGCGAGCCGCTCGGGCGCCATGCTGGCACTGGTCCCGGCGGACTGCACCGCGCTCACGGTGGCCTATCAGGAGCAGAACGCCGCCGGCAGGCGGGTGGCCGCCTACTTTGTGGAGGTCCCGCTGTGAAGCGATTTCTCCTCTTCTTCGGCGCCTTTGCGGTAGGCATGGCGGCGGCCCTGGCCGCTGCCGGGCTGATGCTGCTGCCCGGCTGGCTCAAGGCACGGGAACTGCAAAGCCAGCGCCCCACCGCCGTTGCCGCCAGTACGGTGGCGGAGCCCACGCCGGCGCCGGCGGCAACCCCCCGGCCGCTGATGGATTTTACCGACCTGCTGGCCCAGAACGAGGACGTGGTGGGCTGGATCGCCATCGACGGCACGCCCATTGATTTCCCGGTCCTGCAGGGGACGGACAACGACTACTATCTGCGCCACGGCCTGGACGGTGAATACGACATCGAGGGAATCCCCTATGTGGACTTTGAGTGCGATGTGGAAAACGGCCGCCACCTGATCATCTATGGCCATAACATGGGTGTGGGCGAGACCAGCCGGTTTTCCAGCCTGCAGAACTATAAGGACCCCGAGTATTATACCCAGCACCCTGTAATTGAATTCGATACGCTGTACGAAAGTACTTTGTATAAAGTGGTGGGCGTGGTCGCCCTGACCTCCCGTACCGATGACGAGGATTATTACGCCTTCAACGAGTACGCGGATTTTGCCGACGATGCGGCGGAGCAGCAGTATCTCGACGACATGGCAGCCCGCGCCTTCTACACCACGGGGGATTTCATCCACAGCGATGAACGTCTCCTGAGCCTATGCTTCTGTACCTACGAGATGGAGGACGCCCGCATGCTGGTGCTGGCGCGCCCCCTGCGCGAAGGGGAGGAACCCACAGCCGACAGCGTCACGGTCAATCCCGACCCGATCCTGCCGGCCCGCTGGCCGACCACCGGGTAACCGGGAACCGGCCTGAACCACAAGGATTTCAAACATTGGACCGGCGGCACATGGGGGATCGGCGGCTGATGCTTGGAATAAATAAAGTAAAGGAGTAATAATATGCAGAAAACGAGTCGTTTGCACCGCCTGTTGGCCGTGGTTGTCGCGGTCTTCATGGCGGTATGCTGCCTGCCTCTGGGTGCGTTTGCAGATGGCGTTGTTAATTTTTACATTGATTATGTGAATATTGGCGATGGTTACTCTGTAGGCGGACAGGCTGTCAGTGGCACACCTGACGCTGGCGGTTTAGTTAAAACAGCGGATTTGGGCCTGCAGGCCCCGGCGGGCTTCAAAACGGTCAATGTTCCGGAGTACCTGGCTGCCGAAGAGGGCGGCACATTCAATATCCAGGTCGAGGAGGTTGAGACCCCGGCTACCAAGGAAGTCAAGATCAACTATGTCATCGAGGTAGAGGGAGAGGAAACCCGCTATATTGATGGCAGTGTTACGGTTCCCTTTGAAGCGACCAGTGTCAACACTTCCATGCTGACGGATATTCCTGAAGGCTACGAAGTCATCAACATCGGCGACGTCCAGATCAACGATGGTTGGATTTACGTTGAGCTGAAACCTGTTGCTACCGATAAAACGGTTAATATCAACTTCTACGACGAAGTGAACAACTGCCAGGTTGAAGAAGCTACGATCACCGTCGCTGCGGATGCCACCAGTGTCAATGTCAGCCTGATCAAGATTCCCGCCGGCTATGAGCCGACTGTTACCGGTGATCTGGTCATCAATGACGGCTGGATTTATGTTGGTCTGAAGCCTGTTGCTACCGAGAAAACGGTTGGCATCAACTTCTACGACGAAGTGAACAACTGCCAGGTTAGCGAGTCTAGCATTACGGTTGATGCCGATGCGATTCATGTGAATGTTAGCCAGATCGAGCTTCCTGCCGGCTATGAGCCGACCGTTACCGGTGATTTGCCCATCCGTGACGGCTGGATTTATGTTGGCCTGAAACCTGTCGAAGGTAGCCGTGTCATTGGCCTGAACTACTATGACGAGGTCAATAAGACTCAGGTCTGCGAGCGCGAAATGGTTGTCGACAAGGACGCCACCTATGTCAACACCAACGATATTCCGACCATTGAGGGTTACGAGTTCATTTCTGTGGGCGATCTGGCCATCAATGACGGCTGGGTTTACGTTGGCGTGAAGCCCATTGAGACGAAGGTCGTTGGCCTGAACTTCTTCGATGAGGCGAACTACGAGCAGGTCTGCGAGACCTACGTCGAGGTTCCCTACGATGCCATCCACCTGAACACCAGCAAGATCGAGCTGCCCGACGGCTACGAGTTCACCACTGTGGGCGACCTGGCCATCAACGACGGTTGGATCTATGTGGGCGTCAAGTGCGTCAAGACCCTGCGCATCTACTGGGCCATCGACAACGGCGACGCTGCGGATTTTGCCGACGGCAGCGCCGATACCTGGACCCAGGAACTGACCTGGAAGCATATCCATGACGAGATCGCCCTGCCGCAGATCACCGTGGCCGACGGCTATGTGTTCAACGGCTGGAGCGTCAGCGGCCAGAACGGCGAGTTCTGGGGCCCCGAACTCAAGACCATGACGGTGGGCGACAAGTTCGTGGCCGATGAAAAAGGCGGCGTCATCTCTATCACCGCCAACATCGTCACCCGGGAAGCGGGGCAGGGCGGCAGCACCGGCGGCAACGACGGCGGCAGCACCGGCTCCTCCGAGCAGAGCGGCGCCACCGCCGCGGCGGCCAGCGCCGGAAACGATACCGTCGTGAAGACGGCCGCCCCCGCGGACAACTCCGTCAAGATCCTGCCCCAGACCGGCTTCACCGCCGAGGCGCCCGCCGTATTCGGCGGCATGCTGTTCGCGGCGATGGCCGGCGCGGGCGCTTACCTGTTCGCCATGCGCAAAAAGCTGAACGAGACGTTCTGACGTTTGGTCTCCCCCATGAGCAGGCGTACGCCTGGCTGCTTTCCGCAATGGCCGGACTGTATTCGAAAGCGGGACCGCTGCTTTCCCCAAGGATGTTCGGGCCTGCCGCCCGAAACCAAACGGCCGGGCCGCCCCCTCAGGGGGGCGGCCCGGCCGTCGTTTGCTGCCTATTCTTCCGCTTCCAGGAGCTCCCGGGCTACCTCGCCCCGGCTGCGGCGGGTATCCATGGCCTGTTTTTCAATCAGCCGGTGGGCCTCGGTCTCGGTGTAGCCTTTCTTCTCAATCAGGTAACACTTGGCCCGGTCCACCAGCCGCAGCTGGGCGATCTTGTCCAGCAGTTTCTGGTTTTCCGCCCGCAGCAGGGCCAACCGCTGGCAGGTGGCGGCGGCCATCTGTACGGCCTGGCGGAACTGAGGCGCCGAAAAAGGCTTGCCCAGCACCAGCACGCCGCAGGCCTGCAGCCGGTCGGCGATCTGGTCCGCCGTGTCAGCCTTGGTCAGCAGCATCACCCCGGCGTCGGTCTTGGCAACGGCATCCACCCCCAGTTCGTGGCCGAACTCGTCGGGCAGCGGGGTGTTGATGACCACCACTTCAAAAGCCCGGGCGTCCAGCAGGCGGCGTGCCTCGCTGCCGCTGGGCACAATGGCAGGGCGGGTGTAGCCCAGTTCGGCCATGTGCCGGGCCAGGTATTCGTTGGCGTTGTTGCCCGCCGATACGATCAGCGCGTTGGCCACGGGGCCGCCCTCCTTTCCCTGGGATGTGTCCGGGTGTCAGATGATGGGGAAGCTGTGGGCCCGGTCCCACGCCTCGGGGTCGGAACTGGCCTCAAAGTCGTGGCACAGCCGGGTCTGGTACTCGAAATATTTGTTCTGCAGTGCCACGGGCAGTTCCCGGCTGATAAATTCGCTCTGGGCCGCCACCGTGATAGCTTCCCGCAGGGTGCGGGGCAGGCTTTCCAGCCCGGCAGCCGCGCTGGGACGGAACAGGTTGCGGTTGACGGCTTCGGGCAGGGGCAGCTTGCGCTGGATGCCGTCCAGCCCGGCAGCCAGGATCAGCCCGATGGCCAGGTGGGGGTTGGCGGCAGGGTCGGGGCCCCGCAGTTCCACCCGGCACAGTTCGCCGTGGGAGCTGGGCAGACGCACCAGCTGGCTGCGGTTCTGGCGGCTCCAGCTCACATACAGGGGGGCCTCGTTGGCGCCCAGCCGGGCGTAGGAGTTGGGGATGGGGTTGCAGAACGCCGTCAGCTCCCGGGCGTGGGCCAGAATGCCCGCCACAAAATACCCGGCTTCGCTGTGGGGGTCCAGGTCCCCTTCAAACAGGTTCTTGCCGTCCCGCAGCAGCGAAACATTGATGTGCAGCCCGTTGCCGGGTTGGTCGGCCAGGGGTTTGGGCAGAAAACTGGCGAACAGACCGTTGCGCCCCGCGATGGCCTTGACGGTACTTTTGAAGGTGTTCAGATTGTCGGCGGAACGCAGCGCCGGTGCGTAGAGGAAACACACCTCGTTCTGGCCCGGGCCGCTCTCGTGGTGGCTGTGCTCGGGGTGCAGGCCCATCTCCTCAATGGCGAAGCAGATTTCCCGGCGAATGTTTTCCCCTTTGTCCAGGGGCGGAATGTCGAAATAGCCGCCCCGGTCCAGGGGGACATGGGTAGGATGGCCCGCGTCGTCGTTTTCAAACAGGTAGAATTCGCATTCGCAGCCCACGTTGCAGGTCAGGCCCAGGGCTTTCAGGCGGCCCACCACCGATTGCAGATACCCCCGGCAGTTGCCCTCAAAAGGCTTGCCGTCGGGCAGGGTGATGTCGCAGTACATGCGGATGACCCGCCCTTCGGTGGGGCGCCAGGGCAGGATGGTGGCGGTATCAGGGTCCGGCCACAGCACCAGGTCGCTTTCCTCCACGTTCATGAACCCGGCGATGGAGGACCCGTCGAAGCTGATGCCCTGTTCAAAGGCCCGGGGCAGCTCGCTGGCGAACAGCGAGATGTTTTTCTGGTTGCCGAAGATGTCGCAGAAAGTCAGCTTGACGAACTTTACGTCGTTGTCCTCCACAAACTGCAGGATATCCTGTGCGGTACGTTTCATAGTGTCCTCCAAGGGGGCGGGGCATCGGCCCCGGATACCCGAAAGGCCCGCCTTTCTGGGTCAGGGCGGGCCTTTCAGGCGGTGTAAGAAAATGGATAAAGAGAATGGCGAATGAAAAAGCTGCAGACTGCAAACTCGCAGAGCAGTCTTAAAACCGTCTCCATCGGCGGACATGCGCCGACGATGGAGACACCGACAGGGAAATGTAACCCAAAATTGTGTGCGAGGCCGAAGGCCGAGTGCGCGGTTTTGGGTCACATTTCGTCGAAAGGGAATCCAAAGGGGGAAACAGGAGCGTCAGGCGTCAGCCGTGCGCGACTGTTGCCCCCTTTGAAGCAAAGCTCACTCGGTGTAGAACAGCATCCGGCTGTAGCAGGGCAGGGGCCAGTATTCCTCGTCCACCAGCTCCTCGGCCAGGTCGGCGGCGGCGCGCAGACGCTCCATCAGGGGCAGCACCTCGTCGTGGAAGGCATGGGCCTTGGCGCATTCGTCCTCCATGGCGCTGACGCGGTCAGTGGTGGCTTTCAGCTCGTCGGCGGCGTCGGACATTTCATCGGTGTAGCCGGTCAGGGCGGTGAGCACCTTGCGCTCGGCCCTGGTGGAGATGCCCTCCAGCGCGGCGGTCTTGGCGGCGGCGGAACTGGCCACCTCGCCCATGTAGGCGGTGGCGGCGGGGATCAGCTGCTTGCTGGCGATCTTGAGCATGGTGCGCGCTTCGATGTTGATGATCTTGGAGTAGTGCTCCATCTCCACTTCGTAGCGGCTGAACAGTTCGGTCTTGGTCAGCACGCCGAACTCTTCCATCAGGGCCACGTTCTTGGGGTCCTTCAGGGCGATCATGGCGTCGGGGGTGCACTTGCGGTTGGGCAGGCCGCGGCGCTCGGCCTCGGTCTCCCAGGCTTCGGTGTAGCCGTTGCCGTTGAAGATCACCCGGCGGTGGTCGTTCAGCGTCTGCTTGACCCAGGCGGCGGCCGCGCACTCAAAATCGGCGGCGGCGGAGGTCTTTTCCACAAAGTCCTTCAGGGCCTTGGCCACGGCGGTGTTGAGGATGGTGTTCGCGTCGGACAGGTTCTCGGCGGAACCGGGCATGCGGAACTCGAACTTGTTGCCGGTGAAGGCGAAGGGGGAAGTACGGTTGCGGTCGGTGGTGTCCTTGCTGAACTTGGGCAGCACGTCCACGCCCAGGTCCATCTTCATCTTCACGGGGCCCGCGTAGGGGGAATCGCTGCACACCGCGTCGATGACGGCTTCCAGTTCCTCGCCCACAAAGATCGAGATGATGGCCGGCGGGGCCTCGTTGGCGCCCAGGCGGTGGTCGTTGCCGGAGGTGGCCACCGAGGTGCGCAGCAGGTCGGCGTATTCATCCACAGCCTTGACCACGGCGGTCAGGAACACCATGAACTGCAGGTTCTCCATGGGGGTGTCGCCGGGGTCCAGCAGGTTCTCCTCACTGGTGCTGATGGACCAGTTGTTGTGCTTGCCGCTGCCGTTGACGCCCTCAAACGGTTTCTCGTGCTGCAGGCAGACCAGGCCGTGCCTGCTGGCGACCTTTTTCATCATCTCCATGGTCAGCAGGTTGTGGTCGATGGCGACGTTGGTGGTGTCGTAGATGGGGGCCAGCTCATGCTGGGCGGGGGCCACCTCGTTGTGCTTGGTCTTGGCGGGCACGCCCAGCTTCCACAGTTCCTCGTCCAGTTCCTTCATGAACTCCGAGACGACGGGCCGGATGGTGCCGAAGTAGTGCTCCTCCAGTTCCTGGCCCTTGGAAGGCGCGGAGCCGAACAGCGTGCGGCCGGTGAGTACGATGTCCAGGCGTTTTTCGTAGTCCTCTTTGCGGATGAGGAAATATTCCTGCTCGGGGCCCACGGTGGTGGTCACGCGCTCCACGTCCTTGCCGAACAGGTGCAGCACCTGGCGGGCCTGGTCGCTGATGGCCTGCATCGAGCGCAGCAGCGGGGTCTTTTTGTCCAGCGCCTCGCCGGTGTAGGAGCAGAACGCCGTGGGGATGCACAGCACGTCATCCTTCACGAAGGCGTAGCTGGTGGGGTCCCAGGCGGTATAGCCCCGGGCTTCGGCGGTGGCGCGCAGCCCGCCCGAGGGGAAGCTGGAGGCATCCGGTTCGCCCTTGATGAGTTCCTTGCCGGAAAACTCCATGATGGCGGTGCCGTCCGGCTGGGGGCTCACAAAGCCGTCGTGCTTTTCGCTGGTAATGCCGGTCAGCGGCTGGAACCAGTGGGTGTAGTGGGTGGCGCCCTGTTCAATGGCCCAGCGCTTCATCACGCTGGCCACCACGTTGGCCACTTCCAGGTCCAGGGGTTGCCCCTTTTCGATGGTGGCTTTCAGGCTCTTGTAGGTAGAGCTGGGCAGACGCTCGCGCATCTCATGCTCATTGAACACTTTGCTGCCGTAAAGTTCCATGACGGTTGCTGCCATACTGCTTACTCCTTCACTTCAAACGCTGTTTACAGAAAAGGGCGCTGCGAAAACACATTCGCAGCGCCCTTGCTGTTATGTTCCCATTATACGGGCTGCGGGGCCAAATTGCAACTGGCGAATCGCTCAAATCGAAGCGCGGCACGGGCAAAAAACTGGCAAAATTGTCCATCGCCCCCGGCGGCACAATGTGGTATACTGGGATTGCGGCTGCTGCCGCAGGGAGGTTTGCTATGGAGATCGAGCGCAAATGGATGGTTACCGGCTGGCCGCAGGGGCTGACGCCGGCGTCGGTGTACACGATGGACCAGGGCTACCTGACTGTGCGCCCCACCGTGCGCATCCGGCGGGAAGCCCTGCAGGGCGGGGCCACCGCGCTGGTACTCTGCTTTAAAGGGGCGGGCACCCTCAGCCGGGAGGAAATCGAGACCGACATCGACGAAACGCTGTTTGCCCGCCTGGAACATCTCATCGGCAAACCGCTGATCCGCAAGGAGCGGCGGGACTACCCGCTGCCCGGCGGCCTGACGCTGGAGGTCAACTGCGTGGACCCCGGCCAGCCCACCGGGTTCTGGTACGCCGAAGTGGAGTTTGAAACGGAGGCCCGGGCCCTGGCCTGGGACCCCGCCGCGGCGGGCCTGGGGGACTACCTGGCGGACGAATGTACCGGCCGGCCCGGGGCCAGTATGGGCGAGTACTGGGAACGCACGCGGGGCGGCCTGACAAACAGTTGCAATTTGTGATTTTTATTATTTGTAGGGCGGGGTCTTGACCCCGCCGCGGCGCGTTGCGGCAGGCGCGGTTTTTGTATTTGCCGCGCAAGGCCCCATTGCGTGTAGGGGCGGCGCGTGCGCCGCCCGGGGGCGTTCCCCCAGCCCGGAACATTCCGGGCAAGGCAAAACCTCCACGGCGGGGTCAAGACCCCGCCCTACAAATAATAAAAATCACAA
>DXBO01000117.1 GCA_019116485.1 Candidatus Gemmiger excrementavium
TTCTTCCCAAGTTCTTTCCATGAGGCCAAAATGGCGTTTTTTGGCCTCTGTGGGAAAGAACAGAATTGGGTTCGAGTGTACGTTGTTTTTGTCTGAGAGGTCGGAAGAAAGCGACGCCATGCCGCTTAAAATCACTTCTACGACAGGGAACGAAAAGGCGCGAAATTCCATCAAGGTGAATGGAGAGCGCAGCACTCGAAATGCTTTAGGTCTCGAGAGAGGCGCGTGGGTTCGACTCCCACCATCTCCGCCAGAAGGACGTCCTGTCAGATGTGACAGGACGTCTTTTTTACTCCCCGGTGGAGTTACCACTGGTTTTCCGGCAGTTCCTCCGGCAGCGCCAGGGCCTGTTCCATCGTGGCGGCGCTGAGCTGCTTGGACTGGGAGTCCAGGTGGGCGTAGATGTTGGCCGTGGTGGAGATGTCGCTGTGGCCCAGCCATTCCTGGATCTGCTTCATCGGCACGCCCTGCTTGAGCAGCAGGCTGGCGCAGCTGTGCCGCAGATCGTGAAAGCGGATGTGCCGCAGGCCGTGGGCTTTCAGCAGCCGGGCAAACCCATCGGATACCCGGTCGGGCTGGATCAGGTTGCCCATCTCGTCTACAAACACGTAGCCGTCGTACCGGTGGTTGTAACAGTTGCCGCAGAGTTTGCGGTTGTAGGCCTGCTGCGCCTTCAGCGCCTGCAATCGCTCGGCAAAGGCCGCCACCAGCGGCAGGGTACGCAGGCTGGACTTGGTCTTGGCCCGGTCCGCCTCCACCAGCTTGCTCTTGCCGTCGATGCTGACCGTGGTGACAATGTGCCGGATGGTCAGCGTCTTAGCGGCAAAGTCGATGGCCTCCCACCGCAGGCCCAGCACCTCGCTGCGGCGCAGGCCGTAGAAGGCGGCGAACTGGATGATCAGCTCCAGCGGGCTGCCCTTGGCGGCCTCGAACAGCTGTTCCATTTCCTCGGCGGTGTAGTAGGACGCCATGTACTTTTCGGCCTTGGGCCGGTCCACCTTGTCCACCGGGTTGCCGGGGATCAGGTCCAGCCGCACTGCGTATTTCAGCGCCTTGTGCAGATTGGCGTGCAGCCGCAGCACGCTGGTGGCTTTCAGATGTTCCAGCTCGTGCAGGTAAAAGCTCTGAATGTGCCGCGCCTGCAGCCCCACCAGCGTGATGCCCCGCCCTTCAAAGTAGGGCACAATGTGCCCCTGGACGTTGCGCACATAGGAACCCCAGGTGGTCTCCTCCACCGTGGCGCGGACGACCTTCAGCCAGTAAAGCATGTAGTCGCTGAACAACATGTCGGGGCTCAGGTCGGTGGCCCGCTCAGGTGTGGGCGGCGTGAACCCGCGCCGCAGTTCCCGCAGCATCTCCTCGGCCTTGCGCTTGTTGCCTTTTACCGGCAGGCCGGTGGCGTACCAGGGCTGCTTGCGCTTGCCGGTCGCGTCCTTGTAGCTGAGGACCATGTAGTAATAGCCGTTTTTCTCCTGTAACCTTCCAGAAACCATAGCATCGCTCCTTTTCTGATTCGTATATTCCGTTTTGTGGCAGCCGTTCCGGTGCAACCCAACCATACCACCAACGGCTGGATTTATCCATCACCAAACCCAACAAGGATGGCCGCGTGCCGTTGGGTACAAATGACCAAAAGACCCATACAAGGCCCGGGCGGGCACGTCGGAATGGCTTCGGACGTGCCCGCCCGGTTTTTGTTGTTACCGCTCCCGGCCGCGGTATCTGGCACGGCGGGCCTGTTCCTGCTCCCGCTCCCACTGTGTCTGCAAGTGAAGCTGTTCCCGACAGGTGCGGGTGCGTGTCACCCGGTCGACGACTCGGTCACACAGCCGAACCTCCCGCCGCAACTCCGCCAATTGCCGGGTCAGTTCATCCCGCTTCGCCCGGGCATCAGGCGGCGGGGCCTTGCGCCGCAGCGCCCGGGCGCAGGCATCTCGCTGAGCGGTCAGTTCCTGGATACGCGTCTCCGTCTGCTGCCGGTAGGCGCGCACCGCGCCCAGGTCCGCAAAGCCGTGGTCGGTGACGAAATTCAGCTCGTCAAGTTTGCGCTCTATATCCCGCCAGATGGCACGGATCTCCGGCCAGTTCACCCGCGGCGCGGGACGTTTGGGATAGATGCCCAACTGGTAGCAGTAGTACATGTACAGCCGCCACAGCCCGCTCTGCCGCTTGACCCGTTCCCACAGGGTAGGCCAGCGCCCGCGGTAGCGGGCCTGGCGTAGGCTGCGATATTCTACCGGCACTTCCAGCGTATACCACGGATTGTGGCGGCGGGCGTAGAACCGCGGGCCATACCGGTCGTAGTTTTCATCCAGGGCCTGGCAGATGGCGGGCCAGTCGCAGTCTGCTCCCAGCCGGTGGATGCGCACGGCCCGGCCGCCGTCCACCGGCCGCAGCGTGGGATACTTTCGCCGCGGGTCGCTCTGCCAGATATATCCCCGCTCCCGCAGCACAGCGGCAAAATCGGTCTCGGTGCTGGTCTCCCGCATGGCGTAGCGGATCGCGGCCCGCATCTGGGCGTACCGCGTGGGCTCGCCCCGGTGCTCGGCCTGATAAAGTGCCCGGGACGTCTTGCCGCCCGGCTGCTCCACCACCGACAGCCGGTACTTGCGGCAGATCTCGTCCGAGGCCGCCCGCAGCTCGGCGTACTGGCTGCGGCGCTGCTCGTACTTTTTGCCGTCCACATAGGATACCGAGTTGATCACAAAGTGGTTGTGCAGGCAGTTGGTGTTCTGATGGGTGGCGACCAGCACCTGAAACCGGCTGCCCCATACTCGTCGCGCCAACTCCACCCCGATGTCGTGGCACTGGCGTGGTGTTACCTCGCCGGGGCAAAAGCTCTGGTAGGCGTGCAGCGCTACCGTGCCGCCGGTCTTGCCGAACCGCCGCTGCACCGCCCGCATGTCCGCCCATGCCTGCCCGGCCCGGCAGTGGAGGCCGGTGACCAGCAGCACCTGCTCCCCCTCTGCCGATAGTCGTGTCTTGGCATCATTCCCGGCGTAGTGCAGCGCCTGGGCCAGGCCGTCCCCGGCCAGTGCGGTCTTTTGGGGGTTGGCGGCGTAGTCCAGCACCCGCTGCAGGCTGTCCCTGACCGCCCAGATCCTGGTGACAGCCATTCAGTCTGCCTCCAGCAGGCAGTCGCGGATCTCATCGGCGGCAGCCCGGCAGACCTGCGCAGCCTGGTCGGGCAGGCGGTCGGCCAGCCGGTCCAGCACGGCCAGCGCCTCGAACAGCCGCTCCGGCGGGTGCCAGCGAGGTTCATACCCCACCGCCCGCTGGCGCAGGTACTCCGACAGGCTCAGCCCACAGCGCCGGGCCGCCGCTGCCATGCGGCGCTTTTCCTCTGGCGTCACCCGCAAGTTGATGCCGACGCTGCGCTTTCTCACTGCGCAGCCTCCGGCAGGACAACGGGGTTTGGGGTCGCCCCCATAGTGCCGGGTACGCCCGGCCCGGCGAAGGGTTGCCCTGTGGCAACACAAAGCCCATGCTCGTTACCGTCCTGCGTCCAAAATGACGGTGATGACGATGATGACGGTGTTTTTGGGATACCCCCCACGCCGGGGGATCCCGCAACGGTATCGTCATCACCGTCATCATCGTCACGGGTGAAGGTCAGCAGCCGGGCATTGGCGGTGCGCTTGGAGACAAACCGCAGGCCGCGCGGCGCGAACACCTGGTGGTAGTGCTGTACCAGGCTGCGGGTGAACTGGTTGGGCTGCACGCCGTCAATGCCCGCCGCGGCCAGCAGCTGGGAGGCGGTACCCTGCCAGACATCTTGCCCCGCCAGGAAGTCGGCGGCCTGCCACAGCCAGGCGGGGATGGCCCGCTCGGCCTGTTGGCGGTCGGTCGTCTCCTCCAGCAGGTCCCAGACGCAGTCGTTGAATTCCAGCGTCAACGCGCGACTTTCCACATCCCGCCCGGTGATCTGCAGCCGGGCCGCGGGGCTCATCCGCTGGCGTTGCAGCAGCCAGATCGTGTCAGCCGCGCCAATGATGCCGGTGGAGCCGGAGATCTGGGCGAAGGGGTCCTCCGCGCCCTGTTTGCGCAGGTGGTGGACCAGCAAGATGCAGATGTGATGGGCGTCGGCCAGCTGTTTGAGTGCGCTCATATCCCGGTAGTCGGCGGCGTAGGCGCTGCCGGAGGGCTCGACACTGCGCACTTTTTGCAGTGTGTCAATGACCACCAGACCGATGCCGGGGTGGTGTTTCAGCGCCGTGGTGATCTCGGCCTCCAACCCCTGCCCGATGCCGCCGCTTCGGGTCTGGAACAGCAGGTTGGGGCTGCCGCCCTCGCCGTCGATCTGCAGCAAGCGGCCCTGGATGCGGTTGAAGGTGTCCTCCAGGCACAGGTAGAGGACCGGCTGGGAAGAAACCTGCCGCCCCCAGACCTGCCCGCCGCGGGCAATTTGCAGGCAGAGCCAGAGGCAAAGCCAGCTTTTGCCCGCCTTGCTGGCCCCAGCCAGGATGGACAGGCCCGCGGGCAGCAGATCAGGGACGATCCAGCGCACCGGCGGGATGGGGGTATTCCAGAGAGTCTCGGCGTCTATGGTTTTGGTTTCGTCAAAATTTGTCATAGCAACATTCCTTTCGCATGTATTGGGTTGGGCCGCCCGCAAACGGCCCAAAGCCGCGCATACAGGGCGGCTTTGGCCGGGGTGCGGGTACGGTCCCCACCGGGTAGAAGGCGGGCAAACAGGCGGGGTTTTGCGGGATGGATTCCAATAGGAATCCCGGCGGGGAAATCTGGCGGCCAGGGTGGATTCCTATTGGAATCCTTGCGGCAAATAGGTGGTATCATACGGGTGATACCATCCCCTCCACGTCCCGTAAGAGTGGTATCACACGGGTGATACCATGCCCCGCAAAACTGCGGCGGAGCGCGAGCGGCAGGCCGGTGGCAGGCAGTACGGACAGTCATGAGGGCACACCCTGGCTGGGGATGGGCGACGCAACATGGCTGGCACGCTCAGCCTGGGCCGCGCTGGCCTCCAACACATAGCGAATGACGTTGACTTTGGGGATCTTGTAGGCGTTCCCCAGTTTGATACAGCCGATCTCTCCTTCCCCCAGCAGGTCATAGGCCGCGTGACGGCTGATCCCCAACATGGCTTGCAGCTGGCGGATGTTGACAATGTCTGGGTAATCAGAGAACATCAGGCCATAACAGGCGGTCAATTCCTTTTCAGAAACGACGCGCTTGGGCAAGGGGCTGGGCCTCCATCGGTGTAAAGAAGTGTTCAGTTCGGATAATCATAGGCAAAATCTCCTTTTTGTAATATTTGCGATTTGTTCGGCAGAACTTTCGCAAATTTGATAACTAAATTATAGTTCGCTTAAATGCGAATGTCAATGGCTTTCGCAAAAAAGTTAAAATTTATCTTGTCACAGGCAGGCGTGTACGTTACAATGGATAGAAGATAAGAAAACGCGCCGACGGCGGGAACCGTCAGCGCGGAAACGATGAGAAGAACGAGGAGGACAAGCCAGTGACCACCGGCGAAAAGATCAAGCGCATCCGCCAGCACCGCAAGATGACCCAGAAGGAACTGGGTGAAGCCATTGGCCTCGGCGCCACCGGCGCCAACCGTATCGCCCAGTATGAGATGGGGTACCGGGTGCCCAAGAAACCCTTGCTGCAAAAAATGGCCGAAGCGATGCATGTTTCGCCGATGGCGCTGGCGGAGGGCGGCAACGGTGCGGCTACCGACATGCTGGAGCAACTGTTCTGGCTGGACGAGGAGATACCCGGCGTTATCTGCCTGGTCCAGACCCAGCGTTCGGCGGCCCCGTACAATGCGAATTCCAACCTTGCGCTGCACTACGATGACAACGATAGCTGGCCCCCTGCCAGCCCAGTAGCCATGTGGTTCAACTCCACAGTTTTGGACGAGTTTCTCCGAGACTGGGCCAAGGTTCAGCAGCAGCTCCGGCGCAAGGAGATCACCGAAGAAGAGTATTTTGAGTGGAAGATTTGTTGGCCGGAGAACGAAAAGGGAAGCGTGTAAAAGGCATTTCGATATTATGCGTTTTGCTGCATGGTGAAAACGAACAACAATAAGGATTGGTAAAAAGGAGGTCCATAATGAGCTTGGGGTTGTATATTTCCAGTTTCTACTTTTTTCATTCGGACAAGAGTGGGAGTAGCTATTTGGGGCTGAATCGTCCTATTCAACACAAAAATACACAATATTCTCATGCTATGGATTTTTTCGAGGACTTTTTTGCGGCGCATCG
>DXBO01000118.1 GCA_019116485.1 Candidatus Gemmiger excrementavium
GCCGTATTTATTTGTTCATAAAAATTTTATACACAAACCCCTTGATTTTTCATGGCAAAGTGGTTATTATATGTTTAGCACTCAAGCAAAGCGAGTGCTAAACGGAATCTACAAAGAGAAATCTTTATACAGGGAGGATCTTTCACCATGAAAATCAAACCTCTTGCCGACCGCGTTGTGATCAAGCTGGTCGAGGAAGAAGAAACCACCAAGGGCGGCCTGATCCTGTCCGGCTCTGCCAAAGAAAAACCCCAGGTCGCGGAAGTCCTGGCAGTGGGCCCCGGCGGCATGGTGGACGGCAAGGAAGTGGAAATGATCGTCAAAGTCGGCGACAAAGTGCTGACCAGCAAGTATGCCGGCACCGAGGTCAAGGTGGACGGTGAGGAGTGCACCATCGTGCGCCAGAGCGATATTCTGGCCATTGTGGAATAATTTTCATCCCCACACCATCCTATCTATCTGTATCAACAAAAGGAGATATGCTCTATGGCTAAACAGATCAAACAGGGCGCTGATGCCCGCAAGGCGCTGTGCGCCGGTATCGACCAGCTGGCAGATACCGTCAAAGTTACCCTGGGCCCCAAGGGCCGCAATGTGGTGCTGGCCAAGAAGTTCGGCAGCCCGCTGATCACCAACGACGGCGTGACCATCGCCAAGGAGATCGAACTCAAGGACGAGTTTGAGAACATGGGTGCCCAGCTGGTGCGCGAAGTAGCCACCAAGACCAACGATGCTGCTGGCGACGGCACCACCACCGCCACTGTTCTGGCCCAGGCCCTGGTCACCGAAGGTATGAAGAACGTGACTGCCGGTGCCAACCCCATGGACATCAAGCGCGGCATGCAGAAAGCTGTTTCCGCCGCGGTGGAAGCGGTGAAGGGCAACAGCCAGAAGGTCAACGGCAGCAAGGACATCGCCCGCGTTGGTACTGTCTCTGCCGGCGATGCCGAGATCGGCCAGCTGATTGCTGACGCCATGGAAAAGGTCACCGCCGACGGTGTCATTACCATCGAGGAAAACAAGACCACTGCTGAGACTTACACCGAAGTGGTGGAAGGCATGCAGTTTGACCGCGGTTACGTGACCCCCTACATGGTCACCGATACCGAGAAGATGGAGACTGTCTATGACGACTGCTCCGTGCTCATCACCGACAAGAAGATCAGCGTCTTCCAGGACATCGTGCCCTTGCTGGAGCAGGTCATCCAGTCTGGCCGCAAGCTGCTCATCATTGCCGAGGATGTGGAAGGCGACGCCCTGTCCAACCTGATTATCAACCGTCTGCGCGGCGGCTTGAACGTTGTGGCTGTCAAAGCGCCCGGCTTTGGTGACCGCCGCAAGGAGATGCTGCAGGATATCGCCATCCTGACCGGTGGCACTGTGGTCAGCAGTGACCTGGGTTATGAGCTGAAGGACGCCACCATGCAGCTGCTGGGCACCGCCCGTCAGGTCAAGGTCACCAAGGAGAACACCACTATCGTGGGCGGCGCTGGCGACAAGCAGGCTATTGCCGAGCGTGTGGCGCAGATTCGCAGCCAGATCACCACTGCTACCTCCGACTTTGACCGCGAGAAGCTGCAGGAGCGCTTGGCCAAGATGGCTGGCGGTGTGGCTGTCATCAAGGTTGGTGCTGCTACCGAAGTGGAGATGAAGGACAAGAAGCTGCGCATTGAGGATGCCCTCAACGCCACCAAGGCTGCTGTGGAAGAAGGCATTGTGGCCGGCGGCGGTACGGCTACCATCAACGCCATCCCCGCTGTCGACAAGGTCGTGGCCGATCTGGAAGGCGACGAGCGTACCGGCGCCAAGATCGTCCGCAAGGCTCTGGAAGCGCCCCTGCGCCAGATCGCTGCCAACGCCGGTCTGGAGGGCAGCGTCATTATCGACAACATCCTGAAAGCCAACAAGGCCAACTACGGCTTTGATGCCCAGAAGGAAGAGTATGTGGATGACATGATCGAGTCCGGCATCGTGGACCCCACCAAGGTGACCCGCTCCGCTTTGGAGAATGCGGCCAGCGTTGCCGCCATGGTACTGACCACGGAGAGCCTGGTGGCTGATCTGCCGGAACCCCCGGCGCCGGCGGCCCCCGCTGGTGATATGGGCGGCATGTACTGATTCAGAGATTCCGCACTCCGCATAAAGTAATATGACCCGGGCTTTTCCGCAAGGAAAGCCCGGTTTTTTGCGCCCGCTTGCTCCGCACCACTGCAGAGCAAGCGGGTGTTTGTGTGTGGGATTGCCCGGGAAAACCGAAAAAACGTCCGGGACTGTACATTTTGCCGGGGATTGTTTGTTTGACAGGCATTTCACCGTTTGCGCATTTTCTTGTGCGCCCGACCATACACTGGTAAAAGCCAAGGCCGGACCGTCAAGGGGGTGGGCATATCAAAACGGTTATCTATCTGGACGTGCTTTTGCTGGTGAATTTCCTGGCTGCCTATTTTTTGCTGTTGGCGGCAGGGGCGCTCAGTGGGCAGCGGGCTGATTTCGGGCGTATGGTATTGGGCAGTGGGCTGGCGGCGCTGTCCGCCCTTATTCTTTTTGCGCCGGAACAACCTTACCCGGTACAACTGGCTTATAAACTGGGGACAGCGCTGTTCATTACAGCGGTGGTATTCGGCTGCCGCAGCAAGCGGCGCCTGTTGACGGCGGCATGCTGGTACGGGGCACTGAACATTGCCCTGGCCGGCGCGGTGATGCTGGCAATTCTGCGTACCGGGACAACGCTTCTGCAAACTGGAAATCTGGCAGTTTACCTGCGGGTATCGCCGTTGCTGCTGGTGGCACTGTCCGGTGGGTGCTGCGCAGCCGTGGAACTGGGAATGCGTCTGCTGGACAGGCGAAAAGCCCCGGCCCAGTCGGTTGGGCTGGAACTGGACTTGTGCGAAAGCACCATCCATCTGCGGGCGGCGCTGGATACCGGCTGTCATCTGACTGACCCTATTACCTGTCTGCCCGTGTTGGTGGTCAGTTTTCCCGATGCCAGGAATCGGCTGCCCCCGGAGATACAGGCATATCTGGCGGCATGGTTTGCCGGTTCGCCGCCGGGGGAGCCGCCGCCCGGTGCAAGGCTGCGGCTTATTCCGTGCACCGGCGCGGCTGACCGCAGCCTTCTGCCGGGGTTTGCGGTGGGCAACATCGGCCTTATCACCGAACACGGTGTGCTGGGGCTGGGGCGCAGCGCGGTAGCCTTTGCGCCCCGGTCTTTCGGCAGCGAAAGCTATGAGGCATTGTATGGCAATGATTTTTTATAACAATTATGCGGGGGAGAAAGCAATGCGGATTTTACAGGAGATGAACCATACCGTTTGTGCCTTATTGCTGCGTTTGGTGACGCCGCAGCAGCTGCACTACATCAATGGGGCCGATACGCTGCCTGCACCGCTGGAAGCGGCCCAGGAACAGAAAGCACTGGCTGCTTTGGTTGCCGGGGAACCGGGGGCGCGGGACCTTCTTATTACCCATAACTTGCGCCTGGTAGTGTATATTGCAAAAAAATTTGAGACCCCCTCTGCCGGGATCGAAGATATGATTTCCATCGGGACCATCGGGCTGATCAAGGCGGTCAACACCTTTGAACCTACCAAGAATATCAAACTGGCCACCTATGCCAGCCGCTGCATCGAAAACGAAATCCTGATGTACCTGCGTAAGAGTTCCAACCGCAGACAGGACGCCAGCATAGACGAACCGCTGAACACCGACAACGACGGCAACGAACTGCTATTGATGGATGTGCTGACCAGCGACCAGCCTCAGGTGGGGGAGGAACTGGAACGCAGCGCCGAGCGGGCGGCGCTGCGTATGGCGGTGGAGCGGCTGGCCCCCCGGGAACGGCGGATCATGGAACTGCGCTTTGGACTGAATCAGGAGACGGAACACACCCAGAAGGAAGTGGCGGACACCCTGGGCATCTCTCAAAGTTATATCTCCCGGCTGGAAAAGCGGATCATCAAACGTCTGCGCCGGGAACTGGAGGCGGTAAGTTAAGATTTCTCCGCCCGGGTATTGTTCACAAAATAATAGGCCAGTCCGTTGATCATGTTCATCTCCGGCTCCTCGGAGTAGATGAGAAATTCAAATCCGTCCCTTGCCCAGTAAACGGCGGAACGGCGACCTGCTTTTTGGCTCTGGGTCACTGTCAGGCCCGAAATATCATATTGTTCCACGCTTTCGAAGGCATCCGAGTAGAAATTGTCCGGGAAGCGCATCTGCCCCCGTTTGGCGATGAACAGCGTCATGAAACGGCCCGGCACGATGGTGTAGTCCAGGGCGGCAATGCTCTCATTGATAAGCCAATACCGCTGCAGGATGATGAGTTCGTTGTTGGGGTAGGCAGTCAGCCGGAAACCGGCAGTGCGGGAGTAATTGGGGGTCAGGTACTGTGTGCGGGTGTCCCGCCCGCTTTCCTTTTCCTCGGTTCGCAGAACGATCATCAGAATCAGTGCTACCGAGACAACGGCCAGCAATACCAGCGCAATCACAAACCAGATGGATTCTACCATGGGGCGATCCCTCCTTTGTGCCTATGTTATGCAGGGGTGCGGCAGGGTGTGCAGAAGATTTTACCAGTGCCGGGCGGTTGTTTGCCTCCGCACTGCCCAGGCCATACTCCTACCAGAGCGTAAGGAGGATGGTACAATGTATGCAGGCAAGGTGGAACTGTGTGGGGTGGATACCTCGCAGCTGCCGGTTCTCAGCGAAACGGAAAAGACCCGGCTGATCCGGGCAGCCCGCCAGGGAGATGCCGCGGCCCGGCAGCAGATGATTCAGGGCAATCTGCGTCTGGTGCTAAGCGTAGTACAAAAGTTTTCCAACCGGGGCGAGAATCCGGACGATCTGTTTCAGGTGGGGTGCATCGGGCTCATCAAGGCCATCGACCACTTTGATCCCAACCTTAATGTGCGTTTTTCCACCTATGGCGTGCCGATGATCGTAGGGGAAATACGCCGTTTTCTGCGCGATAATAACGCGGTGCGGGTCAGCCGTTCCATCCGGGACCTGGCCTACCATTCCATGCAGGCGCGGGAAGCCCTGCAGAAGGAAAATGGCCGGGAACCCAAGGTGTCGGAGATCGCCGCGCGGGTGGGTGCCAGCCCGGAAAACGTGGCCATGGCGCTGGAGTCGGTAGTGGAACCGGCCAGCTTGTACGAGCCGATTTTTTCCGACGGAGAGGACAGCTTTGCCATCGTGGATCAGCTTCATGATACAACCGGGGAGGAAAGCTGGATCAGCGATATCATGTTCCGTGATACCGTCAAGGCACTGTCTGAGCGGGAACGAAAGATCATCGCCATGCGGTATCTGGGCGGTAAGACACAGATGCAGGTGGCACGGGAGATCGGCATCAGCCAGGCCCAGGTCAGCCGCTTGGAAAAGGGGGCCCTGAACCAGATACGGGAACAAATTTCTTCCCACTGTTGATAGGAACCGAAAAACGTCCCGGACGAACACGTCCGGGACGTTTTTGGCAAGCAAGAATCAGCCCAATTCGATGCCACAGGCGTTCAGTGCCCGGCACATGGATTTTGGGTTTTTGTACAGGATGCCGGTGATGCCCAGGTTGTAGGCCGCCTGGGCATTGATTTTGCTGTCGTCAATGAAGATGGACTCGTCATAAGCCAGGCGGCAGGTCTGCATCAAGGTGGTATAAATGCCCGGCTCGGGTTTGCACAGGTGGACATCACAGGAAGCCACGCCGCCGTCAAACAGGGCAAACCAGTCCCGCTGGCGCAGTTCGTCCATGATATCGGCGGGGATATTGGTCAGGTAATACAACCGGTATCCGGCGGCTTTGAGCTCCTTCATGACCTTGACAGTGGTCTTTTTGGTGCGCAGCATGGTGGCCCATTCGTCGATGACAGTCTGGACCTCAAAAACACGGTTCACATGGGCGGCGTTTTCCAGCATGATGCGGTTGGCCGCCGCACGGGTGATGGTGCCGCGGTCCAGGTCCTGCCATTCCTGGCTGCCAAAGGTGATCTCGTAGACGATCTCTTCAGCGCGTTTATTCATAAAACGGTCCATCAGGAAATTGCGGGGGTTGAAATCCACCACCACACCGCCAAAATCAAAGATGATGTTTTTATACATAGTTTCCTCCCGGATTGCTGGGCGTTGTTGTCCCTTTATTATACACGCAAACCGCAAAAGAAACAAATCCTTTTTCCGCGCATACAATGCAGTGCGTACAATTGCGGAAGGGGGCGTCGCCATGACACTGCATGATCTGAGCCAAAAGGATGTGATCCAGATCAAAACCGGGGAGAATCTGGGCCGCATTGATGACGTGGCATTTGACGAGCACAGCGGAGCGCTGCAATCGGTGATTTTGCGTGGGCGGGGGCACTGTTTTGGGCTGATGGGATATGACGAAGACCTGATTATTCCCTGGGAGGCGCTGAAAAACATCGGCGCCGATGTGATTATGGTGGACGCTGAGCCGCTGCCGGTACAGCGGCGTGGGCGCCGGTGTCAGTAAAACGTCAGGAATTGGTATATTTTGCGTAAAAAGCCCGGGAATTTATGTGCATTTTCTGTTCAGATATGCTATAATGAATATCATTATCGGGCAGGGGGGCGCTGTGTTGGAAATTCCGCAAGGGCGCCGCGCCTTTTGGCGGCTGGCCATCGCTGTTGCGGCAGGGCTGGCGGTGATTCTGTGGGGCGCGCTGTTTCTGATTGCACCGGTGTGGCAATGGGCAGAGCCGGCGGCGGCTTATCGGCCACCCGCATCGGCGGAAAAAACAGACACCCGGCAGGGGGCCGGGCTGATTGATGTGAATACCGCCACGGCGGAAGAACTGATGGACCTGCCCGGCATAGGGCCGGTCAAGGCCCAGGCTATTGTGGAATACCGTGTGCAGCATGGGCCGTTTGCCGATTTGCAGGAACTGGACGAGGTGTACGGAATCTCAGCCCAGATGGTAGAGCGTTGGGCGGACCTGGCCGTTGCCGGGCAGGGCAAGCCTTAGACCGATACAAGAATGGGAGGATAAGCAGTTTGGAAAAACAGGAGAGTATTTTTATCAACCGTGAATTGAGCTGGCTGGATTTTGACAGCCGGGTACTGGCCCTGGCCAAGGACAAAAATGTGCCGCTGGGGGAACGGTTGAAATTTGCGGCTATCTTCGGTAGCAATATGGATGAATTTTTTATGGTACGCGTGGGTTCGCTGTACGACCAGACACTGCTGAAAAACAATAAGCCGGATATTGTTACCCACATGACGGCGGCAGAACAGATTGCGGCCATCACCCCGCGGGTGGCGGAACTGCAGGCCAAGTGCGACAAGTATTTTCAGACGCTGGTAAACCAGCTGACCACTGCCGGCTACAAAAAAGTGGATTTCCACCATCTGAGCAAGGCCCAGGAACATTTCTGGAAAACCTACTTTCAGCGGGAACTGATGCCGCTGCTCAGCCCACAGATTGTGGATTCCCGCCACCCGTTCCCGTTTTTGAGCAATAAAGAAATCTACTATATTGCCCAACTGTATAACAAGGGGGACGGTGTCAGCTTTGGCATTGTGCCGGTCAACAGCCGGTTTGAGCGGGTACTGTTCGTCAAAGATGGGGATATGACCTGCTTTGCCTTTGTGGAGGAACTGGTGGCGCACTACGCGGCTTCCATCTTCAACACCAGCACGGTGCAGAAGCAATGTCTGTTCCGGGTGACCCGCAACGCCGATATCACGGTGGATGAGGGCATGATGGATCATGACATCGACTTCCGGGATGTGATGAGTGAGCTGCTGAAAAAGCGGCGCAAGCTGGCGGCAGTCCGCCTGCAGTTCTGGCCGGAAGCCCCCCAGGAGATCGTCAAGTTCTTGCGGGATAAGCTGGTGGTCCCGGCTTCCCGCTGCTACGCCCAGACTTCCCCCCTGGATACCGGCTGCCTGTTCAAGCTGGCGGGGCGTATCGCCAGCGACGGCGGACGTTCCGAAATGTTCTATCCTGCCGCCCGCCCCATGCAGGCGCCCGCCGGATATGACCTGTACACCGAGGTGCGCAAGCACGATGTGCTGCTGGCGTACCCTTATCAGAGCATCCGGCCATTTATCCGCATGCTGCTGCGCGCCGGTGCCGACCCGGACGTGGTTTCCATCAAGATGACGCTGTACCGCATGGCCAGCGACTCCCAGATCGTCAACGCCCTGATTGCTGCGGCGGAGAACGGCAAGGAAGTGGTGGCTATGGTGGAACTGCGTGCCCGCTTTGACGAGCAGAACAACATCGACTGGTCCAAGCAGCTGCAGGACGCCGGGTGTACCGTTTTGTATGGTTTCGACGATTACAAAGTACATTCCAAACTGACTCTTATCACCAGCCGTGTGGATGGCAAGTACCGTTATCTGACCCAGATCGGCACCGGCAATTACAACGAAAAGACCAGCGAACTGTATACAGACCTTTCCTTTATCACCACACGGCAAGACATTGGCGAGGAGGCCAGCGCCGTATTCAACAACATGGCGCTTCAGCGCCTGACCAGTGAGGCCGATACCATGTTGGTGGCACCCTTGCGCTTCAAGACCGTGCTGCTGGATGAAATGGACCGCCAGATTGCCCTGGCCCTGCAGGGAAAGCCCGCCTCCATCATTCTCAAAAACAACTCGATCAACGACCCGCAGATCATCGATAAAATCAGCCAGGCCAGCTGCGCGGGGGTTCGGGTGGATATGATTGTGCGCGGTATCTGCTGTGTGCGGGCCGGCGTGCCGGGCCGCACCGAAAATGTGCATATCCGCAGCCTGGTAGGCCGGTATCTGGAGCATTCCCGCATTTACTGTTTCGGCAGCGGGGAGAATATGCGTATCTACATCGCTTCGGGAGATTTCCTGACCCGTAACACCGAGCGCCGTGTGGAAGTTGGCGTACGGGTAGACGACCCGGCCATTGCCAAAAAGCTGCGGGGGATTCTGGACCTGCAGCTGCGGGATACCGTAAACGCGCGGGAAATGCAGCCGGACGGCAGCTACAGCAAGGTGAAGCCCGCCGAAGGGCAGCCGCCGGTAGACAGCCAGATGGCTATGTTCGGATATTTCAAGGACGGATTCGAAATGGCGGCCGATAAACCAGCCCCGGCTGTGCGGCCTGCAGTCAAAAAAGCGGTGGCCAAGCCGGTAAGCCGCCAGTCTTCGTCGCTGCGGCCCACGCGCTCCGGGTTGTGGCAGAATCTGTTCGGGCGTGGAAAAAAATAAGGAGGTTTCTTGCGTGAAAACCTGTGTTGTTACCGCCAATTATACCTGTGACCCCAACAAAGTGTGGCTCTATCTGACCAAGCCCACACTGAACGGCTGGCGCAAAGACGTGCGTGCTTATGAGGAAAGCGACGACGGCATGCGCGTTGTGGAAGAAAACACCGACGGTTCCCGCACGGAGCTGCGCTTTACCCGGCGTGAAAAGCCGCGCTGCCTGAGCTGCAGTTTCCAGAACGGTAAGGTCAACGGCACCTTTACCGCCATTTTGTTGGGCGGCGGGGATTCCACCAGCCTGGAGTGCACGATGGAGGTGAACGGTCTGGGCCTGTTTGCCAAGCCGAAAAAACTGTTGGAAGAACGCCTGGAGATGCTGCGCGTCGCCTTGGGCTGCTGAATTTGTATTGCTGTCCGCACAGCCGGTTTGGCCGGTTGTGCGGATATTTTTTTGTCCCGGTGCGTATCTATATGCCAAGGGGGTGTTTGTCATGTGGGAAAACGCAGCGCCGGCACCGCCGCCACAGCCTGCTGTGGCAAGGCGGACCCGCCGGACCACCGGCAGCGAGGAACCACTGGTATTGTGGGTACAGATTCTGCTCTGCACCGCTGTGGTGGCGGTGGCGTTTGCCGCGCATGCGCTGCACTGGCCTTTGCTGTCAACCTTTAGGGAAGTCTTCGCCCGGGCCATGCAGCCGGAACAGACATTCTTTTTGAGTGAACAGCGTAACCTTGCCAAGTTTACGGAACAGGCGACAGATGCTGTGGCACGGGCAGCTGGCCGGTTATGGTCCGGGATGGAAACAGGCGCCACCCCGGAGACCGGCCGCCGGGCGTCTCACGGCAAAGGGGAATCGGTGCCTGCCAATGCCCGGGCGGAAAGTTATCTGCCGTCCTTTTCGCTGACCTTTCCGTTGGCCGGGCATGCCTGCACCCGCACTTCGGGGTATGGGTGGCGCACTGATCCTATGGGCGGCCAGGGAACCGATTTTCACCTGGGCAACGACTTGGCGGCGGCACAGGGAACGGAGATTCTGGCGGCAGCGGACGGTGTGGTACGCTATGCAGGGGTACACAGTAGTTACGGCAATTATCTGCGCATTCTGCATGCCGATGGCGATGAAACTTTGTACGCTCATATGCAGTATCTGTTTGTGCGCACCGGCCAGGCGGTGACGGCTGGGCAGGTGTTGGGGACCGTGGGGGAGACCGGTAACGCCACCGGACCGCATCTGCATTTTGAAATCCTGCACAAGGGGCTGCGCTATGATCCGTCCGAGGCATTACAAAGCGCGGCGTAAGCCCCGGGTCCGCCTGCGGGCGCCGCTTGTGCTTCTTTGTCTGTTGGCTTTTGCCCTGGCGTGGGATGGGACCGGCGTGCTGCGTATCGGGCTGCTCTGTGCGCTGCTGCACGAAAGCGGACACGCGGTGGTCTACCGTCTGCAGTGGGGCTGCTGGCCGGATCTGCAGCTTTCGCCTTTCGGAATTTGTCTGTTGTTGCGGGGAACGCCTCTTTCGGCCCGGCAGGAACTGGTATTGGCGGCAGCGGGGCCGGTGGCGAACCTGACGGTTTGCTGCGGTGTTCTGTTGGCCATGGATATCACGGGGCATTACACCTATGCCGGGTATTGGTTTGCGGGCTGCAATCTGCTGGTAGGGGGTGTTAATCTGCTGCCGCTGCCCGGATTGGACGGTTGGCGGATACTGCAGGCCCTGGGGTGGTGAAGGCGGTTGCAAATCCCGGCTGCATGGGGTACAATAGGGGAAAACGAAAGCAAGGATGGTTTGTTCCTATGGCGGAATTTTCCCCAAAATTCAAAGAAGCCCTGAGCCTGGTACAGAAGCCGGGCCGTTATACCGGTGGCGAACCGGGCAGTATCTATAAAGATAAAGCGGCGGTGGACGTGCGCATGGCGTTCTGCTTCCCCGATACCTACGAGATCGGTATGTCCTTTCTGGGGGAGAAAATTTTATACGACCTTCTGAACCGGCACGAAAACTGGTGGTGTGAACGGGCGTTCATGCCCTGGACCGATATGAAGGAACAGATGGAGCGGTTGGACATTCCGCTGTACTGCCTGGAGAGCAAGG
>DXBO01000015.1 GCA_019116485.1 Candidatus Gemmiger excrementavium
TACCAGCTGCACCCCGCAAAAGTGCGGACGGTCTCCACATCCTTGTCGGCCTGGCCGTCATACCCCAGGTGGGTGATGGTCACGGTCTTGTCACAGCCCAGCATGGCAGTCACCTCCGGCATACCGCAGCGGATGGCTGCGGGGCAGGTACAGGTCTGCCGCAGCCCCCATCTCTGCCTGCTCCTGCGCCGTCAGATCGGCGGCGGTACCCGCGTAATTCTCGCTGTAGCCGTCGTTGTTGAAGCCGGCCAACCCGGGTTTTCGTTCAGCCTGTGCCGCCTGATACCGCCCTGCCGCTTCGGCCAGGGCGCAGGCCGCCATGCGCACCGCATCGTCCACCGGCGCACCGCGCTGCAGGCGGTCAAACGTGATCCGGTCGATGTAGGCATCCGCGGCGCGGCTGGCTGCGGGCCACTGTTCTTCTGTCAAAAGGGAACCACAGTAGGTCCCCTGATAGTAGGCAAAATCGGCATACATGGGGGCCCTCCTCAGCTGCCGGACTTGACCAGCGTGATGGTGGGGGTCTGGGCGCCGTCGTTGATGGTCACGGTGCCGGTCTGCTTGCGGTAGCCGTCGGCTTTGACCACATAGGGGTATTCGCCGTTGCGCAGGTTGAACACCGCCTGCCCGCTGGCATCGGTGCGCAGGATGGAGCCGTTGAGGTCGATCTGCGCGCCCTCGATGTTGCCGCTGGAATCCTTGACCGTGAAGGTGGCGGTGTAGGTGGTGGCAGGCGTGCCGGGTTCGATGTAAGCGAACGGCACCAGCGTGCGGTGCTCGTTCAGGCGGGTGGCGGGGTTGGGCACCGCGAAGCCTGCGCGGAAGGTCACCCGCAGGGCGATCATGTCCTGCTGGGCCAGGTTGTAGACGATCTCCTTGGTGGCAGGGTCCTGGATGACGGCCTGGTCCAGAATCTTGGTCTCGATGTCCTGGCGCATCGCCCACACCAGCTGCCGCCAGTTGCCTGCGACCATCTGCGCGACAGTGGCATCAAAGCTGCCGTTCTCCGGGAAGTAGACCGGCGCGCCGTCCAGCGTGTACTGGGTACGGTCCTGCATGCTGGGCATGAAGATGGGGCGGCTGGCGTCGTCCTTGATGCCGCGCAGCGCGGCGCGGGCGCGCATGGCGGCGATCACGCCATCCACCATGTACCCCGCTTCCTCCACCTTGCCGAACAGGCCGTCCTGGGCCAGAATGGTGTCAAAGGTGATGCCGCCGGATACGTTGTTGCCGGCCTGCCGCGCCAGGGTGATGATGTCGTTCTGCCATTCCGGCGGGCGGTCCACACCGAAGATGGCCGCTTCATCAAACTTCATGCCGATGGATTCGTTGACGCGGGGGATCACCTCGCCCATGATGTCGAAGCTGGCGTCGGCCAGTACCGCTTCGGGGATGGGCACGATGACGGCCAGCTCACCGGCGGTGATGTAGACATTCTCCCACTGCTGGCGGCTGGTCTGCTTCACGCCGGTGTCGCCGCCGACCCAGTAGGCCATGGGCAGCATGGACAGTACCGGCACGCGGGTCTGTTTGCTGGTCATGTTGGGCAGTTTGCGGCCCAGCTGCATCAGGATGGAACTTTTCGGTGCATCCTGAAACACCGTATTCATGATTTGTTCGTGGATGAGGGCTTCGGCGCTCTCGCGGGATACGATATTGACTGCCATTTGGTTCACTCCTTATCTGTGGCCGAAGGCGGCGCGCAGCGCCGCATTGGCCTGGTCCTTGGCGGTGGGGGTGGCCGGGGTGCCGGTGGCGCTGCCGCTTACACGGGGCAAGCCGCCGTCCGGCGCAAACGCCCCCGGATCGGTCTTTTTGTACGATGCGACATAGTCGTCAAAGCCCAGCAGCGTGCCGTCGTCCTGCAGCGGCAGTTTCTTGGCATTGAGGTCAGCCAGAAATGCCTTTTTTGCGCTGTCGCTGGTAAATTTCAGGCTGGACGCTGCGCTGGTGGCAGCATACCCGGCTTTCATCTCGGCGACCTGCTGCTCGGCCTGCTGGCGGGCCTGGTCAGCCTTCGTTTTCCACTCGGGGTCGTAGCCTTCCAGCTTCTTGTTGGCGTCGGCCAGCTGGGTCCGGGCGGCGTCCCGCTCGGCTTTCAGCGTGTCCACATTGGCTTTCAGGCCGTTCATTTCCTCGCCGTTCATAGCGAATACACGCTGCACCTGTTCATCGGTCAGGCCCAGGGCCTTGAGGTCTTCTGTCTTCATCGTGTGGGTCTCCTTTCGGTCATGGCAGATAGCCTTGGTAAGGCGGTCGGCTCCGCCTGTCTGTGCGGCTGATCAGTCCCGCCGCCGGGCAAAATAAGTGCCCGTCCGCCCCTCATGCAGGGCAAACAGGCATGAAAAAAGCACGGTGCGGTTTGCATCGTGCTTTCGGTATCAAAAAAGGTCAATAGTCGCGGAACGGGCAGGAACTGCAAATCTCCTTCCAGTCAGGCTTTACCTTAAACCGGGCGGGAATATACTGTTCCTTGATCACCTGGTTTTCCATGCAGTCTACAGGAGTGATCCAGTCGTCTACCAGGGGGCACTTTACGGCTTCGGCAGTTCCCTTTGCATCGGGTTGGTACTCAACATCACCTAAGAAGGCCATTTTTCCTCATCTCCTCGATCAAAGTGGGCAAAGCCCCCTCAAATTCATCACTACTGAACGCGGTGCGGATTTCGTTTTGCTCCAAATTAACATATACCGCGCCTTCCTCGCCAATATAGCGTTCATAGTGTTGGTTCCAAACGGTAATTGATATTTTGGCGTTTTTTATCCATTCCTTTGCCTGCGCACTGGTCACACCATGTTCCCTTTGTCTGTTGATGTGTTCATCATCAAATCCCAAAGAATCCACATCGATGGCGGTGGGCGTCAGATGTATCTGCGCTGTTTTGGGCAGGTTCCCGGCATTGCGGAGCCTCTCTATCAGTATAGCACGTTCCTGCTCTTTTTCATAGGCCTTTGCCCGCGCCGTCGCCTTGCTGGCCTGGCTGCGCCCGAACCCGGACACGCTGGTGCGGACGCTGTTGTTGCGGCCGCCGGTGGCCCGCACAAAGTCGTTCAGGTCCCTGCGGGCGGCGCGCAGCTTGGCCGCCGCGGCGGTGGCGTCCACCCCGGCGGCGTCCTCGGCCAGATACTGCCGCTTGAACCGGCGCACCCGGCGTTCCAGCGCGCGCTGCATCTGGCTGATCTCGTACCGGGTGTATTTTTGCCCGTTGTACTCGATATCCCGGGCATTCAGTTCGGCCAGCCGGTCTGCTGTATAATTGGGTACGGACATACCCGGAAAAAACGGATAGAAATTGTGCCGGCAGTTCCACCCGCACAGCCCCTCGCCGGTGCCGTAGCCGGTGGCGGTCTCAAAATCTTCATACCGTACGCCATCGTATACGATGGCGCCGCCTCGGTGGTAAATCTTTCCTTGCCAGACTGCATGCTCGGGCCGGGCCCCTGCGTGGGCGCTGACCTCCACATACTCGCAGCCCATCTCTTCGGCCCGGGCCAGCTGCAGTTTGGCGCAGGTCTGGTTGGTGCCGGTCAGCACGGCCCGGCGGACGGCCACCTCCAGCGTGTCCTTGTGGCCGCTGGGGTAGGTCACGCCGTTCATGTGGGTGGCCAGCCCGTCCACCGCGCGCCGTATGGCCACGTCGTAGCTGAACGCCCCGCTGGACACCTGCAGCCAGGCACGGTCCAGCACCCGTTCCAACTCGCCGGTAACGGTGCTGGCCGTGGTGGCGGTCAGGTTCTGCCAGCTGCCCAGGGTCTGCCGGTAACCGGCGTTCAGCAGGTTGTTGAGGGCTTGGTTGGTATCAATCGCAGAGGGGGCAAAGCCCATCGCCTGATACAGTGCATCGTCACTGGCCAGCGTGGCAAGCCCGGCGTCCAGCAGCATCCGCCGTATTTCCGCTTTGCTCTTGCCGCTGTACCGGGAAAGCAGGGAAAGAACATCCTGGTGACAGGCCTGCATCTGCTCATACCGCCAGGCCTGCCAGGCGGCTGTATCGGTCAGGGTGTCCCGGTCGGGCATCTTGCCGATACGCCTGGCGATGTCCCGCAGGATGTCGTCTTCTACCTGCTGCCACAGCTCTACCAGGGCGTCGGGCAGCGTGTCCAGATAATCAGGGGTAAGCATCAGGCATCACCGGGCGGGAACGCTCCAAAGGTCAGGGGTTCTGCCGCGGCGGCCTCAGCGGCAATGGCGGCGGCCTCATCCTCGCTGTAGCCCTCGAACTCCACCAGATAGCGGGCAAAGGGAAAGCGCCCGGCCTCCACATACTGCCAGAACTGCTGCTTGCGGGCAGTCGGGTCGTTGACGATGCTGTCGTCCCAGTCAAAGGCAAGTGCGTAAGGCCCGGCGGGGCACAGGCCGTACAGGGTGGCGTAGGCGTCCATGGCACAGAACAGGTCCTCCAGAGCGGCCTGCAGCGCCTGCTGGATCAGCCGCACCGTGGCGTAGCTGCGCTGCTTGCTGGCGCGCACTTCCTCGGCGGTCTTTTCCACGCTCTGCGGATTGCTGATGGTCCCGTAGGCCAGCCCGCACTGAAACTCG
>DXBO01000119.1 GCA_019116485.1 Candidatus Gemmiger excrementavium
CCCAAAAACAGCTCGGAAATGTCGAACAGTTCTTTCTGCTGCATACCGGCCCGGGCAGCCATCTCGCGGGCGGCGCGGACCGCCTTCTCGATGGTCTTGAGGGTGCCGCCCTCCTCCTGGATGCCGAAGGAGACCACCGGCTTGGAGGTCATGGCCTGGATCTTTTCCCGCAGCTGCTTGTGGCCCACCGTCTCGCACCCCAAGCCGATGATGACCACGCCGTAGACGTTGGGGTTGCAGGCGAAGCCGGTGAGCACTTTCTGGGACATGGCGGTGTTGGCGGCCACGTCGGAACAGCCGGTGTTGAAGACGATGTTCACAGCCCCCCGCACCTGGCTGGCCACGATGCGGGCGGTCTCGCTGCCGCAGGCACAGCCTGGCAGGATCAGCACATGGTTGCGGATGCCGGGCCGTCCTTCCGCCCGGCGGTAGCCCCAGAATTGCAGACCGGTCTTGGTGCGCACGAACTCCGGCAGGGTTTCGCCGGTGTCTTCCACCAGTTCGCTCTCGTAGTCCCGGGGCACGCTGTAAATGGTCTCGTGGTCCACCAGGCCGCCTTCTTCCACAGACGCCTTGGCGCGGCCGATCAGCTCGCCATACTTGATCACGTCCTCCCCCTCGGCCAGGGGCGTCAGCGCCACCTTGTGGCAGGCGGGGATTGCCTGTTTGGCGGTCAAGGTACAGGTCTGGCCGTCCTTTCGGTAGATGACCTGCCCCCCGGCTTCCACATCCTGCACACAGGTGACAACATTGTCTCTGCTATCCATCAGCAATGCATTTACGTTCATAGGTGCCTCCATTACTTGCCCAAAAGCTATGCTGGATCGGGGAATTGTTTTGTGTGACTTTACGTTACCACAGAAATAATATATAATCAATTTTATAATGTTTATAAATGCATTAGCAGAATTTATATAATAGGGAGGCGCAGCCCCATGACCCCGGAAATGCAGTACATTTACACGATCTACCAGGAGGGCAGCTTTTCCAAAGCGGCGGAAAAACTCTATCTGACCCAACCAGCCCTGAGCATCGCCATCCACAAGGTGGAAAAGAACATCGGCATGCCGCTGTTCGACCGCAAGCGCAAACCGTTGCAGCTGACGGACGCCGGGCGGATCTATGTGGACACCATACAAAAAATGCTGCTCCTGGAAAAGGAGCAGCAGCAAAAATTAAACGATATACAAAACCTGGTCACCGGGGCCATCCGATTGGGCGGCACCCACTATCTCAACGCCTACATCCTGCCGGACATTCTGGCCAGCTTCAACCGGGACTATCCCGGTGTGGAGCTGCAGATCATGGAGCGCAGCGCCTACGAGCTCTCCCGTATGCTGACCGGCCGGGAACTGGACCTGACCTTCAACTGCAGCCCGGAGTTCATTCAGGACTTCCCCCGCTATGAAATGTTTGAGGACAACATCCTGCTGGCGGTACCGGCGGATGACGCCTTCAACCGCAAATACGCCCGCTGCGCCCTGACCGCAGCCCAGGTGAAAGCCGGGCGGCACCGCCAGCCCGATTGCACCCGCCTGCCGTTGGCCGCCCTGGCCGAGCCGGAGCTGATCCTGCTGCGCAAGGGCAACAACCTCTACGAACGCGCCTGGGAGATGTTCGCGGCGGCGGGCGTTACGCCGCGGGTCAAACTGGACCTGAACCAGCTGGTAACCGCCTACCATTTAGCCGAAGCGGGTATGGCGGCTACTTTGGTCAGCGGACGGATCGTCAAGGCAGGCAGCGATACACTGTGTTACTACCCGCTGGATTCCCCCCTGGCGACCCGAATCTTTTACATCCTGCTGCCCCAGAATGCCTACGTGCCGGTGGCGGTGCGCCGCTTTGTGGACCACGCGCTGGCCTGGATGGGCAAACCGCCTGTCTTTGGCTGAACGGGGCAAGCCTGTCGGAACGCCTGTGACACCGGGAACCGGTCATTTTTGCCGAAACGCGGCGGTTTCCCGGCGTCAACATATCAAAAGACGCCCCGCGCATTCTGCCGCCTTGCGGATGCGCGGGGCGTCTTTCCATAGGAGTCTCAGGTGTCTTTGGCTTCGAACGTCCCCCGGATGGCATGGACAAAGGCGCGGGATGCCTGTGTGCGCGGGCGGCGTGGGTCGGTAAGCATACAGATCTGCCGGGGCGGCAGTTCTTCCTCCAGCGCAACCCGGAACACCTCGCCGCGATCCAGGGCTTCCTGTGCCATCCTCTGCGGCACAAAGCCGAGCCCGAGCCCGCGGCCCACCAGCGGCACGATCCGATCGGCGCCGTCCAGTTCGATGTCAACGGATACCGGCAGCCCGCGGGCGGCAAAAAAGTCGTCGATAAATTCCCGCAGCTGCATCCCCTGGCGGAGGCAGACCAAGGGGTAGCGGGCCAATTCCTCCAGGCGAAGGGGGCGCCCGGACAAAGCGGCGTACCCCTGCCCGGCGATGAGGATGTCGTGAAATTCCCCCAGGATGGCCGTTCGCAGTGGTTTGGCCGCGCGGCAGGGGGTAGAAACAAACGCCAGATCCACCGCGCCGTTTTTCAGCATCTCGATCACATGGTTGGTGGAACCGGTGCTGATTTTGTAGCGGACGGCCGGGTGCTGCTTGTGGAAATCGTCCAGGTGGCCGAGCAGCAGGCCGTAAAGCGCCGTCACTGTCGCGCCGATATAGATGTGGCCGCTGCCGGGGTCTGCGGATCGGCTCAACTCGTCCTCCCCTTTCAGCAGGCAGTTGTGGGCGGCGCTGACATAGAGGTAGAGCTGTTCGCCCTCCCGGGTACACTCCACCCCGGAAGGGGCGCGAACAAAAAGCAGGCACCCAAGTTCTGCCTCCAACTTTTGCACAGCACGGGAAACGGCAGGTTGGCTCGTAAACAGTGCGGCCGCAGCGCGGGTGAAGCTCTTGTATGTCGCCACATAGTAAAAGGTGCGGTAGAGATCATAGTTCATAACGCAACTCCTTATATTATATACGCATAATATATATATTCTTTTATTATTTTACAACATAAGTGGGGCGAGATACAATAGGGGCAGAGACCAAAGGTCGCACAGCGGCAGAAAGGAGCCACTTTTATGAATTACAGACAGGAATCCCTGAAACGGCATGCGGAATGGCGCGGTAAGATCGAAACGGTATCCCGTGTCCCGGTGGACAGCCGGGAGGCATTGTCCCTGGCATACACGCCCGGTGTCGCCGAGTCCTGCCTGGCGATCCAGGCCGACCCGGAGAAAAGTTTTACCCTGACCCGCCGCTGGAACACCGTCCCGGTGATCACCGATGGGACGGCGGTCCTGGGATTGGGGGATATAGGCCCGGAAGCAGGCATGCCGGTGATGGAGGGCAAATGCGCCCTGTTCAAGGCATATGGGAACGTGGATGCCTTTCCCCTGTGCTTGCGCACCAAGGATACCGAGGAGATCATCCGCACCATCAAGCTGCTGGCGGGCTCCTTCGGCGGCATCAACCTGGAGGACATCGCCTCCCCACGGTGCTTTGAGATCGAATCCCGTTTAAAGGCGGAACTGGATATCCCGGTGTTTCACGATGACCAGCATGGCACCGCCATCGTGACCGCGGCGGCGCTGCTCAACGCGCTGAAGCTGGCGGGCAAAACACTGGAACAGATCCGGCTCGTGATAAACGGTCCCGGTGCAGCCGGGACCGCGATCACCAAGTTTCTGCTGGCGATGGGAGCGCGGGATGTGATCGTCTGCGACGAGCGGGGCGCCCTGGTCGAGGGAGACGGTACCCTGCCGCCCACCAAAGCGGAGCTGGCCCGGCTGACCAACCGCCGTATGGTGCAGGGAACGCTGGCCGATGCCATGCGGGGTGCTGATGTGCTGATCGGTGTATCTGCCGCCCACTGTGTCACCAAGGAGATGGTCGCCGCTATGGCGGAAAAGGCGATCCTGTTTGTCTGTGCGAACCCGGTGCCGGAGATTGAGCCGCAGGACGCCTTGGCCGCAGGCGCTTACATCGTGGGCACCGGGTCTTCCGAGCACCCCAACCAGATCAACAATGTTTTGGTGTTTCCGGGGCTGTTCCGTGGCGCGCTGGATGTGGGTGCGCGCACCATTAACACCGAGATGATGCAGGCGGCTGCGCAGAGCATCGCAGCGTATGTCCGGCCTGGTGCACTGACGCCCCAGTATATTCTACCGCCCGCCTATGATAAAGGGGTCCACCAGGCCGTGGCGGGGGCGGTAGCGGCCGCCGCCGTGCGCACAGGTGTGGCCCGGCACGCTGCGGGCTGAGCGGTATCGACAGGCCCCACACATATAAAAGCGGCGCACAGTTTTCCCCCGAACGGGAAGCTGTGCGCCGCTTTTGTTTATAATGGGTCAGGCCAGATACCCGGCGCTTCGCAATACAAAGATCCATCCGGGTAGTGTGAAGGCGCTCAGCAGCGTGGTAGCGGCGGTGGCGCTGGCCAAGAGCACACCGTCATACCCCATGTTTTTTGCCATGACATAACCGCTGGGGGTTGTGGGACTGCCCAGCATGATGAGCAGTGCCATCAGCTGTTCGTCCCGGAAGCCGAACGCCACTGCCGCCGGTAAAAATACAGCGCACAGAACCACCGTCTTGCACAGCGCAGCCTCCAGTGTGGGATGTGCCATACTTGTTCGTGAAGAGTTCAGTTGCCTTGAACTTATCATGAACAGGGACACGATCAACTGGATTCTGAAATGACGGAAGAATAAGCGAACATCACCGGCCAAAATTATTTACGCCTTACAAGAGGATCATGCGGTCTGAAGTACTCATAACAATAACTTTGCCAGGCCTCTAACTTTGACCATCATTCATGCCTGCCCTTTCGCTTGCAATCCTGTGTGGAATCGGGTACCCTTACAAGTAGACATCTTGCACCCGGAACTTTGATTGCCCGCTTTAATGTGGTATAATGATACCACTATTAGAGTGAAAACTACGCGATAGGTGTTGATTTTGAAATGGGAATTTCTGAGCGTGAAGCCATGCGGGAGAGCCTGCTGGAAGATGTACAGACGGAGATTGAGATGGCCCGGGAGGGGCAAATTCCGCCTTCCTGGCAGTATGACAGTGTGCAGGAGCTGAAACGGGCTGTTGCCAAGCATTGGATCACCGAGCAGGAATACAGTGACTTGTGCGCCCAATTTGAGGCGGCTGTCCGCAGTACCCGGCAGATCACCGACCAGGAATATGACCGCCAGATCGTGGCGGATTCGGCCGGCAACACGCTTTTCTGCTGGAAT
>DXBO01000120.1 GCA_019116485.1 Candidatus Gemmiger excrementavium
TTTATCATTGGTTCCACAACGGTAACCCCTATTCCGGCGCCGAGGGCGGCATGCGCTATGTGATTACCCCCGGCAAAAAACCGGACCCGGCTGATGAGAGCGGCAAGAAAAAGGTGGAGTACCTGACCGCCAGCGTCTGGCCCGGACCGTGGAGCATTGAACACACGGCAGAAGAAAAAATCCAAAGCCGGGAATTCGCAGGCAACCAGCAAGGACTGGACGAAGCAGTGGCCTGGCTGCACAGCTGTTATACCGAGCAGGCAGAACGATGGGCGGATATTCCCTCTATCCTGGACTGCGAACCGGACCGGTAACGCCCGCAATTGCAAAAAGCGCCCCGTATGGGGCGCTTTTTTTTGTTTCAGTAGTGTGCGTACAGAAAGCCACCGCCGCCCAGAAAATACCCCATAAGCAGGAAAGCGAACAGCGCCGCCTCATAGAAAAGCCAGCGCAGCGGGCGGGGCGCAGCAGCCAGTTTGTCCCGCAACGAGACACCCCGTTCCTGTATAAGGTCCACGGCGATCAGTACCGCTACCCCCAAAAACAAAAACACTTGCTCCTGGCGGGTCGTCAGCCCCAGCTCCCAGTAGTTACTCAGAACACGGTGGCCGCTGTTATGCAGGATTCCGCCGAAATAAGCAGCGGCATTGGCCAGGCTGCTGGCACGGAAAATAGTAAAGGTAATGACAAAGATGCTGAACGTTCCCGCTATCCCCACCAAGCGCTTTCCGCCCTTTGTAATGGCGCGGCGCCAGGGCAGGTGGTTTTCCAGCGCCTGGATGGCGCCGTGCAAAAAGCCCCACAAGAGATAGGTCAGGCCCGCGCCGTGCCACAGCCCGCTGACCAGAAAAGTCAGGACCAGATTGGCATCCCGCCGTGCCGGGGCGCAGCGGCTGCCCCCCAGCGGGAAATAGACATAATCCCGCAGCCAGCGGGAAAGGCTGATGTGCCAGCGGGACCACAGTTCCTTGACCGTGGCTGCCAAAAAGGGACGACGAAAGTTTTCCGGCAGGGTCAGGCCCAGAATTTCCCCTACGCCCAAGACGATATCGGTATAGCCGGAAAAATCGGCGTACAACTGGAAAGAGTATAACACCGTGGCCAGTATCAGCTGGCTGCGGTCAAAGGCCGCCGGTGAAGCAAAAACCGTCGACACCACTACGCTGGCGCGGTCGGCGATGGCGATTTTTTTGAAATAACCCCAGAAACACCGCAGCGCCCCCCGCCGGGCTCGGTCAGCATTCCAGCGGTTCGGGGTATCAAACTGGGGCATAAGTTCTACATAACGGTTGAAAGGCCCCTGGGTGATGGACAGAAAAAACGCCGCATAGCACAGCACCCGAGCATAGTTTCGCTCCGCCGGGATCACGCCCCGGCGCACATCCACCAGATAGCTGACCAGCTGCAGCGTAAAATACCCCAGGCCCAGGGGCTGAAGCCACTGGGGCTGCCACAAGCGCAGCCCCGTAAAGGTCTGCAAGCCCCCGGCCGCCGCCACATAATACTTGAGCAGCAGCAGCGGAGCCAGAGCCGCTGCCAGCCCGGCGGCGAACCACCCGGTCCTGCTGCGGCACTGCAAAGCACACTGCCATACCAGGACGGCACACAGAGCCAGCACCACGAACCCCCGCCAGTCCAGCGAAAGATAGAACAGTACACTGGCCCCCAGCATGAGCTGCCACCGGCGCGGCGGCGCACAAGAGTACCAAAGCCCCGCCAGGACCGCCGCAAACAGCACGAATCCCGGCGAAGTGACGGCAAACATGGCAGGACCTCCTTATTTATTCATCGTAGTAGCCGTCCGCCATAAAAATGGTGTTGTCGGCATATTCAGTCAATTTTTCCTCTACGGTAGGGCAGAACAAGCGCTCCGTATCTTCCCCTGCGGCATCCAGGGCAATGACTTCGCAGAGAACCTTTGTGAACTTTTCCGCGCCGATACCGTTGAGATGATGCGCATCAGAGAAATCCCCTCCACCCAGGTCCATCGCCTTGGGGTCCCGGTACAGGGAAAAGTCCCAGTAAACCGTGCCATACTGCGCGGCAAAGGCCCGTACCGCCTCCACATAGGCCTGGTAGTCCCGGGTGTTGGACAGGTAAGCGCTGGGCAGCGGCGCCGTAAACAGCACCAGCCGGATGCCCTGTTCCCGGCAAAATTCCGCGATGCGGATCAGGTAGGTCCAACCAAAATCCGACAACGGCGCCCCGGGGTCCACGTTCAACAGCGTGGTGTAGCCATCCTGGGCCACCCCCTCGGTATAGACAAAGCCGTTGCCCCGGTAGGCTTCCCCTGCATCGGGGTAAGTCACATAGGCATAGTTGCCGGGCGCATACCCATCGGTAAGTTTGGCTTTCCACAAGGCAGGCATGCTGCCCAGGGATACCACCCCGTGGCGGGCGGGCAGCAGCAGATCGGCCAGACCTGCCATACCGCCCATCTCCCACAGATATTCGTACCGCACGGGGGAATCCCATGCCATAAAATCCGTAAGCAGATAGCAAGCCAGCGGTACATCGGCGGAGGCACTTTGGTTATACCCGGTATAAAACATTTCCAGGTAGACGGTTTTGAGGTCGTTGTGAGCAGCGGCTTCCCGCAGCATGTAATAGGAGCCGTCCGGCAGCTGCTGGGACGACCCCGCATTGAAACTGTGGGTGCCCAACGCCGCATCCACAGCCGCCGGGTCCACGCTGCGGTAACAGTGAGAGGACCCCAGGAACAACGTATCGATCTGCCCTTCCTGGTCGTACAATTCCTGCAACATCACCCGGGAATAGGAGTGCACATCGTCCACCAGCAAAAAGTTGGCCGCGGCCAGCAGCGCCGCTGTGAGCAGGAAAAACAGCGCAGCAGCGGCACAGTTTCGCAGGGTGGTCCGTTTCATGGTCTCTCCTTGGTTCGGTTCATCGTTGAATCTTCATGTGGGGATGCCGGGGCTGGTAGGCGGCAACGTCCAGCTGCCAGACGGTATTGCCGTCGGCATCCGCTTCCACCTGAGCAAAGCCGAAGTTCTGGTAAAATTCCCGCACCATCGCATTTTTGGCAGTGGGATAATAGTAGCCGCGCACCGTAGTCACGCCCCGGGCGGCAGCTTCGGTCATCAAGGTGTCCATCATAGCATCTTCCATACCGCGTTTTAGTACGCGGCAGCTCATCAGCCACAGGCGCAGGTGCAGGGTGGTCCCCTCCTGTCGGCCTGCTACCACGGTAACGATGCCGTTGTCACCGAATTTGTCCACCAGTTTCCCGCACAAGCACAGGCAGGCCGGTTCTTCGGCCATGGTTCGGATATCATCTTCACTGCAGCGCAGGGTAGTCAGGTTGAACTGATTGGATTTATTGGTCAGCTGCGCGATGCGCTGGATGTACAGCGGCTCAAAGCCGCGAATGGTGGCGGTCATTTCCAGGCTGTCCAGGTATTGGCCGTAATCGCTGAACGACGCCTGGGCCGCAGCCCGCTGCGCGTTCTGGTGGTACAGTTCCGTCTTCTGCAAGTCTTCCCGGGAAAGTGCCGTGACCTCAAAATATCCGCCGTGATCCAGCGTTTTGATGTAGTTTTCGGCCCCGTCCAACGCAGGCACCGCCACGCCGGGCACCTGGGCGGCCACAATGGCCCGCTCCGCCGGGTTATCGTCGGCAAAGACAAAGCTGTCTGCGCCCAGGCTCAGCTCCGATGCGATGGCCAGCAGGTTCTGGTCCTTGGGGTCCCAGTTTGCCTTAATGGCCACAAAATCCGCGGGGCGCAGCACACCATCGGGATGATTGAGACCGGCCAGAGCGTTTTCCTCATCGTTCTTGGAGTCCACCGCCAAAATCACGCCGATGCTCTGGAGTGCTTTGCAGTAACTCTGGAATTCAGCGTAGACCTGGCCTTCCGGCACCTCGGGCCCCACGGCAATACCGTCCACCCCGTCATCACCGACCACACCGCCCCACAGCGTGTTGTCCAGGTCCAGCACCAGCGCTTTTTTGTTGCGCCCGTACAGCGACTTGATGATGTTGGCCACACTGTTGGCCAGCGAAGGAATCGCATCCAGACACATGGCATATTTGTACATATGCCAGTAGAAAGCGTCTCCCCAGGCGGTCAGACCGTAATCTGCCGAGAGGTAGTCGATATCATTGATATAAAAATGCTCATGGGCCGCAGCATAGGCGTAGAATTTCTGGTTCAGGCGGCTGATGAAGTTGGACCGGCCATGCACATCCCAGATATCCCGGTTGCCCATCAGGCGATAGTTGGGACGGTCAAAGTTGTTCTGGATGATGGGGCAGGCAAATTTCTGTTCCAGTGCCTGCCACATCGTCTCAAAATGGGCGTACTGGTCCTCCAGCATGGTGTCTATGGCCTCCGGGCTGTCTGCCGTGGTGGGCAGCGCCGTCAGGTTGCGCCAGCTGGTATGAATGTAAATCACATCGGGGCCGAAAGCGTCCAGTTCCGGCGTGCCGAACATGGCGTCCTGCCAGTACTGGGCGTACTCGCTCTGGTAAAATTCCGCTTCGATGCCGTATTGCAGCAAAAAAAGCCCTAGCTGGTCGGCCACTTCGTTGGTGGTAGACCCGCCCAGGATAGCGATTTTTTTGTGCAGCGGGTGGGGGTTCTGCGCCAGCAGTTCCCGGCGCAGGCGGCGCTTTTTGCGCAGCAGCGTCTCGGTGTCAAGGGGATACCGGAAACAATCCATACAAAGGCTCCTTTGCCGTTTACAGCTGGGCCAGTGCCCCCTTGAGGGCCTGGGCGATCTGGTCGGGGCAGCTGGTGGGCTTGTTGCCGCACCGGGTGCCCTCCATACGGGCGATGGCATCCTCGGCTTTCATGCCGGTGAGCAGGCTGCAGATGCCCTTGAGATTGCCGTTGCAACCACCCAGCACGGCAACGTTCTGGATGGTGTGGTCGGGGTTCAGTTCCACTTCGGTGCGTACCGAGCAGACGCCTTTGTTGTTATATACATATTTCATGGCAGTTCCTTGCTCCTTTTTATCGTGCTTTTTTGCCGGAGGCTTTGCGGGCCTTGGCCAGCGCGGCCAGACGGGCGATCTCATCGTCGGTGGTGGCAAAAGCACCCACCGGGCGTGGGGTCACCGTGTTCAGACCGTGATAGTCGGTGCCGCCGGTGACCAGCAGACCGTTCTCCTTGGCCAGGCGGGTCAGTTCGGCCCGGTCTTCCGGCGTGTTGCGGGGGTGGTCGATTTCCACGCCGTCCAGCCGGCCTGCGGCAATAAGTTCCCGGGCCAGCTCCATGCTGTGGTAAACGCTGGGATGGGCCAGCACCACCACACCCCGGCAGGCCTTTATGAGAGAGAGTACATCGTCCACCGGCTCATACTTGGGGGTGTGGAGGATGCGCCCCCGCACCGGCTTAAGGCCAAACAGGGACCGGTAAACATCGTTGTACATACCGTCCGCCAGGCCATACTGCCACAACACCCGCATGATATGGGCCTTGAACAGTGTGCCGCTGTCTTTGGCGATTTCCAACGCTTCCTCGGTGCGGAACTGGGGGCAGATTTCCTCCAGTTCCCGGCAGCTCTGCAGCATCGCTACCCGGCGGCGCTCCCTCATCATATCGCAGAATTCTGCCAGGGGGGCGCAGTCGTCCGGCCAGTAGCACAAAAGGTGTACCCGGTGGGCCCGCTCATAGTCGTAGGCGGTCATCTCAATGCCGGGGATCAGGTGTACTCCCTCCTGCACAGGATGGGCGTAGGCATAACGCACCCCGCGCATGGAGTCGTGGTCGGTGATGGACAGGTGGGTCATGCCGGCACAGCGGGCCAGAAAGGGCATGGTATCCACCGGCGTCGATCCGTCCGAATAGGTCGTATGGGTGTGCAGATCACCAGGCATAACGGTTCCCCCTTTGGTTCATTGACAATATATTATACTCTCTTTTTTACCGTTTGAAAAGCCCTTGCCAGGCCCATTACGCCCCCCCGGCGCTTACCGCAGGGTAGCTGCATAACGTCTTGCGCAGTCAATAAAATGGCGGGCCGCCGGGGACAACCCACTGCGGGACACGCAGGCCACACCGATGCTGCGCCCCGCCGCCGGTTCCAGCCGCAGTACCTGGCAGCCGCTGTGCTCGGCCCCCATCTTGAACATCAGTTCCGGCATAATGGCCAGCCCCTGGCCGCAGCTGACCATAGCGATCATCGACTGGTCATCCACAATGTAGCAGCGGCTGTTCACATGCAGGTCGTTTTTCTTGAAATAACTCTGGATATCGGCATCCACGTCGGCCTGCTGGCTGACAAAGGGTTTGCCGCGCAATTCCTCAGCCCGGACGCAACCGGGCCGCCGGGGTTGGAAGGAAGACGGCGCGATGCAGATCAGCGGGTCCTCGTAGAGCGGCTCAAAGTCCAGGTCCCTAGCGCTGGAGTTAGAAAGGAACCCCACTTCCACCACACCGTTTTTCAGCCACGCCGCAATATCGGCATAGGACCCCTGATAGATCTGCACGTCAATGCCGGGGAATTCCCGCTGAAACGGCGGCACCAACTGGGGCATCCAGGTCACGCAGGCAGAGTTGAACACCCCCAGACGCAGCACCCCCTTGTGCATGCCGTTGATCTGGGCAATAGACTGATCCAGCAGTTCGCTGCTGTTGAGCATCTGCCGGATACAAGGGAAGAGGCTCTCCCCTGCCGCCGTCATAGTCACGCCACTTTTGGTGCGGGTAAACAGCGGGAACCCGCACTCCGCCTCCATGCCGGACACAGCGTGGCTGATGGCCGACGGGGTCAGATGCATCTGTTCCGCCGCCGCCGCAAAGGTGCCCAGCTGGGCCACCATCATCAGAATCTGGCAGTCTGTCAGCGTCATGGTCTGCCTCCATCTTGAATTTTTTTCACCTTATGTATGAAAATCTTATGCTTTACTTCACGTTTATACTGTACTATGATAGGCATAGAAAGTCAATGCCTGCAACGCACATTGCAGCCGTACATCGACTCCTCTCCCTCTTTGACCTGACCGGCCCGCACACCGGCAGGTCTTTTTTTATTGCACCCGCCGCCTGGTTGTGCTATCATGTACTATTGGAAATGTAGAGGACTGGAGATGGAGATATGGCAAAGACACGGGGCGTGCGCGGGGCCGCCAGCTGGTGTGCTATCGCGGCGCTGTTGTATCTGTTGGTGCGGGGGCTGCTGTATGCGGGGGCCGGCGCCCTGATGGGACTGATCCAGCCAGGGGCCAGCCTGGCCAAACCGGTGGGGTTCAGCGCCGCCACCGTGGCACTGCTGCAGTTGCTGGTGGGGCTGGGTGCCATTGTGCTGCCGTTGTGGGCGTTGCTGCGCATCACCCGGCTGGAAGCCGATGATCTGCGCATCGCGCCGCCCGCCCCCTGGAGCCCCGCTTTCTGTCTGCCGGTGTTCCTGGGGCTGGCCAATCTGGCCAATCTGACAGGTGCCCTGCTGCTGCGCCTGGCCGGGGCCGAAAGCCCCAGCACCAGCCTGCCCAGCGGCGGTATGGAACTGCTGCTGCAATTCCTGGTCCTGTGCGTACTGCCCGCCATCGGGGAGGAACTGCTGTTCCGGGGCGCCCTGCAGGGACTGCTGCGCCCCTGCGGCAGTTCTGTGGCCATTTTCGGCCCGGCACTGTTGTTTGCGCTGCTGCACTTGGACCCTATCCAAGGATTGACAGCCTTTGTCTGCGCCATCTTTCTGGGTTGGCTGGCCGAGCGCTCGGGCAGTATTTTACCCGGCATGGCGCTGCACTTTGTGAACAACTGCCTGGCCTTTTTGAACCTGTACTTGCGCCTGTACGCCGACAACAGCGTCTCTTTCGCTCTGGAGTTGTTTGTACTGCTGTTTTTCCCGCTGTTCGGCGGCTGGCTGCTCCTGCATGCCCGGCAGCAAGGCTTCCGCTTTTCGGTGGGGCTGCGCCCGGGCGTGGATGTATTGACCGTCTTTACCAGCCCGGCCTACACCCTGACCGTGTTGTTTTTGTTCCTGTACCCCTTTGTCATCACTCTGTGAGGAAACCCCATGACCGATGAACAACTGATGTGCGCCGCCCTGGAGGAAGCCCGTGCCGCCGCAGCCTTGGGGGAAGTCCCGGTGGGAGCCGTGGTAGCCAAGGACGGCGAGATCGTGGCCCGGGCCCACAACCTGCGGGAGAGCGGCAAAAACGCCACTTATCACGCCGAGCTGCTGGCCATTGACGCCGCCTGCAAGGCCCTGGGCGGTTGGCGGCTGTGGCAGTGTGAACTGTTTGTGACGCTGGAGCCCTGCCCCATGTGCAGCGGCGCCATCATCAACAGCCGACTGCGCCGGGTGGTGTACGGCGCCCGGGACCCCAAGGCGGGCTGCTGCGGCGGTCTGACCGACCTGTTCGCCCTGCCCTTTAACCATCGGCCCGTTATCGAACAGGGCCTGATGGAAGACGAAGCCCAGGCTCTGTTGCAGGATTTTTTTGCCGCCCTGCGGGCCAAGAGAAAGAAGAAACAAGATGAACCGTAATGTACTGATCACAGGCGGCAGCCGGGGCATCGGGGCCGCCGCCGTACTGGCCTTTGCCGCCGCCGGCTACAGCGTGGCCTTTACCTGGCACCGCAGTGCCGACGCTGCCGAAGCCGTGCGTCTGCGCGCCCTGGAGATCGCGCCCCAGGGCACCTTTCTGGCCCTGCGGGCCGACGCCGCCGACCCCGCCCAGGTAGCCACTGCCGCCGCCCGGGCCGAAACGGAATTGGGTGGGCTGCAGGTGCTGGTCTGCAACGCGGGCATTGCCCAACAGAAACTGTTCACCGACACCACCGACGAAGACTGGCGGCGCATCATGGCCGTAGACCTGGACGGCGCCTTTTATGCCTGCCGCGCCGTACTGCCTGCCATGATCCGCCGCAAGTACGGGCGCATTCTGCTGGTGAGCAGTATGTGGGGCCAGACCGGCGGCAGCTGCGAGGTGGCCTACAGCGCCGCCAAAGCCGGGCTCATCGGTCTGGGCAAGGCCCTGGCCAAGGAGGAGGGCCCCAGCGGTATCACGGTGAACATTGTGGCCCCTGGTGTCATTGCCACCGACATGATGGCCGGTTTTTCTGCCGATGACCGGGCCGCCCTGGCAGAAGAGACCCCGGTAGGTCGCCTGGGCACCCCGGAAGAGATCGCCCGGACGCTGGTGTTTCTGGCGGATGAATCCTCCGGCTACATCACCGGGCAGGTCATCGGCCAGAACGGCGGCCTGGTGATCTGATATTTTGCCCGTATGCCAACCGGCGCAGCCCCGTTACAGGGCTGCGCCGGTGTTTTTATTTATGTTTGCCCATGCCGCGCCGTGCGGCCTTTTTAGCAGGCTGACGGCGGGACGCAGTCTTTTGGGGAGCCGCAGGCCGCACCCGCACAAACTGGATGGGGTTGCCGTTGGCCAGAATGCGCTCCTCTACTTCCATACCGGGCAGAGAATCCAGGAATTTGTTCAGACTCTTGGAGCCGAAGTTGCGCACGTCAAAGTCAGGGTAACGCTTGATAAGCTGATCCCCCACCCGGGAAGTACGCACCCAGCCGGTGCCGTCGTCCATCTCGTCAATAAGGCCATGCACGATCTTTTCGATGGATTCCCGGTTGATGGCGGTGTCGTCACCAGCATTGGCCAGGGCGGTGGTTTCGGCAACGGACGCCGCCGGGTCGGTGTTCCCCGGTTCGCCGTGGTCCAGAATCAGGTCCAGGTATTTGAACTGATCGCAGGCCTTGACAAAGGGGCCCAGGGCTTTGCTTTCCCCCATGCCGATGACCAGTTTGCCAGCCTCCCGAAGACGGGCGGCCAGGCGGGTAAAATCGCTGTCCGACGAGACAATGCAGAACCCGTCCAGATTACCGCCGTACAAAAGGTCCATGGCGTCGATAATCATGGCCGAGTCGGTGGCATTCTTGCCGGTAGTATAACTGTACTGCTGGATGGGGATGATAGAGTTGTTGAGCAGCGCATCCTTCCAGCTCTTGAGCCGGGCATCCGACCAGTCGCCGTAGATGCGCTTGCAGGCCGCCACGCCGAAAGAAGCTGCCTCGTCCAGAATGACCTTGACATATTTGGGCGAGATATTGTCGGCATCAATCAGGATGGCCAGTTTTAAATCTTCCATAGGTTACCTCTTGGGCTGTTCAAAATACATATACAACTGGCAGGGGATCATACCGTTGTAGATTTTGCGGCGGCGGGCCGCCTTTTTGCCGAAATGCTGTTCAAAGTCCCCGTCGGCGGTAATGGCGTACAGCCCCTGGGCCGGGCTGTGCTGCCATACCTGCCCCAGGGTGCGGGCCAGGGCGGCGGCTTCCGAGGCATCCCCCAGCCGCTCGCCATAGGGCGGGTTGGTCAGCACCGTGGCGTTTTGCGCCGGGGCGAAATCCTTTACATCCGCCACCTCAAACCGGCAGCGCTCCCCCACCCCGGCCAGCTTGGCGTTGGCGTTGGCCAGGGCCACGGCGGCAGGGTCGATGTCATAGCCGACGCCCTCAAAGGCGGCGTCCTTGCGCACTTCCTCCAGGGCTTTCTGGCGCTGCTGTGCCCATGCTTCCGGCGGCACAAAAGAAAAGTGTTCGGCAGCAAAGCGGCGGCGCAGACCGGGCGCCAGGTTCAGCGCTTTCTGGGCAGCCTCAATTACCAGCGTACCGGAGCCGCAGAAGGGGTCCTGCACCAGACTGTCCCGGCGCACACGGCCCAGGTCGGCGATGGCCGCAGCCAGTGTCTCCTTGATGGGGGCCAGGGTGGCGTTGCGGCGATACCCCCGCTTGTGCAGCCCGTCGCCGGAGGTATCCAGGTAAATTTCCACCGTGTCTTTGCGCAGGGAAAAGCGCACCTTATACACGTCGCCGGTCTCAGGCAGGGCACTTGTCTTGTGTCCGGCCAACAGCCGCTTGACGATGGCCTTTTTGATGATGCTTTGGCAGGCGGGCACGCTGGACAGCTGGCTGGACAGGCTGGACCCCTTGACCGGGAACGCCGCATCGGCGGGAAGCAGTTCTTCCCAAGGGATGGCGTAGCAGCCATCGAACAACTCATCAAAGGTCAGCGCCCGGTAGGTAGCCAGCTGCAGCAGCACCCGTTCCGCCGTGCGCAGATTCAGGTTGGCCGCCGCGATCAGTTCCGCCCCGCCCTGAAAAGCGATGCGGCCGTCGGTGACCTGGATGTTCTGGGCACCCAGACGCTTGATCTCAAAATGCAGGGTAGATTCCGTGCCGAAAAAGCAGGGCGCTACCAGGGTATACAGTGTGGACATAGTGATCCTTTCCGATTTTTACAAAAAGACCCTAACCCCGGCGGTAAAACTGCCGTCAGGGTAGGGCCTGGCTGTTTGCCGTGTGTCAGCCGCGCCGGCGGGAATAGCCGCCGCGGTGGTTTTCGGTCACGCGCTTGAGGTCGGCGATCTTTTCCTCGCTGCGGGACTTGTAGCGCGCCATCATATCCTCAAAGCTCATTTCGCCCTGGGGCGCGGCAGGCTTGGGCTGCCATACCCGGGGCTTTTCCTCCCGCTTGGGACGGTGCTGCTGGGCGGGACGGGCACCGCCCTGGGGCCGGGCGCCGCGCTCCGGCGCAGGCTGGGTCCGCTTAATGGACAGCGCGATCTTGCCGTCCGGCGCGATGGAAAGCACCTTGACCGAAACGGTCTGGCCATCCTCCAGCACAGCGGAGAGGTCCTGTACGAACTCGTAGGAAACCTCCGAGATGTGGACAAGACCGGTCTTGCCCTCCGGCAGCGAGACAAAGGCGCCGAAAGGCTTGATGCCGGTCACCTTGCCTTCGACGATATCCCCAACTTGTAATGCCAAACTAAAATACCCCTTTTTCTTTGGATTGATGTATGCAGAGGGGTTGCCGCAAAGCGCCCCCGCTGAACCATGGTGGCCCGCCGCTTATTTACCGCTGATGTCGATAAATACGCGTTCATTGGGTTTGGCGTAGCCC
>DXBO01000121.1 GCA_019116485.1 Candidatus Gemmiger excrementavium
TTGTTCGGCACCTCCATTATCGGTTAATAAGCCTCCCTCGCGCTTACGGGCTGCCCCCGAAAAAGGGCATAAAAAATAAACCCGCAAAAGAGGTGCTATCATAATAGCACAACCGCGGGTTTAAGTCAAGCAGGGGAACGTGATTTTTTGCAGTTTTTCGCCCTGTTCTTACCTTTCTATAAGGGGCACGTCGATCTCCGCTCCCAGGGTGAAGCTGTAGAGGGTCAGCTTGTTTACCGGCACCCCCAGCCGCAGCGCAAACGCCTGGCGGTACAGCCGCAGCTGGGCGGCGTATTCATTCAGGTAGTATTGCACATCCCGGCTGGTGTCAGTCTTGTAGTCCAGTATCTCGGCGTGGTCATCAAAAACCAGCACCAGGTCAGCGATTCCCTGTACCAGCACTTCGGCATCGCAGTCCCCTGCCGCCGGGGTGATCTGTGCGGCGGGCAGCGCCGTGATGAAGGGTTCCTCCCGCAGAACCCGCCGTGCCAAACCAATGCGCCGCCAGACCGCACTTTCGAAAAAGGGGCGCACCGCCTCCAGGTCCAGCTTTTCGGCCAGGGCGGGGTCCAGCAGCTGCAGGTCGATCTGCCGCTGCTTTTCGGTTTTCAGGTCAGGGGCCGGGCCGCCGAAAGGCACGCTCTGCATAAATGCGTGGATGGCAGTGCCCCGCTCGGCGCCGGTCATACCGCTTTTCTGCAAAAAGGCGGGGCGTTCCAGCGATACCGGGCGGGAACCATGGGTGACGGCGCTGACACTGACCTTGGCAGGGATTTCCCGCAGGGAGGCCCGTGGGTTTTGCCAGGCAAAGGCTGTCTGCAACGCAGCCAGCAATTCCGGGTCCGGCTCGGCTGCCGGGCGGGGTGCCGGGGGCTGGGCCGGCGGGGGCGCTTCCCGCAGGGAGACAGTCAGCGGTGTACGGGTGGGCCGGTGATGAGGCAGCAGCGCCGTGCGGGCCCACAGGGCGTCGCTTTCGGGGTGGAGCAGGGCCGCCGTCAGCAGCCACCCCGCCCAGCTGTTCATTCCCTGCATGGCCTGGGGGCCGGTGGCCTCTGCCGCGGCACAGAGAGCCGGGGTCTTGAGGGATGTTTCGGTCTTTTTCAGGGGAATGGTAATGATAAGGGCATCCTGAGCACGGGTCAGCGCCACATAGAGCACCCGCATTTCTTCGCTGAGGGTCTCGGTGCGGATGGCCTGGGCCAACGCCGCGTAGGGCATCGTCTTGTAGCGCTTGGCCCCCTGGCTACCCCGCAGCATGACCCCAACCCCCAGGCGGCTGTGGGTCAGCACCGGGCGAATGGCATCACTCTGGTTGAACTGGTGGGCCGTGTTGGCCACGAACACCACAGGGAATTCCAGTCCCTTGGACCGATGTACCGTCATGATGCTGACGCAGCCAGGCCGGGTCTGGCCCGTCGCGCTCTGGTTCAGCCCGCCCCCAGCGGAGGCAGCATCCATGGCACGGACCAGGGCGGACAGCCCGGCACGCCCCGCACCGGCGGCCCAGGCCACAAAGTTCTGCAGGTCCTCCCGGCAGCGGGCACCGTCCGGCATAGCCCCCACTGCGGCCAGGTAGCCGGTGCGGGCCAGCAGTTCTTCCAACAGACGGTCCACCGGCAGCGTGCGGGCCAGGCGCCGGTATTCAGCCAATGTCCGGGTAAAGGCAGCGAACCGCTGCTGCCCGCTGTACAGCACCGCGCCGTACAGGCTGCCCCGGGGGCATGCGTTGCGCAGTGCCACCAGATCGTCCGGCGTGTAGGGGAACATGGGGCTGAGCAGCACGGCGGCCAGCGGAATATCCTGGGCTGGGTTGTCAATGACCCGCAGCAGTGCCGCGAAGGGACGGATGTGGGGCTCGTCCAGCAGGTCGGCGGCGGTATCAGAAAAAACGGGCACCCCGGCTGTGCGCAGGGCCTGTTCATACACCGCAAAATCGGCACGTCCCCGCAGCAGAATGCAGAAGTCATCGTACCGGCAGGGGCGTGTCCCCTCTTTGCCGCGCACGGTAAAGCCCTGATCTACCATCCCGGTGATACGGCAAGCGATGGCGGCAGCGTCCCCGGCAACATCAGCGCCGTCCAGCACGTCAATCTCGCACAGACCTGGGTAGTCCTCATCGTGGCGGCCTACCACCAACCGCTGGCCATCGCCATAGTCCACGCCGCCCAGTTCCCGGGAGAAGAACACCTCGAACAGATAGTTGATTCCCCCGATGACCCGGGGCGCACTGCGGAAATTGGCGTCCAGTGCCAGGGTGGCAGACCGGGGTACCGGCTGGGGGTAGGGCTGCCAGCGCTGTTGTTTGCCCAGAAACACCGACGGGTCGGCCTGGCGGAAGCGGTAGATGCTCTGTTTGATATCCCCCACAAAAAAGAGGTTGTCCCCTTCCGGGCGGGCCAGCGCAAAGTAGATGGCATCCTGCAGGGCGTTGGTGTCCTGGTATTCGTCCACCAGCACCGCCGCGTATCGGGCGCTGACTTTTTCACACAGCGGCGTCCGCCTGCCGTCCGGCCCGATGAGCAGGTCCAGGGTCAGGTGTTCATAGTCCGCGTAATCCAGCAACTTTTCTTCACACCGGGCAGCGAAGCAGGCGTCGGCCAGCTGCCCGGCCGCCCGTACCAGCGCAGCCACCAGCGGGGCGGCCCGGCGGCGGTCCGCCTGATATTCCTCGGCAGTGCAGAGCAGGAACTCGGTGCGCAGCCCCGCCACCTGCTTTTTGGCCCGGTCCCGCAGCTCGCTGGCTGCAAAGGCCGCCGGGTTGGCGTCCTTGCCGCCTTTGACCCGACCCGCTTTGCGCCAGCTGCCGGCCAGTTCCTCCAAGGCTCCCAGCGCAGCGTCCCAATCATGCTTTTGCAGTGTCTGGCAAAGCCATTCCACCCTGTCGGCATCTTCTTGCAATACTGCCGTGTAGGCGGCATCGGCAGCGTCGTCCCGGGCAGCGATGCGGGCACCTGCCTCCAGCAATTCTTTGGCACCCTGTGCACGGGCCAGAGCGATGCGCAGCAAATCGCGCCCCCAAGGCGTGTCCTGCGGGGGCACGTCGCCCTGCCACAGAGCGGCAAACTCTTGCAGCGCCCGGGCCGGATGAGGCAGCGCCCGGCTGAAATGATACAGTTCCCGCACGGCACGGCCCGCGGTCTGGTCTGTGCGGCCCCGGTCATACAAATCCGCAAAAGCACGGAAATCCGGGTCGGTGTAGGCGGTCTCCAGCACATCGGCCAGGGTCTCCTCCTCGATGCGGGCCAGCTCGGCCTCCTCACCGGTCTCAAAGTCCGGGGGAATGTCCAGCGCGGCAAAATGCTGCTGCACAAAGTGCAGGCAAAAGGCGTCCACCGTGCCGATGGAAGCCCGCTGCAACAGCAGTTGCTGGCGGCGCAGGCGCACATCATCCGGGTGAGCGCGGACTTCCTCGGCCAGGCGGGCAGAGATATCAGCCCGCAGTTTGGCCGCCGCCGCGTTGGTAAAGGTCATAATCAGCAAACTGTCTGCTTCCACAGGATGCTTCGGGTCGGTGATGAGCCCCACCACCCGTTCCACCAGCACCCGGGTCTTGCCGGAACCGGCGGCTGCCGAAACCAGCAGACTGCCGCCCCGGGCGCTGATGGCGGCTGCCTGGGCGGGAGTAAATCGGATTTTGGGGGATTCGGGCATGGTCTTCTCCTTTTATTCTTCCTCAAAGGGATCGGCGGGTGCTTCCACTGTGCGCTCATTCTCGCCGTCCTGGTGATGGCAGGCGATGCGGAAATCGCAATAGGCGCAGGGGCTGCGCCCACCGTTGCACAGGGGGCGGGCGTCGATATCGCCGGCATAGAGGTTCCTGGCCATCTGCACCAGCAAGCCGTCCAGATGGTCCCGGATGCGGGCCAGTTTTTTCTCGTCGGCCAGGCGGCTTTTTCCGTTGGTGATACGGCCGGTCTTGGCGTGAAAGTTGAGGGGCACGAACCGCCCGGTGGAACGGGTGTCCATGGCAGTGTACACGCTCTCGTTGTCCAGAAGCAAGCCGTTGAGGGGGTAGGCGGCGCCGTCTTGCTCCGGCGGTGCCGCAGCTTCGGCGCGGGAAACGCTTTCCGGCGCCGGGTCGGCCAGCAGGTACTCCACCCCTGCGGCTGCCGCCCCGGGGAATTGCCCGCCGCCGTTGCGCTCCAGTGTGAAGAGATACAGCAGCATCTGGCAGTCCAGCCCGCAGTAGACCTCCTTGAGCTGAAAATCCTTGCCGCCGGTCTTGTAGTCCACCACCCGCAGGTAAGTGCGTTCCCCCAGGGGCATGGCATCCACCCGGTCCACCGTGCCCACGATGCGCACGGTATGCCCCAGGCCGTCCTCCAGTTCCACCGGGTCGATGCGGGGTGCGTCGGGGTCGTCGCCGAGGCGATCATCAATGCGCAGTTCAAACGCCGCCGGCTGGAAGCCGGACTGGCGCAGGTCCTGCTGGATGAACCCCAGCAGCCCCACCAGGTTGCGGCGGATGCGCTGAATCAGGTATTCCATGCGCACGGTAGCACCGGGCAGGTTTTCCTGCACATATTCCTGCACCAGGGCATCTACCAGGGTTTCGATTTCTGCCCCGCTCAGGTCCCGGAAACCCTCGCCCTGGCGGCTGAGGGCCTGTTCCAGCACCCAGTGAGTCAGCGTACCGCTGATGTTGGGGGCCAGTTCGGCTTTCTGGCGGGGAGCGGCCCGCAGCACAAACTGCATAAAATAACCGAAGGGGCAGGTCTGGTATTTTTCAAACCGGGTGGGACTGATGCGCAGGTGTACCCCCAGCAGCTTTTCCAGTTCAGCGGTGTCCCGCAGGGTGTCGGGCGCCCCTGCCCGGGCTCTTACTACCGCTTCGTAACCAGGCGCGGCATGAGGCGTGCCCTCCGCAGCCTGCAGCGCGGCCTCCAGGGCGGCCCCAGCGGCCTCCTGCCCGGGCTGCTGGCTCACCGGCCCCAGCATATCCAGGGCGGCAGCCGGGGTGGCTGCCAGGGCGGCTGTATCCGGTGCGGCAAAAGGCACTTTCAGCAACGTGCGCACAGCGGCCAGCGCCGCGGTGGCAGGGGCAGTATCCTCGCTGTGGGCGGCACCGGGCCAGCTGAGCCAGAGGAAGGACCGGGCCACCGTCAGGGCTTTGTAAAAACAGATACCCTCCCGCAGCATCCTGTTTTCGAAACAATCGGGCAGTTCCGCCCCCTGGCGGATCATGGCGTCCCGGTCTGCGTGGGTCAGCAGTCCCTGGTCGCCGGGAGTCTGGGGAAACTCCCCTTCCACCAGACCCACCACAAAGACCGCGTCGGTCTCCGGCAGGCGCATACGGCCCGCCGTGGTCAGCGTGACGCTGTCCAGGCTTTGGGGGATATGCCCCATATCGGTGGTGCGCAGCAGCAGCGTGAACAGTTCGGCGTAATCTGCCGGGGGGATTTCCCCTTCCCCCAGCAGCTCGGCCAGTTTGTTCAGCAATCCCATGACCACGTTCCACTCCCGCAGGGCCTCGTCGGCCTCGGGCAGACGGCCCTGGTCACGCAGCGTTGCGGCCAGCCCATTGAGAGATTTTTCCGCCCCCAGAGATTGCAGGAACAGGTAGATCTGTTTGGTCAGCCCGGCGGCGTCGGCATGGCGGGCGCGGGCCAGAAATTTCTGGGCACGCTCCACCACAAATTGCCGGGCGGCATCGGCTTTTTTCCGCAGTTCCGCGTCCTCGGGGCGTTCCGGCCCGGCATACCCGGCGGCACTGCGAGTAAAGGTCTCCCGCCAATCGGCGGCCTTGAGCGGCCAGGTATAGGCGTAATTTTCCAGGGCGGTCTGCTGTTCTTCGGGCAGGTCCACCAGCCCGGTCTTGAGCAGGCGCAGTACCGCCCGGCTGGACAGCCCGCCCCGGGCCAGGTCCAGCGCAGCGTGCACAGCCCGGGCAGAGGCGGTGTGTTCCGGGGTGGTGGCCTCGTCACAGAACAGCGGGATATTCTGCAGCCGGAATTCATAGCGTATGGCCGGCAGATACTGGGCTGTGTCCCGGCAGACCACCGCCATGCGGTGGTAGGGGGTGCCGGCCCGGGCCCGGGCGGCAATCTGGGCCGCTACAGCCTTGGCCTCGGCCTGGCGGCTGGCCGCCCCATGGCAGACGATAGCCGGTGTCCCGGGGGACACCGTGCACTGGGGGGTGTAGGTAGGGTCGGCCAGCAGCAGGTTCAGTTCCGCCAGCACCGGGGCGTCCCGGTGGCGCAGGTCATCGGTGAGGGTCTCGGTGCGGGTGGGCACCCCGGCGTCGGCTGCCATCCGTTTGAGGCTGGCCACCACCGCCTTGCTGCCGCTGAACAGACCCAGGCCTCCGTCCCGGTCCTGTTCCCCGTCACAGCACAGGCAGACCGTCACGTCGGCTACCGGCAGCATAGCCGCTAACAGTGCCCGCTTGGGTGCGTTGAAGGTATCAAATTCGTCAATGTACACGGCAGCCCCGGCAAAAAAAGCCGCGTCCACCCGCTGGGCGGCCAGCTGCTGCCGGTCTCCGGGGTCCATGGCGGTCCGGGCCAGCAGCGCCTCATAGGCGGCGTAGATCAGCGAAAGCTCACTGAGTTTTTCCCGGTCCGCCCCGGGGGCCAGGGCATAGTCTGCCAGGGCCTGGGGCGTGATGCCGGCACTTTTCAGTTCCTCGATGGTCTGAGCGGCTTTTTCGCAGAACGCCGCAGAACGGCGCTGGCGGTTGTAGTAGACCACCTGGTCCAGCAGCGCATCCACAGCCCGGCGCACCAGCAGTGCCCGGCCCGCCTCGTCCAGGGTGCGCACCGCCGCACCGCCGTACCGGCGCAGCAGCGTTTCGGCCAGAGAAGTGAAGGAGTAACTCTCTACATAGGCCGAAAGACTGTCCCCCAGGGTGCGGTAAAGCAGCCCCTCGGTGGAGGAGGTGAACTGTTCCGGTACAATGAGCAGACTGCGCGCTCCCCGCTGGGCGCGGGCGCGCAGTTCGGCCAACAGGCGGCGGGATTTTCCGCTGCCCGAAGGGCCCAGGAGCAGATGCAGCATAGAGACCTTCCCTTTCCCGGTTTCAAAAATACGGAAGAGAAAAGGGGGGTGTTTCCCCTTCTCTCTTCCGGCAGATCGTCATCGGCCCCGCCATGCGTCCAGCAAGGCAAAGCGCACTTCATACCGCCCGAACACCAGCTGGTTTTCGGCCTCGGTGGGATATTCAGCGGCAGCGCCCGCCACGCACAGCGAGGGGTACAGCACGCAGAACCAGTTATGCCCCTGGGCCGCCCCCAGTTCCACCCGCAGCGCTGTGTAGGCACCGCCGGGCAATGCAAAGGTACCGTAGTCCCGCGCCGCAAAGTCGAAAGTTTCCAGCCGCACAGCTGCGTTCTGGATACTGTGAGCCCGGCGCAGCGCCTGGTTGGCGGCATAACGCAAAGCCGGCAGAGACCGGCGCAGGGCTGCGACAGCCTGGTCGGGTGTTTCGGCAGCGCGGACACTGTCCGGCAGAGCGGCCAGGATGGCGTCCCGCACCTGCAGTTTGAGCAGCTGATCCTCCACTGTATCGCTGTTGGCCAGCACATGCAGGCGTATGGTATCGGCCCGGACCCGGGCCGCCACCTGTTCCCGCCGGGCAGCGGCAAAAGTAAGTACCACGCTGAGGATCAGGGCCATACCCACGCCCAGTTCCAGTACCCGTCGTTTACGTTGTGTCATCGTCCTCTCTCCCTTCGCTGGGAGTATGGGCCGATGTTTCCCTGTTCAAACCGACGGCTGGGCAGATTTTTTCATGGGGCGGCGCACCGTAACCCGGGGCCCGCCCCGGGTGGGACGGCAGAGATAGGCCTGCTTGTACCCGCCTTTAAGGGCCGCCAAAGCCGTCCGGGCCTTTTGCTCCTCGTCAAAGACGCCGAACACTGCCGCGCCGCTGCCTGTCATCTGGGCGGTCAGGGCGCCGTTTTCCCGCAGCAGGGCGCAGATGGCGGGCGTTTCCACCGCGCCGGAACAGTGTTCCAGGGCATTGCCCGCCGCAGCGCAGACAGCCTGCAGGTCCCCGGCCCGCACAGCCTGTTCCTGGGCTTCGCAGTCGGGATGGAACGGACTGCCCATGGTATCGTACCGGGCAAAGGCTTCCGGCGTGGAAACGCCCACACTGGGCATAGCCACCACAAACCAGCAATCCGGGCAGGGCGGCAACGCCTTCATCAGATCACCCACACCCCGCACCCGGCAGGTGCCTCCCAGCAGGGCAAAGGGTACATCCGCCCCGATGCCTGCGCCAATGGCGCACAGTTCGCTCATGGACAGCCGGGCGTCGTACAGGTCATTGAGGCCCACCAGCACACCGGCGGCGTCGGCACTGCCGCCCGCCATGCCGGCGCGCACCGGCACCCGCTTGTGAATGGTCATATCCACACCGGCCAGCAGCCCCGTATAGTGGAAAAAAGCCAGCGCCGCCTTGATGGCGGTATTTTTGTCGTTGACCGGCACAAAGCTGCCGGGCAGCGTCAGGCTCAGGCCCTCGCTGCGGCGCAGAGTGATCTTTTCGTACAGGTCGATGGTCTGCATGACCATGTCCAGGTCGTGGTAACCGTTGGGCAAGGTGCCCACCACGTCCAGCGAAAGGTTCAGCTTGGCGGGGGCCAGCACGGTGACGGATTTTTTCAGCATACGAATCCCTTCCCTGTGTATTGTTACGGCGGGTTACGCCTTGTGCCAGCCATTCTCCCGCAAAAAGGCACGGATGCGCTCCATGGCCGTCTGCAGATGGTCCAGACTGTAGGCATAGCTGATACGGGCATACCCTTCGCCGGAGGCCCCGAAAGCACTGCCGGGAATGATGGCCACTTCCTTTTCCCGCAGCAGACGCTCGCAGAATTCCTCACTGGACAGGCCGCTGACCTGAATGGAGGGGAATACATAGAACGCCCCTTTGGGTTCAAAGCAGGTCAGCCCCATATCGTTAAGGGTCTTGACCAGATAGCGGCGGCGGCGGTTGTACTCATCCCGCATGACCTCGATCTGGTCATCGCACTGGCGCAGCGCCGTGATGGCGGCATACTGGCTGGTGGTGGGGGCGCTCATGATGCAGCTCTGGTGAATCTTGGTCATCACCGAGATAACGGGTTCGGGGCCCACCGCATAGCCCAGGCGCCAGCCGGTCATGGCATAGGACTTGGAAAAGCCGTTGACCACGATGGTGCGCTCGGCCATACCAGGCAGCGAAGCGATGGATTTATGGCGCTGTGTGCCGTAGGTCAGTTCCGAATAAATTTCGTCGGACAGGACCATGACATCGTGCCGGCGCAGCACCTCAGCCACCGCCTGCAGGTCCTTTTCTTCCATGACCGCGCCGGTGGGGTTGTTGGGGTACGGGAACACCACCAGTTTGGTGCGGGGGGTAATGGCCGCCTCCAGCTGGGCGGCAGTCAGGCGGAACTCGTCTTCGGCCCGGGTGGCGATAGGCACCGGCACGCCGCCGGTAAGCTGGGTGATGGGTTCGTAACAGACAAAGCAGGGTTCCGGGATGATGACTTCGTCGCCGGGCCGGACCAGGGCACGGATGGCCAGGTCGATGGCCTCACTGCCGCCCACCGTGACCAGCACCTGGGGCACCTGGTAATGCAGGTCAAACCGGCGGGCCAGGTAGGTGCATATCTCGGCCCGCAGTTCCTTCAGCCCCGCGTTGGCCGTGTACTTGGTGCGGCCCTGTTCCAGGCTGCGGATTCCCGCATCCCGCACGCTCCAGGGGGTCTTGAAGTCCGGCTCCCCCACGCCCAGGGCGATGCAGTGGGGCATATCAGTAGCCATGTCAAAAAACTTGCGGATACCGGAGGGACGCATTGCCTTGGCGGCAGGCGCAAGCAGTTCGTTATAATTCATCACAGGATCGTCCACTCTCTTTCATCGGTCTCTTCGGCCTGGTACAGATGGCCGCCCCGCTTGTAGGGGCGCAGCACAAAGCTGGTAGCGGTGGAGATCACATCGTCCAGCGGGGAAAGGCGCTTGGCCACAAAGAGGGCGATTTCCTGGAAGCTGCGGCCCTTGATGATGACCTGCAGGTCATAGCTGCCGCTCATCAGCAGCACGGTATCCACCTCATCAAAGCCGGCGATGATGGTGCCGATGTCGTCAAAGCCGCAGGACTTATGGGGGGTGACCCGCAGTTCGATGACGGCTTCCACCAGATTGACGCCGGCCTTTTCCCAGTCTACCAGCGTCTCATAGCCGCGGATATACCCTTTGGCGACTGCCTCGTCCATCATGGCTGCCACTTCCTCGGGCGTTTTGCTCAGCACAGCGGCGATATCCTCGATAGGCATGCGGGCATTTTTCTCCAGAATACGAAGCAATTCTTCCATAGTAACACACCTCTTTATGTATAGATGTTTTGATTATACCACAGCCGCGTCAGCTTTGCACCTGTTTTTTTACCGCACCGGGCAGCAAAAGACCCCTTCGCGCCGGGGCGCGAAGGGGTCTTGCGTGCTTTGTCAGCCTACCGCGTCCTCGGATTCGGACGTGGTTTCTTCCTCGGGGGGTGTGTCGGTATCGGTGTTGCTCTCGTCAGAGGCAGGTTCCTCTTCCGTAGATTCCGTGGATTCGGCGGGTTCTGTCTCTGCGCCGGCGTCCGCAGTCTCCTCCGGCTGGGAGGCCGCTTCCGAAGAAACGGTGGCATCCACTGTGCCTTCCACCGCGCTGCTGAGCTGGCTTTCCACCATGGACTGGGTATCCTGGGCTACCGCCGCAGTGGGTGCCGGCGTGGGGGTAGCCTCCACTTTCATCTCACTTTCCTGCAGGGCGCTGAGATACCATTCCCGGTTCTCGCCCCGGGTAAATACATAGTCCATGTACTTGACGGGGTCGGTGGGGGCGGTCAGGGCGATCTCGCCGCTGACCGAGTTGCTGGCTGTGGGGATGTAGCCCACCGTGACATACAGCTTGCCGCCAGAGGTGGTGATCTTTTCTACCTGAGGGGTGTATTGGGCCACCGAACTGGTAACAGGCACCAGATAACACTGCTTTTCCTCGTTGTACTGGTAGACGAACTCATTGGTGCTGAAACTGCCGTCCGTAACCGAATAACCGGGCCCCAGCAGGTTGGCGATATAGGTATCGATCTCCAGTTTGGGGATCATGGCGGAGCCGGTGTCGGGATCGCGCTCGTACTGGTCCAGACTGCCGCCATCCTTCTGGATTTCATAAACGGTGCCCCAGATAGCCGCCTGCTTGAATACGCCCTGATCCACCGCGTTAACATCATCGAAAGGCAGGGGGTCCAGCATGACCATACCGTACAGGCGGTCTGCGTAGGAGGCACGGCGCCCCGAATCGTCCAAAGCGGAACGCAGCCCGCTGACTGCCCAGCCCAACACGGTAAACAAACCAATGAGGGCCAGCAGCAGCGCGACGGCGCCCACCAACTGGCGGGCCAGGCGGCGGCTGTCGCGGATTTGTTCTTCTCTGTAATTTGCCATTATGGAAAAAAGCTCCTAAAGATTTGCGGGCCGGGGGCCCGGCTGGTTTTGCGCAGGGTCGGGCAGTTACTTGTTCTTGTACATCAGCTCGTAGTATTTCTGATAGTCGCCGCTGGTGACGTGGCTCATCCACTCGGGGTGGGCCAGATACCAGTCGATGGTCAGCACGATGCCCTTCTCAAAGGGGGTCTCGGGATACCAGCCCAGGTCCTGCTTGATCTTGGTGGGGTCAATGCCATAGCGGCGGTCATGGCCCAGGCGATCAGCCACATGGGTAATCAGGTCCTCACTGATCCCCTCGTCCTGCAGACGGTCATGCAGCTGGGCGATAACGGTCTTGACGATGAAGATGTTGGGGCGCTCGTTATGGCCGCCCACATTGTACACTTCGCCGTCCTTGCCGCCGGCAGCCACCATGTCGATGGCCTTGCAGTGGTCCATGACGTACAGCCAGTCGCGGATCTGCATACCGTCGCCGTAGACCGGCAGCGTTTTGTGCTGCTTGGCATTGTTGATCAGCAGGGGGATCAGCTTCTCAGGGAACTGGTAGGGGCCGTAGTTGTTGGAACAGCGGGTGATGTTCATGGGCATGCCATAGGTGTCGTGGAACGCCTGCACAAACATGTCGGCGCTGGCCTTGCTGGCGGAGTAGGGGCTGTGGGGGCTCAGGGGCGTGGTCTCCATAAAATAGCCCTCGGCACCCAGGGCGCCGTATACTTCGTCGGTGGAGACCTGCAGGTACTTTTTGCCCTCTTTCCAGGTCTTGGCCTCGGCGTCGTACCAGGCATCCTTGCAGCACTGCAGCAGGTTGACAGTGCCCAACACGTTGCTCTCCACAAAGATTTCGGGGTTCTTGATGCTGCGGTCCACATGACTCTCCGCCGCGAAATTGATGACGTAGTCGGGGTCATACTTGGCGATCAGATCGGTGACCAGCGCCTTGTCGCAGATGTCGCCCTGCACAAAGATGTGGCGGGGATCATCTTCCACGTCCTTCAGGTTCTCCAGGTTGCCCGCGTAGGTCAGTTTATCCAGGTTGACCAGGCGAATCTCGGGGTATTTTTCCAGCATGTAGTGGACGAAGTTGGAGCCGATAAAGCCGGCGCAGCCGGTGATGAGATAGGTTTTCATAGTCTTACTCTCCGTTCCAGTTTGCAAAAAAGTCCTTCAGGGCGTCCTGCCAGTCGCGCATCTCGTCGCCCACGGTACAGCGCAGCATACGGTTTTCCAGTGCGCTCCAGGCCGGGCGGTTGGCGCTGGCCGGATGGGCGGCGGCATACTCGGCACTGGTACAGGGGATCACCTTGCAGGCAAGGCCCGCTTGCTGCATGATGGCTTTGGCGAAATCCGCCCAGCTGCAGATGCCGTTGCCGGTGCAGTGGTAGATGCCGTAGTCGTGACTGACCGCCAGCTTGAGGATGTGGTAGGCCAGGTCTACCGCATTGGTAGGGTTGCCCAGCTGGTCGTTGACCACCGTGATCTTCTCGTGGGTCTTGCCCAGATTGACCATGGTCTTGACGAAGTTTTTGCCGTAGTAGCTGTACAGCCAGGCCGTGCGCACAATAATGTGGCGGCGGCAGTACCGCTCCACATACTGCTCGCCCAGCAGCTTGGTCTGGCCGTAGGCGGACAGGGGCGCGGGCTGGGCGCATTCATCCAGGGGCACACCGCCGTTGGGCGTGCCGGGGAACACATAGTCGGTGGAAATATGGATCAGCCGCGCGTTGACCTTTTCGCAGGCCAGGGCCAGATTACGGGGCCCGATGGCGTTGACCTTGAAAGCGGCATCCCGGGAGGTTTCACACCCGTCCACATTGGTAAAAGCCGCGCAGTTGATGACGGTGTCTGGCTGGTGACGGCGGATATAGCTGACCGTGGCTTCCCGGTCGGTGATGTCCAGCTCGTCCACATCCACGGGGATCACCGTGGCCTTGCACAGGCGCTCCGGCAGGGCGCCCAGGGCGCAGCGTTCCTCAGCCAACTGACGCTGCAGTTCGGTGCCCAGCTGACCGCGGCACCCGGTAATCAGAATTTTCATGGCAGTTCCTCTCTGTACCGCCGGCTCAGTACATCAGCCTGTCGTCGGCGACGTTTTTCAGGTGCTGGCCGTAGGGGGATTTGCCGTAGCGCTCAGCGCTTTCCAGCAGCTTTTCCTTGCTGATCCAGCCGTATTTGTAGGCGATCTCTTCCGGCGCCGAAATCTTGATGCCCTGGCGCTGCTCCACCGTCTGCACAAAGGTGGCGGCCTCCACCAGGGAGTCCATGGTGCCGGTGTCCAGCCAGGCATAACCGCGGCCCAGCAGCTGTACATCCAGTTTGCCCTCCGCCAGGTACATGGCGTTCAGGGTGGTGATCTCCAGTTCGCCACGGGCACTGGGCTTGACCTGCTTGGCCATCCTGACCACATCGCTGTTGTAGAAGTACAGGCCGGTGACCGCGTAGTTGCTCTTGGGCTTGGCGGGCTTTTCCTCGATAGAGGTGGCATGGCCTTCCTTGTCGAAAGCGACAACGCCGAACCTCTCGGGGTCATTGACATAGTAGCCGAAGACCGTGCAGCGGCCCGCCGCGGCGTTGGCCGCCGCCGCTTTCAGCCGCTTGGAGAAACCGGCGCCATAAAAGATATTGTCCCCCAGGACCATAGCGCAGCAATCGTCGCCGATGAACTCCTCACCCAGGATGAATGCCTGGGCCAGACCATCCGGGCTGGGCTGCACCTTGTACTGCAGATGGATGCCGTACTGGCTGCCGTCTCCCAGCAGTGCTTCAAAGCGGGGCGTATCGGTCGGGGTGGAGATGATCAGGATATCCTGGATGCCTGCCAGCATCAGGGTAGACAGCGGATAGTAGATCATCGGCTTGTCGTACACAGGCAGCAGCTGTTTGGAGGTGACCATCGTCAGCGGGTAAAGTCTTGTGCCGGCGCCGCCGGCAAGGATAATACCTTTCATTGTTACAACTCCTTGTACTGGATTTCACAGTGCGCGCCGCCCATCCCAAGGGCCAGGCCCAGTGGGGCATAATCTCACACAATAGTAGAATTATTATAGCGCATTTGCCGCCCCAGCGCAAGGGGGAAATCCCGCCCATACAGCACGCTGCAGCGCCGGGAATTGTTGCCGTTTTGTTACCATTTTTTTGCACACGCTTGACGCAGACCCCGGCATATGGTACAATATACGCGATGTAAATTCCAGTGGTGCAACAATCCATTGTGTGATATTTTTTGTGCACTTTGATGTATGAGATTTTGAAGGAGGCGTTTTCGCGTTGAAACGCTTTTTATGTGCGGCCTTTTTTATTGCGCTGGTCGCCCTTTTGGCCGCCTGCGGTGTATTGAACGGCAGCAATGCCACCTCGCAGGCCACCGCCACCCCCACCAATTCCACCTCCCGCACCCAGCAGCGCAGCGAGACGGTGACCGTGGATGAGACCGCCGCCAAGGTGGATGTGGTCACCGCCCAGACCAGCCAGACCCCCTCTTCCACAGCTACTCCCAGCCGGGCCGATACCCCTGCCACCGGCGATTTCCCGGTGATGTATCTGGCCGGTATCGTGGGTTTGATCCTGATTTGCTCCGCCGGTCTTTTGATGCTGCGCAAGATTTAACTGTCAACGCCCTGCGGGGCGTTTTTTATTTTGTACAGGAAAGGAGGGTGCCACCCTTGGGGAAACGCTACCGCCGCTTGCACGGCAATTCGGCTTATTATCCCTTTGCCGCCCGCACCGGTCTGCGCGCCCGTCAGCGGCGCCAGGCGCGGTGGCTGCGCCTGGCAGGCGGGGCCGCATTGGCGGTGGCCGCCGTTTTACTGCTGCGCCAGACGGTTTTCCGGGGCGGCCAGCCCGCGCCGCCCGCAGTCTCACCCCTGCCGGCAGCCACCGCCACCGGGGAATCCGGTCGGGTCACAGTGCAGCCCCTGGCAGCCACCCGGGACGCCCTGGCCCGCACCCTGCAGGCCGACGCCGCGGCCCACGCCACACCGGAGACCGCCGCCACCCCTGCCCCCCAGACTGCGGCCCAGGTCCTGCCCGCTTACCGGGCCCTGTACGAGGAGAATCCCGATCTGATTGGCTGGCTGCGCATCGAGGGCACCCGGATTGATCTGCCGGTGGTACAGACCCCCGGCGACAACGAATACTACCTGCGTCGGGGATTTGACCGGCTGTACGCCACCGGAGGCACACTGTTTCTGGATGAAGCCTGCTCCATCGATCCCCTGTCCCCCACGGCCAACTGGCTGGTCTACGGCCACAACATGGCGGACGGCTCCATGTTCGGTACGCTGACCCGCTACCGGGACGAGGCTTTTTACCGGCAGCATCCCACCTTCACCTTCGATACGCTGTTTGAAAGCGGCACCTGGCAGGTGGTAGCCGCGCTGGACACCACCCTGGGCGCCGACGAACTGCCCTACTACACCTTCTTCGACGCTGATACCAAGGTAGAATGGCAAAAGCGGGTAGATGCCATGCAGGAGCTGGCTTTGTACGATACCGGCGTGGTGCCGGAATATGGCGACCAGTTGCTGACCCTTTCCACCTGTGGAGACACCCTGCCCGCCACCGAGGCTCGCTTCGCCCTGCTGGCTGTGCGGGCGGAAGAGTAAAAACGGGTCGTTCCCATTTGGTCTTGCATTTTTAGCGGGAATCAGCTATGATGTTGCAAGACACTTGATACGAAAGGAGCCTGCAACATGGCAGAATTCACCTATGAGATCACCGAGCGCATCGCGGTGCTTTCCACCAACGCGCGCGGCTGGGAACGCCAGCTGAACCTGATCAGCTGGAACGGCAATCCCCCCAAATACGACATCCGCGACTGGTCCCCCGACGGCAGCCGTATGGCCAAAGGCATCAGCCTCACCGCCGAGGAACTGAAAGCACTGAAGGATATCCTGGACGAAATGGAACTGTGAGGTCCCTATGGAAGACTACCACGCCCAATTTGTGGAGATCTACACCAAAAACATCACCCGGCCCGGGGCGGACCGGCTGCTGAACTGGCTGGAGACCACCGACTTTTTCACAGCCCCGGCTTCCACCCGGTTCCACGGTGCCTGTGAGTGCGGCCTGGTCATGCACAGCATCAACGTGTATAACGCCATGATGCAGCACTTTTTCACCGAAGGAGAAAACGCCGAGAGTTATGCCATCTGCGGCCTGCTCCACGACCTGTGCAAAGCCAATTTCTATAAGGTCAGCACCCGCAACGTGAAAAACGACGCCACCGGCCAGTGGGAAAAAGTGCCTTACTACCAGGTAGCAGACCAGCTGCCCTACGGCCACGGCGAAAAGAGCGTTTACCTGATCGAGCATTTCATGCGCCTGAAGACCGCCGAAGCCATCGCCATCCGCTGGCATATGGGCGGCTTTGACGACGCCGTGCGGGGCGGCAGTTTTGCCGTAAGCGATGCTTACAACACTTACCCGTTGGCCGTAAAGCTGCACATTGCCGACCTGACCGCCACCTATCTGCTGGAGCAAGGCACCAGCAACGTGGAAAACGGGCACCCTAAAACCAAATAAGCACACGCACCCCGCGAGGATCTGAAATTCCCGCGGGGTGCTTTCTATTTTGCCTCAGGGCAGCGTGACGGTCCATTCGGCCAGCAGAACTTCTTCTTCAGCGTTTTTATCCAGCATCTGAACGCGCAGTTCGGTAACGCCCTCCGGCACCGCGTCAAAATAATCTGTATGAACGGTACAGGACTGTACTTCATCCCAACGCTCACTTCCGGCTGCCGGCTGCAGTTTGGTCAAATTTTCCCCCTGCACCGCAAATGCCCGTAAAGCCGGCGCCGCGTCGCCCGGCAGCGGTCCAAACACTGCATATTCCATCTGGGTCTCACCAGGAGTAACTTTTACGCTAATCAGGCGCACGCCATTCTGCTCGCCGCCATCAATCTGTCCCACACGGGTAAGAGATGCATCCTCCGATACCGTGAAGTTCAGATTATAGGTTCCTTCCAGGGGAATTTTATCCTCGCTCTCCTCGGTTATGCCTACCAGATGGGAAAAAGTCAGCGAGGCCTGCATATCCCGGGTGTCTCCGGTGTAGTTCTGCAGATTGTACTGCATCTCACAGAAAAAGGTGTGGTCATCCTGTTTGCGGAAACAGGGCACCAGGTCCCCGCCGACAGATTCCCCGTTCAGCGTGACACCGCCGTACAGTGTGTTGGCCTCTGCCTCGGTCGTGTCCTCATACAACAGCGGCGGGTCAATGGTCACGGCGTCAAACCCGGCCAGGGTATCGTCTTCCGCCGTCAGGACCAGCCCTACCCGCAGATAGAGTTCATCGCAGTAGACCTGGCTGAGGGTCAGCGTACAGGGATTTTCCGTCAGTATGTTTCCCGCGGCTGCCTGTACCTTTGGGGCCGTCTCGTCGCGTGCTTCCGGGGTGGGGTCCTGCTGAACTTCCGCCTCGATCTGCGTTGGTTGGGCATATTCCCCCAGATCGTTGCCCTGGAGGTAGCCTTTCGGCAGGTCGTTGAAATAGGCGAACACATCCCCCAGCAGGGGCAGCCCTTCTGCCAGAGCAGGGTTGATGCCGTTAAGCCCCACCAGCAGCACTGCGCAGGCCGCCCCTGCCGTCAGGACTTGCCCCCACGCCGGCAGACGCCGGGAAGAACGGCGGCTTTTTACTGCGTGCCCGGTGCGACGCGCCGCAGGGTTGCCGCACACCGTGCGCGTCAGTACGGCCCGGGTCAGGTGCTGCATCTCGGTATCGGTCAGTGCCGGGTCGGATGTTTCCAGCGTTTCCAGAGCATTCATCAGGTCGCGGTTGTCAAGCATGGCTGTATCCTCCTTCTTTCAGCTGTCTGCGCAGCCGCTCCCGCCCCCGGCTGAGCCGGGTGTTGACGCTGGCCACGCTCATGCCCAGTGCTTCGGCGATTTCTCTGCCGGACTGCAGCAGGTAGTATTTACGCAGAAAAATATCCCGGTCCGGCGGGTCCATGGCTGCCACCAGTGCGCCCACCAGGTCCGCCGCGTCTCCGGTAGGGTCGGGCGGCAGGTCGGCCAGCGTCTGGGCCAGTTCCTCGGTCAATGGAATCTCCTGACGGCGCTGCAGTGCGCGGTAACGATTGATGCCAGTGTTGCGTGCCGTCACAATAAGCCATGCCCGCACCGGTGTATCGGTGTCGTACAGGTGGCGGGCGTTGCGCCACAGCGCCACAAAGACATCCGCCATACATTCCTCCACATCCCGTTCCCGCCCGGGCAGAATGCGGCGCAGGACACCGCGCACCAGCGGGGCGTAGTCCCGCATGGCCCAGCGCAGCCCCGTTTCCGCGTCCTGCAGAATGGCCTGTGCGATGCAGGGGGCACAGGTGTTTTTCATTGCCTTCACTCCTTTTCGTTTTGGCGCCTTCACTCTGGTAGACAACGGCGGACGGGCTTTTCTTACACGCACGCAGGCACAAAAAAGTCCCCCGGCAAAGCCGGGGGATCTCATTGCAGTTTATTTTTTGTCACCAAGTTTGTCGATTTCATCCTGCAAAAGCTGGGAAACCGGGCGATGTACACTGCGCAGACGGCGGTTCCGGGGCTGCGGCGGTGGCGGCGGCGTAGTACGATGAGGCCGTACCGGCTGGGCGGTGGCCTTGACGCGGAACTGCTGCGGGGCCGGTTTGGGCGGCTGCGGGGCGGGCGGCGGCTCCGGGGAATCCAGTTCCGGGGTTCCCTGGGCAAAATCCCGCATTTCAGTGCCCAGTTCCTTCAGTTCGGCCTCGGTATCGTCCAGCGCCTGGTAAATGGCCTGGGTAACACCGTCCAGGTCCAGAGTAGCGGCGCTGAGACGCCGGTCTACCCTGGCCAGCCGTTCCCGCACCAGCATGACACCCGCCGCAATGCCGCGGGCATTTTCCGCCATGCGGTTCTTCTGGGTGTCAGCTTGCTGTTTCAGCTCCCTTTCGGCACTTTCGGCATAGAGTTTGGCATCAGCCAAAATTTTGCTGGCTTCCAGCCGGGCTTCCCGCACCATCTCAGGCGTAGGCACGACGGCGGCGCCCGTCTGACGGGCGGCGGCCAGCTGCTTTTGCAGATCATCCACCTGTTGCTGCAGGTCATGACATTTCAGCTGCCAGATGTTGGCGTTCTTCTGGCTCTCTTTCTGGCCGCTCTGGTAGGTGTCCAGTTGCTTGTGCAGCGATTCCAGTTCTTCGTCATGTTCATGGCGTTTGGATTCCGCTGCATCGGCCCGCTGATTGGCGGCCTCCAGCTCCGCTTTCAGTGTCTCGATGCGGGTCTCCCCTTCGGTACGGCGGGCACGGACTTCCTCCAGTTCGGACTGCAGGCGGCGCAGCTTTTCCTCATACCGCATCTCCTGCTGCTGGGCCTCATCGGCCAACGCATTCATGTACGCCAGCACATCATTCTTATCAAAACCGAACAGGCTGGAACGGAATCCCTGTTCCTGTACGTTCTTCGTCTCAGACGGCATGGCGTTTTACATCCTCTCGCAGCAAAGTGGGCAAAAATCAGGAACGCTTGTTCAGAATGCTGAGCAGATCGTCGAAGTAGTCGCCGTCATCCTCCTCCTCGGCCGGGGCCGGGGCAGCGGCAGGCTGAGTGCCCACACCAGTGCTGAAAGACTGGGTAAAGATGGGGTTGGGCATAACGGGGCTGATCTCCGGCTGGGCGGGCTGCGCGGGCTCCGCAGGCTGCGGGGCTTCCACCGGCTGGGCCTGGGCGGCGCGCTTGGCGTCCACATGGGCCTGGATGGGCTCATCGACCTCCGGCGTGCTTTCGAAGCCGGTGGCCACCACGGTGATGCTCATCTCGTCGCTCAGGCGCTCATCAAAGGCAGTACCCCAGATGATGTTGGCGTCGGGATGGGCGGACTGGGTAATCATGGAAGCGGCGGTCTCCACATCGTCCAGACCGATATCGGGGCTGGAGGTGATGTTGATGATGACGCCGCGGGCACCTGCAATGCTGGTCTCCAGCAGCGGGCTGGAAATGGCAGCCTTGGCGGCGTTCTCGGCCTTGCCGGCGCCCTTGGCCACGCCGACACCCATATGGGCGAAGCCGGCGTCCTTCATGATGGAACGCACGTCGGCGAAGTCCAGGTTGATGAAAGCCGGGATGTTGATCAGGCTGGAAATGCTCTCGACGCCCTGACGCAGCACATTGTCGGCGGCTTCAAAGGCATTCATCAGGGTGATGCGCTCCTGGCTGATGAGTTTGAGGCGCTCGTTGGGAATAACGATCAGCGAGTCCACATGCATCATCAGGGAGGCGATGCCCTGCTCGGCGAGGCTCATCTTGCGCTTGCCCTCAAAGGCAAAGGGCTTGGTGACGATACCCACGGTCAGGATGCCCAGATCATGGGCGGTCTCCGCCACCACAGGAGCCGCACCGGTGCCGGTGCCGCCGCCCATACCGGCGGTGATAAAGACCATCTGGGCGCCCTTCAGGGCGTTGGAGATTTCGTCCTTGCTTTCCTCGGCGGCACGCTGCCCCACTTCGGGGTCGGCGCCGGCGCCACGGCCCTTGGTGAGCTTGGCGCCCAGCTGGACCTTCTGCGTGGCTTTGGAGTTGAGCAGCGCCTGCTGATCGGTGTTCATCGCAACGAACTCGACCCCGGACAGGCCGGACTCCACCATGCGGTTGACGGCATTCCCGCCGCCGCCACCTACGCCGATGACCTTGATGTTGGTCACATTTTGCATTTCTTCGTCGAGAACGAATGCCATGAGTGTATCCCCCTAAAATGTAAAAGTGTCACCGGACCTTTGCATCGCTGGCCCGGAATGGGCACACTGGTCCGTGAATTTTTTGCATATAACCGATTATTAGAATACCAAATTTCACGGCCGATTTCAATACCTGTGGGGAAAATTCGCAAAAAAATGCCTGTTTCGCCGCAGATTCCACCAACCGTAGGGGCGGGTGGCAGAATTATTTGGCACAAACGTCGAAAAAACGTGGAGTTCGGGCTTTCTCAGATGCGGGCGGCAGCGTGCACAGGGCGGTTTCCTTCCGCCAGCACCAGTCCCCCCAGAGATGCCAGTTCGCCGGGCAGGTCGGCATAGCCGCGGCGGATATGCCCGGGGTCCTGCAGGAGCGTCGTGCCCCGGGCAGCCAGCGCCGCCACCGCCAGCGCCGCACCGCCGCGCAGGTCCGGGGCTGTGACCCGGGCAGCCTGCAGCGCCGCACCGCCGCCGATGTACAGTGCCCGGCCCCGGGCACGGCAGTCCGCCCCCATGGCAGCAAACCCTGCTGCGCAGGCAAAACGGTTGGCAAACAGGTAGTCATAGATTTCGCTGGGGGCATCGGCCTGGAGCAGTACCGCCGCCGCCAGGGGGGCGGTATCGGTGGCAAAGGCGGGCCAGGCGTTGGCGCACAGCTGCTGCCCGCCCCGCAGCGGCAGGGCCGGGTCGCGGGCAATAACCACATCCCTCTCCCCTGTTTCTATCTGCACCCCGCAGCATTCCAGAAAATCCAGAAACGCCCGGTAATACTGCGGTGCGCACCCTTGTACCGTGATGCGCCCGCCCGCAGCCGCCACAGCGGCAGCATAGGTAGCCGCCGCAATGCGGTCCGGCAGCGGCGTATGCAACGCCCCGCCCAGAGGGCGGCGGCCCTGTATGACCAGAACCGGAGTACCGGCTCCCGTGATGGAAGCACCGCAGGCGCAGAGAAAATCAGCCAGATCACAGACTTCCGGTTCACAGGCCGCGCCCCGCAGCACCGTGGTGCCCATGGCGCAGCAGGCCGCCATCAGCAGGGTCATGGTAGCCCCCACACTGGGCAGCCGCAAGGTGAAATCCACTGCCTGCAGCGGTCCGAAGCGGCGCAGCGTCGCCGCTTCCCCTTCCAGTTCCACCCGGGCGCCCATGGCCGCCAGTCCCGCCAGATGGATATCCACCGGGCGAGGCCCCAGGCGGCACCCCCCGGGCAGCGGCAGCCGTACCATACCCGCCCGGCACAGCAGCGGCGCCAGATAGAACACCGAACTGCGCATGGCTCCCGCCAGCGGGGGTGGTATCTCACCGCAGAGAGATCCCGGCGTGACGGGGCGGGTGTACAAGTCGGCTCCGCGCCGCTCTGCCGGGGCGCCCACCGCCCGCAGCAGCGCCAGACTGGTGTCCACATCGCTCAGTGCCGGTACGCCGCGCAGGCAGCAGGGGCCGCCGCACAGCAGGCTGGCCGCCAACAGCGGCAGCACACTGTTTTTGGCTGCCGCCGGGTGAATGGTTCCGTGCAGGGTCTGCCCGCCGGTGATGGTGATGGTCTGCATGATGCCCCCCTTTGCCGCAGGGCGCGAAAAAAATACAAAGCCGGTGGCCCGCCGCCTTTGCGTTTGCGCCCCATAACTTATATGTGTCTGCCGCCCTTGGTTATGCCTTCACAGCAGCAGCGGCTGCAGCTGTGCCCCTCGCAGGGCGCTTTCCAGGGCGTCGGGCAGCAGGGTGAAATCACTCTTCAGACTGGTGGGTTTTTTATAGCTGTCATCCTGGCCGAAAGGCACAAAATAGTAGTGCTTGCGCTGCAGCAGCGCCGCCAGGGCCTGGGCACTGCCCGCCAGGCCGTCGTTGGTGGAGGGCGCCACCACAATAGGGCGCCCGTTGCGCAGCAGACTTTTGGCCGCCAATGCCACTGTGGTGGAACTGATGCCCGCGGCCAGCAACGCCATGGTGGTACCGGTAGCGGGGGCAATGACCAGGGCCTGGGCCAGTTTCTCCGGCCCCAGGGGTTCCACGGCCTGCAGGGTGGTCAACGGCAGGTGGCCGGTCATCTGATACAAAGTCTTCTGCAAAGATTCGGCCGTTCCGAAGCGCGTGTCCTGGGTCGCAGCGCTGGCACTGAGAATGGGCAGGATGTCCCATCCCCGCGCCTGCAGGACCCGGACCTGGGGCAGCACCGCCGAAAAACTGCAAAAACTGCCGCACAGGGCAAAGGCCACCGTGCGCTGTGCGTCGTTATGTTGTGTCATGCAAGTTCCCCTCTTTCTTCCAGAATCGTCAGCACCGTCTGGGCGATCAGTGCCCCGGCCGTGCGCGGCGCACACTTGCCTGGCAGGGCCAGAGCATGCTCGGCGTGCAGGCCCAGCGCCGCCGCCGCAGCAAAATCCGTGCCCCCCGGCAGACTGGCCAGGTCGATGATCAGTGCCTCAGGCGGCAGTTGTTCCAGCAATGGCCGGGTCAGCACCAGTGCCGGTATGGTATTGACCACCGCGTCATAGCCGGGCAGCAGCCCCGCAACGGCGTTCAACGGCGCGGCCCGATGCCCTGCACACCGGGCGTTGGCCCGCTGCTCGGCACTGCGGGCCGCCACCGTCACATGGCCCCCCAGCAGTTCCAGCCGCCGTGCCACGGCACGCCCGATACGGCCATACCCCAGCACCAGGAAATCACTCTCCCACACGGTGCGTTCCCGCAGTTGCAGCAGCAGTGACAGGCACCCTTCTGCCGTGGGCACCGCGTTGAGGCATTCCAGTTCCGGGCGGCTGAAATAATCCACCAGCGGCAAGTCGGCTTCCCGCGCAGCCCGGCGCAGCGGTTCACCGGGGCGCCCCGCCAGCAGCAGAGTCCCGGGCCGCACCGCTTGCAGCGTGCGCGCCACCTCGTCGCTGACACGTTCCTGGGACATGGGCAGCAGTACATAGTCGGCCAGTACGGCAGCCTCCGGGCCGATAACCCGGAACCCTGCGCCCCGCAAGGTCTGCGCCGCCGCCCGCTGCCGCGCGTCGTGCCCCGTTACGCAAAAGGTTTTTGGCATCGCTCTCCCCCCTTGTCTGCGTCATACTATGCCGCCGACACAAAAGGGGTGTATGCAGCAGAAAAGCGCCCTGCCGCAAGGCAGAGCGCTTCGTGGGGCCATAATATCAATAGTATTTCAGGGCATCGCACTGGCCGCGCCACACAGGCAGCGGGTCCACCGGCACATCACCGATGCGCAGTTCCGCCACGGTGGTTCTGCCGCAAGTCGCCAGGGTCTGTCCCTGTTTCAGGGTCTCTCCGACTTTGACTTCCAACTCATCCAGGCCGTAGAAGATGCTCTTGACACCCGCGCCGTGGTCGATGACCAGCGTGTTGCCGTACACACCGCCCAGGTCTTTGGCCAGCAGCACCGTACCGTTGGCCGGTGCGATGAGCAGTTCGCCCCGGGCTGTGTTGAGGATGGTGTTGATGGCCGTGCGGCCTCCCGCACCGGTGTTGGCACTCCGCTCGCTGTAACTGCGGCCCACATACTCTGTGGTGCCGTAGGCCAGCTCCACATCCAGCGTGCGCAGGAAAGGCTGTACGAAGTTGCTGTTGGTCCAGGCAATTTCGTCATCACCGTCGGCCAGCAGGGTCTTTACCGCCGCGGGCATGTCGGCATCGCCAATATAGGGCTGTGCCCGCTGGGATTCACTGCTGTAGTCCTTGTACTCCCAATCGGCGGCACGCACCTTGAGGGTCAGCGGTTCGGTATGGCCGCCCGCTGTAACGGTGATGGCGTAGTCCTGCGCTTTCTGGTTCCAGGGAATGGGCAGGTAGCAGACCCAGCCCACCCCGGCCGGATAAAAGCCGGTGTTTTCCAGCTCGGTTTCGATCTTGGGCGGCTGCCCGTCCAGCGTGGTGCCCACGCGAATCGCCGCGACGCCGCCCTGGTCCACCGTTTCACTGTTCAGGTGGATGGAAGCCCGCACGCCCAGATCAAAGGTAAAGAGCCAGGTCTCACTGCCGCTTACATCCGCCGCGCCGGACACCGTACTCTGGTCAACATATACCACCAGCTTGGCGGTGTACTGCCCATTGGCGGCAAACTGATAGGCGGCGAAGGATTCCACATCGCCCTCATAGATCACGTTATCGGCGCTGTCCGTTACAGTCAGTTCAGCCCGGTAGTCCGACGGGCTGATCTCAACGTCAGGGGAAGACTGTTCCACCGGGGATTCCAGCATAACCGGCACGCTGCTCAGCGTTTCGGCATAGGTGCGCTTGAACAGATTGCCCACCACAGGCACTTTCCACTTGTAAGCCGCGGGCTGGACCGTCTGCCCCCCGAAACTCACAGTGATGACGGGCACCATATCGGGAGTGGCGCTGCGGTACAGCCAGGCCACACCGCCGCCGGCGATGACCAGCACAAAGAACACCACCAGCAACAGCCACTTACACATACCGGACACACCGTTGCGCAGGCGGTCCTGCAGGGTGGCGGGCTGCTCCTCAGCTTCTTCGGCCTCCTCGGCAGTTTCAGCCTCCATGTGGGCCGTGATCTGTTCCACCGAAAGCTGCACCGTGCGGGTCAGGTCGGACAGGCGCTTTTCTCCATCCGTCTCGGCGGTTTCTTCCCCGGTCTGTTCCTGCCCGGGCGCTTCGGCATCGGTATGGCCGGTCTCTTCCGTCGTCTCAGCGGAAGACATTTCCTCCTCGCCGGAAGCCGGTCCCCCATTCTCGTCTTCTGCCGCCTCCGGGGGCTCCGCTGTTTCTTCATCATCCCCGGCGTCCGTTTCGGGCTGTACCTCTGCAGAGGGTTCTTCCTTTTCCGGGTCATGATCCTGCCCGGCAGCCTCTTCTGTTTCCTCACGGTCTGACGGCTCGGCTTCCTCTTGCTCCGCCGGGATTTCTTCCGGCTCCGCAAGGGGTTCTTCCGGGACGCCCGATTGAAGCACGGCCTTTTCCGGCGTATCCTGCATCATTTTATCCAGCGCGTCGGACAGGTCTACCTCCGATACCGCCACGCCGTCCGGCAGCGGGTCCTCCCTCTCTTCGGGCAGCGGAACGGTGTGTTCCGGCGCTGCCTGCGGGGGAGTCTTGTCAGCCGCATCCCCGGACGGTTCCGCAGATTCCGGCGCAGCAGAACTTTCGGAACGCTCCGGGCTTTCCTTTTCCTCGGCCTGTCCAGGTTCCACCTCTTGCCGGGAGACCGGGTCCTCCTGCACCGGCGGAGCCGCATTCTCGGTCTCCGCCGGCTCCGGGGCCGGCGCTTCAGGTTCCTCCTGCGGGGTATCCTGTTCCGGTACCGCAGGTTCCTTCACCAGCTGGGGCACCGTTTCCTGCGCCGTCCGCTCCCGGGACGCAGTATCCCCCTGCCCGGCAGCCGGTTTCTTTTTGCGGCGCTTTTTTCCTTTGCCCTGAGGGGGCAAGGCAGTCTTCTTCTCCTCAGTGTCCATTGTATCAGCCACTTTCCTGTTTCCCACTCCTATGAATTGCCAAAGCAGCGGACGATCCGCTGTCCTTCCATATATAGCAGCACGGTGGTCTGTTTATTCCGATTCCCGGTATTGCAGTCCGCTGCTGCCCCGGATGGCCTGTTCCGGGTCCACCGATTTGCTGCCGATGCGCAGCTCGTAGATCAGGTCATGCTCTTCGCCGGTCACGCCCAGTGCATCGCCGGTTGCCACCGTCTGGCCCTGCTGGGCTGAGACGCTTTGCATCCCGAACAGATAACTCTTGACGCCGCAGCCGTGGTCAATGACCACCGTCCCCCCTGTCAGGGTCAGGTTACCGGCAAAAACGACCTTGCCGGCCTGGGGCGCGGTCACAGTCTCCCCGGCGGGGGCCGCGTAGGTCAGCCCGGTGGCCTGGCCGCTTCGCTGGCCGTCCACCATCTGCACCGCACCGTATTCCACCGCCACCTCGCTGGCGCTGGGGCGCTGGAAATTGCCGTTCCACAGTTTGCCTGCCTCGCTGGTGGTGTACAGCGGCCAGATGGCATTGCGGTATTCCTCCGCGCCGCCGGTACTTTCGTCAGCCTCTACGTCTATGTTATCGTACTGGGTCTGGCTGACCGACAGTGTGATCTCGCTGGTCAGGCTGCCGCAGGTCAGCGTCATCACATGATCGCCGCTCTCGGCATTGTAGGTCACGGGGATATACCCCATATACCCCGAAGCCGTTTTGCGGAACCACACAGTGCCCAGGTCCGTCTCCAACGACGGTTCCCCATCCAGAATGCCGGACAGCATAACGGCCACCACACTGCCCTGAGCCGCACGGTCTGTGCTGAGTTTGACAGTGGGGGTAAGCTGCATGGTGTACCCGGCACGGTAGGCATACCAGCCGCGGGGTTCCCCGGGCTGGTCGGCCAGCTGCTGGTATGCGGTCACCACGATCTCGTAGTCCCCGTTTTGTGTATAGGTATAGGTGTTGCAATCCTCGGCGCCGGCAGTCCAGGTGGTGCCGTCCGGCGCGGTGATCTCCACCTCGGCGCTGGTGACCCATTCAGGCAGGGCAAGCTGAGGCACCGATTCCGAAAAGGTGCCCAGCTTCTGCACGGTCAGGTTCGTGGGGCTCTGGTAGGTCTTGCTGACTTTATCGCCCAGCACAGGCACCACCCACTCCCAACCATTGGGTTCCAGCGCTGCCTCGCCGAAGGTGACCGGCTGCTGGGGCAGCGCATCCTCGCCGGTGCGGCTGTACAAAAAGGCCGCCGCGCCGCCCAGGATCACCGCGACCATCACCGCGACCATCACCAGCCAAAGCAGCAGTTTGCGCATAGAATTCTCCCTGTTCAGGCGGCGGCCAGACGCGCCGGGCCGCCCGCAGCATATCGCAAAGCGAGCCATCGCCCTGCGGTGACTAAAAAGCCGGGCGCGGTCAGGACTGCGCCCGGCGGCTTATTCAGATAGGTTGCCGAAAGAGATCAGAACTTGATCTCGTCCTTGTCGTCGGCGCTGTCGTCGTCATCCATCTGGGACTCGTCGTGGATAGGCTCATAGACGGTATCCGCGTCATACTCGTCCATATCCTCGTCATCGTCATAATCGTCGCTGAACAAAAGACGCTCGTATTCGTCCAGTTCCTTCTCGCGGCGATAGAGGTAGATGGCGGCAGCCGTCAGTGCGCCGGCCGCAGCAAACAGAAACGCCAGGATGGCGCCGAAAGTCGATTTTTTCATCATGGGAACATTCTCCTTTCCGTGATAGAGGCCGTATATCCGCGGCCCTGCGGCTTGTGAACGTCCCGCCGCGCAGTTATGCACACTGCCCGCATCGGGTCGCTTTTATTATACCCGACCGAAAAGCGGAATACAACACCGCGTATGTAAAATTTTGCCGGATCGGGTTGTTATTTTTGCATATAGGCAGCAAAGGCGTTGGGCACCGGGTAGGTGTGTTCCAGCTGGTCCGGGGCAGCCCAGGCCCAGCCCTCCGGCAGGTCACAGACGGACGCTTCGGCCCGCCAGCCGCCCAGGTTCCATATTTTGTGGGTAAAAACGTGCCGCGCCGGGGGCAGCGCTTCCCCCCAGGTGGCCTGCACGCCGATCTTGGCCAGTTCCGCCGCCAGTTCTGCCTGGGTCAGATCGCCTTCCCAGGCGGCGGGCTGCCAGAGCCCCGCCAGCAATCCTTTGGCCGGGCGGCGCTGCAACAGCACCCCCGCCGGACTGTGCACCAGCGCCACCGTTACAGCCACCGGTGTTTTGGCCTTGGGCGCCGGTTTCACGGGCAGGTCCCCCTGCCGCCCTGCCGCATAGCCCTGGCAGCGGTCCGCCAGGGGGCATGTTTCACAGTGGGGCGTGCCCGGAATGCAGATCAACGCGCCCAGTTCCATCAGGGCTTCATTGTACGGGCCGGGGGCGTCCTTGGGCATTTGCTCCACCACCCGCTCCGTAAACAGCCGCTTGGTGGCAGGCTGCATAATGTCGCTGTCGTCATTATACAGGCGGGCAAAGACCCGCAGCACGTTGCCGTCCACCGCCGGCACCGGAATGCCGAAAGCGATGCTGGCGATGGCACCGGCGGTATAATCCCCGATACCGGGCAGCGCCCGCAGGGCGTCGTAGTCAGCGGGCAGGTCGCCGCCGTACTGCTGGCAGACGACACGGGCGGCCTTTTGCATGTTATTCACACGGTTATAGTAGCCCAGCCCCTGCCACAGTTTGCGCAGGGCGTCCGGCTCACAGGCGGCCAGGGCCGCCGGGTCGGGCAGGGCTGCGATAAAACGGTTATAGTACGGGATCGCTGCGGCCACCCGGGTCTGCTGGAGCATGATTTCACTGACCCAGATATGATAGGCAGAAGGCTCCTGCCGGAAAGGCAGGAGCCTTTTGTTTGCCTGGAACCATTGGAGCAGCGGCGGCGCAATGGGCCGCATCAGCAGAAGCCTCCGCAGGTACGCGGGAAGGGGATCACGTCCCGGATGTTGGGAATGCCGGTCACATACATCAGCAGGCGCTCGAAGCCCAGGCCGTAGCCCGCATGCTTCACGCTGCCGAAACGGCGCAGATCCAAATACCAGTCGTAGTCCTGGCAGGACAGGCCCAGCTCGTCCAGACGGGCCAGCAGCACGTCCAGGCGCTCCTCACGCTGAGAACCGCCGATCAGCTCGCCGATGCCGGGCACCAGCATGTCAGCCGCAGCCACGGTCTTGCCGTCCTCGTTCTGGCGCATATAGAAGGCCTTGATCTCCTTGGGGTAATCGGTGACGAACACCGGCTTTTTGAAGATCTGCTCGGTGAGATAGCGCTCGTGCTCGGTCTGCAGGTCCATCCCCCAGGACACCTTGTACTGGAAGTTGGCATCGTTCTGCTTGAGCAGTTCGATGGCGTCGGTGTAGCTGACCCGGGCAAAATCCGAGTTGGCCACCAGCTGCAGGCGCTCCAGCAGGCCCTTGTCAAAGAACTGGTTGAAGAAGGCCAGTTCGTCGGGGCAATTGTCCAGCAGGAAGCGGATGATGTATTTGGTCATGGCTTCGGCGGTGTCCATGTAGGTGTTCAGGTCCGCAAAGGCCATTTCGGGTTCGATCATCCAGAACTCGGCGGCATGGCGGGTGTCGTAGCTCTTCTCGGCCCGGAAGGTGGGGCCGTAGGTGTAGACGTTGCCCAGGGCCATGGCCATGGCTTCCGCTTCCAGCTGGCCGGAAACCGTCAGGTTCACCGGGCGCTTGAAGAAGTCCTTGGTGTAATCGATGGCGCCGTCCTCGGTGTGGGGAACATCGTTCAGGTCCAGGGTGGTCACCTGGAACATCTCACCCGCGCCCTCACAGTCAGAGCCGGTGAAGATGGGCGTATGCACATAGGTGAAGCCCCGCTCATGGAAGAACTGATGGATGGCAAACGCCGCCTGACCGCGGACACGGAACGCCGCGTTGAAGGTGTTGGTGCGGGGGCGCAGGTGGGTCATGGTGCGCAGATAGTCCATGCCCATCTTCTTTTTCTGCAGCGGATACTCGGGGCCGCAGGGACCCAGCACCGTGATGGTATCGGCGTTGATCTCAAAGGGCTGCTTGGCGTTTGGGGTCAGTACCAGGGTGCCGGTGACCTCAAAGCTGGTGTACAGGCCGCACTTGGCGATCTCGGCATAATTGGACAGTTTATCCGCCTGGAAAACGATCTGCACAGGCTTATAGCAGCTGCCGTCCGACAGCGAAATAAAGCCGATATTCTTAGAATCGCGCACCGTTTTGGCCCAGCCGCAGACGGTGACTTTGGTACCGTCGGCGGGGGTGGCCGTGTACAGCGATACGAGTTCGGTTCTCTGCATGGATGGTCCACTCCTCTTATAAAAAACAATGATTGTTCTTATTATAGCGGGTCGGGACCGAATTGTACAGTATTTTTTTATTTACAAAGCGGTTCTCATTCCACATGGCCGCCCAGCAGCACGGCCAGCGCCTCGGCGGCATACTGCCCCGCGCGCACCGCTTCGGTCACCGTATTGGCGTGGCCGCCGATCTCAATGAGCAGGCTGCCGGTGGTCAGGTCCTGGTTGTAGTAGCGGTAGGCGCACATCACCGGGCGGGTCAGGCCGGGGGTACGTCGCTCCATGGCTTCCTCCCAGGCTGCGGCAAACCGCAGATTGAGCCGCCAGTTGGGCAATTGGATGCTGGTGCCGTTATCGCACCCGGCAATAATCATCACCTGGGCGGTGTCTTCCCCGTCGATGGTACACAGCGGCTTGACCCGGGTGCCGTCGGAATCCTCAATGGCGTCCCGGTGGACGTCCAGTACCACCTTGATGGAAGGGTATTTTTCCAGGTAGGCCTGGGTGGTGGCATAGCTGCGGTCATAGCTCTCGGTATAGCTGGGAGAATCGTGGAGAGTGGTATCGTGCAGGGTGTTGATGCCCGCATCGTTCAGGACCTGGGCCATCTTCTCCCCCACAGCGCACATGTTCAGGGCAGTATTCTGGGTGCGGGCGGTAAAGTCCGGGTCGTAGACCAGGTCAGGCCAGGTCTGGTAGGTCTCGGTGGCATGGGTATGCAGGACCAGCACCTGGGGTTCGCCGCTGTTCACCTCCACCGCAAAAGGCAGACTTTCGGTGGTCACGGCGGCGCGCAGATCGGCATCCGCATGGTTGGTCAGGTTGCGCACGGTGCCGGCCCCCAGGGCGATATACCCTGTTCCGCTGCCCTGTTCGAACTGTTGGGCACGAATGGCGCCGGGGTTTTCAATCTCCGGCGCGGCGCTGGGCTGCGGCGTTACCGCTGGCGTCGGCGCAGGTTCCGCCACGGCATCCTGGGTTTCCGGTTGAGGTGACGGTGTGGGAGCCGCACTGGGTTCCGGCGTCTGCCGGGGAGCACGGGTCCCCCGCTGCACGGCGACTGCCTCCCCCGCAGGCCAGGCCAGGCCGATGGCTGCCGACGGGGCTTGGCAGAGCAGCGCCCCCCGCACCAGCCAGTCGCGCCCCGGCAGGCAGGCGGCTGCCGCCAGCGACGCCGCTGTGCCCCCCGCAAAAACCGCACAGCACAGCAAACCCGCTAGGCACCGGTGCAGTAAGGACATCGTTCCCACCCCCATTCCCCAGAATTTATGCGTCTTTTCGGCCCGGCATGAATATTTTTTTGCAAAAGCCCTTGCAACGCCGCACAAAATGTGGTAGGATAACTTGTACTGTTATGGGGAACCAAGGAGGTGGAACGAATGCCTAACATCAAATCTCAGAAGGACCGTGTTGTCCAGGCCAAGAAAGAGGCTCTGCACAACAAGGCCATCAAGTCCAACCTGAAAACAGTGATCAAAAAGGCAGACGCTGCCATCGACAGCAATGCTGCTGACAAAGACGCCGTCATGAAAGCCGCCGTCTCTGCCATTGACTCTGCCAAGAGCAAGGGTGTCATTCACAAGAACACCGCTGCCCGCAAGGTCAGCCGCATGGCCAAGCGCGCCAACAAGGCCGCCCAGTAATTGATCGCATGAACAATGCCCGCCGGGGAATCCCGGCGGGCATTTTCATTTAATTCTGATCCTTGCTTTTGCCCACCAGCGCCGCCAGCAGTGCAAACAACAGGCTGGCAGCAATGCCGCCGGCAGCCGCCGTCAAACCGCCGGTAAAGACGCCGGGCAGACCACACTGGTCCACCGCCTGCCTGACCCCCTGGGCCAGCAAATGGCCGAACCCCAGCAGCGGCACGCTGGCCCCGGCCCCGGCAAAATCCGCCAGGGGTTTGTATACCCCAGCGGCGCTGAGGATGACCCCCATAACCACATACCCGGTCAGAATACGCGCCGGGGTCAGGCTGGTATAGTCGATGAGCAGCTGCCCCACCACACAGATAGCGCCGCCCACCACAAAGGCCCACAGATAATTCACTGCCTGTCCCCTCCCCCCAGTTCCACACAGTGGGCAATGCTGGGGATGCTCTCCCCCTGCAAAAAGGTCGTCTGGCTCATCAGCGCCCCAGTGGCTGCAAACAGTACCCGGCGGTAGGCCCCCGTCTGCAATTTGGGCAGGATGTGGGCACACAGTACAGCAGCACTGCACCCGGCTCCGCTGCCGCCCGCCTGCACGTTCTGGGCAGCTGTATCATAGAGCAGACAGCCGCAGTCCCGGTGGTTGGGCAGCGGCACCCCCTCTTTTTCCATCTGCTCCCGCAGCAGGGCGCTGCCCACCTCGCCCAGATCGCCGGTAAAGATGGCGTCAAAATCCGTCGGAGCGGTGTGGGTAGCGGTAAAATATCGCAGCAATGTGGCGGCTGCGGCGGGCATCATGGCAGCGCCCATGTTGTTGATGTCCCGTACCTGGTAGTCCTGCACCCGGCCGAAGGTCACCGACCGCACCGGAACCCCTTGCTGCCCCGGCCCCCGCAGCAGACAGGCCCCTGCCGCCGTAGCGGTCCACTGGGCGGTAGGGGTGCGCTTGGCCCCGTATTCCAGCGGAGTACGGAACTGGCGCTCCGCCGCGCAGAAATGGCTGCTGGTCATCGCCAGCACCTGCCGGGCCATGCCGGTAGCCGCAAAGCAGGCGGCCAGGCCCAGGGTTTCGGCCATGGTGGAACAGGCCCCGTATACCCCCGCGAAAGGCATTCCCAGGCCGCGCATGGTGTAATTGCTGGCCGTGCACTGGGCCTGCAGGTCCCCGGCAAAGGCCAGATCGATTTCCTTTTTACTGATGCCCGCCTTGCGCAGACAGGCGTCGGCGGCCTTGCGCTGCAAAAGACTTTCGGCCTGCTCCCAGTTTTTGCAGCCCTCGCCGGAGAAATCCGCCTGCTGCGTCAGGCAGGCAAACCCCGATGCCAGCGGGCCTTCACTCTCCTTTTTGCCGCCGGCTGCCGCCCAGGCCGCGATGACCGGCGGCGTTTCAAACAGCAGGGTGTCCCGTCTGCGAAGGACCATGGCTCACCCCACCTTTCCCACCAGCCAGTACAGCAGCCCCCACACAGCGGAGGCCGCCGTACCGTAGGCGATGACCGGCCCGGCAATGCCGAAGATTCTTGCCCCAACGCCGGTGACCCAGCCCTCGGCTTTGAACTCCATAGCCGGACTGACCACCGAGTTGGCAAATCCGGTAATCGGCACCAGCGTGCCCGCTCCGGCTTTGGCGGCCAGTTTCTGATACCAGCCGGGTACGGTACACACCGCCGAGAGCCCGATAAGGGCGATGCTGGTCAAAGTGCCGGCCATCGCCGGGTCGTACCAGGCAAGAAAAAATCGGCGCAGCACCTCCCCCAGCAGGCAGATACCGCCGCCCACAAAAAACGCCCACAGGCAGTCCCGCATCACCGGCGAAGGCGGCGACGCGCGAGATACCATGTGAGCATAGTCTTTCGGGTTTAATTTCATCGTTACCACGCCCCTTTGGGGGGTAGTATACCCTCAAGGGCCGTAAAATATTACATTGCCACGGTAATAGGGTTCGGGGACCATCATGCGGTAGAGGTCCTTGAGCTGCCGCCCGATGACCGCATCGTCGGCATGGCCGCCGCAAGGCAGGCTGAGGATGTTATAACGCACCCCGAACACCCGGCTTTCCAACCGGGTAGCGCAGGCCCCGGCCCGCAGATAAAAGGCAATGCGGCGTTCTGCCACCGCCTTGTCAGGGGCTTCTTCGGGGTGTTCGCATTCCAGGATCAGATCGTCCAGCCGTTCCTTGTAATGGTCCGCCAGCGTCTGCAGTGCCTGAGTACCGATACCGCCGCCTCGCAGGTCGCCGCGCACGGCAAAATAGTCCAGCAGCGCCGCCCGCTCGCCGGGCAGCAATACCTGAAAAGCATAGGCCTGCAGGGCGCCGTCAGCCCCGCACAGCGCCAACGGCTCATAGATGCCCGCCTGCATCATTTCCCGAATGGCGGTAAAAGGTTTGAGTTCGGCAGCAGGAAAATCCTGCACCATGCGGGACTCGTAGAGTTGCTGCGCACCGGCGCAGTCCAGCAGTTGGATTTGCATGGAGATTTCTCCTTTCCACATTGAATTGAAGGGGTCTTTCCTGTATAATACAGGTAGTTTATAAGGGAGGTTCTTGCAAATGGAATGGACCGATATCAGCATTACTGTGGCCAAGCGTGACGCCGACACCGCCGAAGCCATTGCCACCATGGTGGCCAACGGCGGCATTTATATTGAGGACTACAGCGACCTGGAACAGCAGGCCTGGGAGATTGCCCATGTGGATCTGATCGAGCAGGAATTGCTGGACAAACCCCGGGACGTGGTGATCGTACACATGTACCTGGCCCCCGACGAAAACCCCGCCGAGATTCTGCCCCTGTTTGAAGAACGGCTGAAAAACAGCGGCATCGGCTACCAGCTGAATACCACCGGCGTAGAGCAGGAAGACTGGCAGAACGCCTGGAAAAAATACTACCACGCCATGGACATCGGCAATCGGCTGGCCATCGTGCCCGGATGGGAGGAATACGAGACTGACCGCACCGCCATCACCATGGACCCGGGTATGGCTTTCGGCACCGGCACCCATGAAACCACCAGCCTTTGCCTGGAGACACTGGACGGCCTGGTCAGGGGCGGCGAGCGGGTACTGGACATCGGCACCGGATCAGGTATTCTGGCCATTGCGGCGCTGAAACTGGGTGCCCGGGAGGCGGAAGGGGTGGACATTGACCCCATGTGTGTGCGTACCGCCGGGGAAAACGCCGCCCGCAACGGTGTACAGGACCGCTTCACCGTGCTGGTGGGCGATCTTTCGGACAAGGCCAGCGGGTTGTATGACATCATCACCGCCAACATCGTGGCCGCGGCCATTCTGTCCCTGGCGCCCCATGTACCGGCTTTGATGGCCCCCGGCGCCCGGTTCATCGCCAGTGGTATCATTGACGAGCGCAAACAGGAAGTACTGGACGGTCTGGCTGCCGCCGGGCTGACGCCGGTGGAAGTGAAGGAAAAGCGCGGCTGGGTCTGCATCATCTGCGAAAAGAAAGAGGCCTGAGCCATGCCGCACCGCTATTTTACCAGAGAATTGGCCAATGGGCAAGCGGCCCTGACCGGCAGCGACGCCCACCACCTTGCCAACGTTATGCGGGGCCGGGTGGGAGACGAGGTAGTGCTGTGCGGCCCCGACGGGTTGGAATACACCGGCACCGTCACCGCCATCCTGCCCGGCCGGGTGGAGTTTGCGGTCAGCGAGGGCGCGCCCAGCAAGGCGGAGCCCAATGTGGAGGTAACGTTGTTTGTGGGATACCCCAAGCAGGGCAAACTGGAGGAGATCATCCGCCACAGCGTGGAACTGGGTGTGAGTTGTATTGTGCCGTTTTTCAGCCGCTACTGTGTGGCCGCCCCCAAAAAAGAGGACGCCAAAAACGAGCGATACAACCGCATCGCCGCCGAAGCCGCCAAACAGGCCGGGCGGGCCATACTGCCCCGGGTGGACCTGCCGCTGGAGCATTTTGCCGCCCTGTGCGGCGCGCTGAAAGACTACGACAAGGTGCTGTTTTTCTATGAAGGCGGCGGTGCCCCGCTGCGGGAACTATTGCACCCGGGCTGTGCCGGGCGTATCGCCCTGGTCACCGGCAGCGAGGGTGGCTTTTCCCCCGAAGAAGCCGCCGCTCTGCAGGCTGCCGGAGCGCTGACCGTGGGGCTGGGGCCCCGCATTCTGCGGTGTGAGACCGCCCCCCTGGCTGCCCTGACCGCCGCCATGCTGCTGACCGGCAACCTGGAGTAACCCATAGTATGGCGGGCAGAACCGCCGCGACACAGAAAATTCCCCTGCCTTGCGGCAGGGGAATTGAGACCGTCGAAAAAGTATAAAACCGTCTGCGCCGGCGGACATGCGCCGACCGGCGCAGACCCATACAGGGAAATTTTACGGCAAATTGTGTGCGAGACGCAGGGCGTCGAGTGCGCGACTTGCCGTAAAATTTTGTCGAGGGGGTGTCCAAGAGGGGGAATAGGACCGTCAGGCAATTGCCGTGCGGGCCTGTTCCCCCTTTTGCAGCGTGTCGAGTTTCTCGACACGCTGAATTCCCCTGCCTTACAGCAGGGGAATTTTGCGTTTGGGTTCAGTTTTCACCATGGCCCTGGGCATGGGTGAACGCGGCCCGATGTTCCGGCGGGATATCCTCCACAGTCTGGCCGTCGTGAATGGACGTTGTACCGGCGGCTTCCGAAGTCTCATAGTACCAGAGCTTGTAGTCCAGCATGGCCAGGGTCTTTTGCAGCTGGGCCATCTGCTGCTGCACGGCACGGCGGCGGTTGACAAACAGCTGCAGCCGCTCCGGGATGGTGGCATCACCTTCCCGGCAAAGATCAATATAGCGGCGAATTTCCTTGATGGACAATCCCGATTGTTTCAGGCATTCGATGACGGTGAGCCATTCGTAATCGCTCTCTTTGAACATGCGGATGCCGCCGTCGGAGCGCTCTACAAAGGGCAGCAGCCCTTCTTTGTCGTAATAGCGCAGCGTGGAGGGGGCCACCCCCAGCCGCCGGGCCATTTCACCTACGGTGTACGGCATGGGCTGCCTCAGAACAGCTTGTCGGTGGGGTACAGGCCGTCGGCGCTCATCTTCTGCAGGGCTGCCACCAGTTCAGGTTTGTCTTCACGGTAGGTAATGCCAAACCATTTGTCGGCGCTGGTCAGCACATGGACATCGGCCTTGCCGCTCTGCAGGGCCGTCGTGACCACGCTGGGCAGGTAATATTCACACTTGAGAGGGTTGACCGGCAGGCTATCGCGCAGGAATTGGGCGAACCCGGCCTTGGCCTCGGCCACATAGCCGGGGGTAAAGCCCCACAGGTTCATGGAGACCACCGTATCCGCAGGCAGGTCGGTCCAGGTGGCGCCGCCGTCCTCGGTAAAATGGATGCCGCCGGCGTAGGGTTCGATGCAGGTGCGCTCGGTGACGCTGACCAGGTTGCTGTTCTCGTCGGTAACGCAGACACCCCGGCTGACACTGCCGTTGGCGCTGACTGTGTTGCCCAGCAAGAAGCCCACCATGGACCAGGCATAGCGATCTCCGTCGGCGTGGGTACTCAGGTAGTCGTAGATCAGCCGGAAGCCCTGGGGGCCGTAGTAGTCGTCAGCGTTGATAACTGCAAAGGGCGCGTCGCCAATTGCTTCCTCCGCCACCAGGATGGCGTGGGCGGTGCCCCAGGGTTTGACACGGCCTTCAGGCACGGTGAAACCTTCGGGCAGCTTTTCCAGCTGCTGGAAAGCATAGCGCACCTCAAACCCGGCACGCTGGGCGCGTACGCCCACAGCCTCTTTGAACGCCTGCTCGATCTCGTGCTTGATGATGAACACCACCGTCTCAAACCCGGCACGGCGGGCATCGTACAGGCTGTAATCAATGATTGCCTCGCCGCTGGGCCCCACGGGGTCGATCTGCTTCAGACCACCGTAACGGCTGCCCATACCGGCGGCCATTACCACAAGGATCGGTTTTTTCGCCATAAGTAAGCTCCTTCCCGGCGGCTGATCGGCGGACGCGGTCACGCCCTGCCTCAGCCGCTGCTTTGGTTTTATCATACACGTTTGGCCACGACGTTGCAAGTCCCGGGGCATAAAGGGAACAAAATCCCGAAAATGTTACGCAATTCTGTGTAGCATTGCCGGCGGCAACATGCTATAATGTATAAAAATCCGTTTTTTGTCTATGGAAAGAGGTGGGGGCAATGGATCGCGCCGCCAAACCCGTGCGCGGGCTGGCTCTGGCCGGCGGGGGTGCCAAGGGCAGTTATCAGATCGGCGTATGGCATGCGCTGCAGGAGCTGCACTGGACCCCCGCCATCATCACAGGGACCAGCGTGGGCACACTGAACGGCTGCATGTTCGCCATCGGCAAGATCAAGGAATTGGAAGAGTTGTGGCTCTCCCTGGATGTGCACGACGTGCTGGATGTACCCTCCTCCCTGAAAGGGGAAGAATTCAACGCCTTTCTGCTGGATGTGATCCGCAGCGGCGGCATCAACGTGGAACCCCTGGCGGAGATCATCACCCGTTTTGTGGACGAGGAGGAAGTGCGCCGGGCCCCTATCCGCTTTGGGCTGGTCATGACTGAACTGGCCACCATGCGCAGCATACAGCGCAGCCTGGAAGAAATCCCCAAAGGCCAGCTGAAAGAGTACATGCTGGGTTCCACGGCCTGCTTTCCGGCGCTGCGCCCCCGGGAGATCGACGGCGTCAAGTACATCGACGGCGGCTGGCGGGACAACCTACCCCTGGACCTGGCCGCCGCCATGGGCGCCACCGAACTTATCGGCGTGGATGTGGACGGCATCGGTTTTGTCAAACCCAACACCACCGGCCTGCCCACCCGCATCATCCGCAGCCATTGGAATCTGGGCCCCATGCTGGACTTTGACCCCGCCCGGGCACGGCGCAATATCGCCCTGGGCTACTTTGACACCCTGCGGAACTTTGGCCGTTTCGGCGGCACCGCTTACGCCATGCTGCCCGACCCTGACGGCTACCTGACACGCTTTGCCGAAACCTACCAGAAGCGGCTGGCCGCGGTGGTGGCCCGGGCGCCCGAAGTGGAACTGATGGAACGGGCGGCCCGCCAGAAGATGAACTATCCGGCCCCCTATGCCCCCAACCCCAGTGCCCCCACCCGGGGAGCCCTGGCCCCGCTGGAACTGGCCGCTGAGCGGCTGCACGTGCCGGAGGATATCCCCTACACCCCCAAACTGCTGGCCGCCGCCTTTATGGGCAGCTTTGACAAGGACCCGGCAGACCGGTTCCCCGCTTTGCTGGAAGGCCGCGACAGCGGCCTGATGACCGAGCGGGCCATGGCTGCCGCCGTGCCGGAGGAATTTGTGACCGCGCTGGTCAGCCGCGTGCTGGCCGAAACGCCCCTGCTGTAAACCGCGAAGGAGTTTTTTCATGTATACATTCAATGGTGTGGCGGCCTCCACCGGCATTGTCATCGGCCCGGTGGAACAGATCGACCACGGCACCGCCGGGCTGCACCGCATCGTGTGCGACCCGTTCCGGGAGCGGGCACTCTACGATGTGGCCGTCGTCCTTGCCAAGGACGAGCTGCGCCGCCTGAGCCAGCGGGCCAAGGGACCGGACGCCGACATCCTGCTGTTCCAGATTGCTTTGCTGGAGGATGAGTCCTTCACCAACGAAATCGGCGATTACATTGCCGCCGGGGCCGGCGGTGCCGCCGCCGTGGAGCGGGCCGAACAGATTTTTGCCGGGCGGCTCAACAACGTGGACGACGAATACATCCGGGAGCGCAGCGTAGACGTGTGCGATGTCTGCCGCCGGGTGGTGGACATCCTGGACGGACGGCCCCGCCGCCGCCTGCACCTGCAGCGCCCCAGTATCCTGGTGGCGGACCGGTTTTTCCCCAGTGACCTGTTCAGCCTGGACCGGCGGATGATTTTGGGTCTGGCCTGCAATCAGGACAGCACCGTAAGCCACGCGGCCATCATGGCCCGCAGCATGGGCATCCCCGCCGTGGTACAATTGGGTGACGGCGTGGCCGCCCTGGCTGCCGGGCATCGGGCTATCCTGGACGCGGCGGACGGCGCTGCGTCACTGATCGTGGAACCCACCGGCGTACATGTGGCCCAGGCGGACTGCAAACTGGCACTGACCCGCCTGCATGGCCGCAAGTCCGACCCGGTGGCCGCACTGCCCTGTGTGACCCGGGACGGGACCGCGTTCCGGCTGATGACCGCCACCAATATTATTTCCGAACCGGACGAGCCGCTGCCCCAGGGGGCGGCGGGCATTGGCGTGCTGCGCACCGAATCCGTCCTGCTGGACGATCTGCCGGAACAGGAACAGTTCCAGCGCATACGGGACCGGCTGCAGCATGCCGACGGCGCCATGATCGCCGTGCGCACCTGTGACACCAACGCCGACGATGATTCCCCCTGGACAGCCGACATGCGCAAGCGGCTGGGCGCCCACCGGTTGTACTGGCCCCAGATCAAAGCGCTGCTGCGGGCCGGCGCTTATGGCGACCTGCGGGTGCTGTTCCCCATGATCTCCGGCGTGGAGGACTGGCAGACCTGCCTGAACGAGGTGGAGACCTGCAAGGCCGAGCTGCAAAAGGACGGTGCCGACCTGGCGCCCCCGCCTTTCGGCTGCATCGTGGACACCCCTTCGGCCGCGCTGTTGGCCGGCGACCTGATCGACCACGGGGCACAGCTGCTGGCCATCGACCTGGAGGACCTGACCCGCTACACCCTGGGCCTTGTACAGGATGCCGCCACCGCCGTGACCCAGGTGGGCAATCCCGCCGTGCAGCGTCTTATCCGGGAGGTGCTGGATCAGGCACTTCCTCGGGGGGTGCCGGTGTACCTGTGCGGCATTACGGTGGAAACCCTGAATTGCCTGCCCGTTTACCTACGGTTGGGTATGCGCTGGTTCAGCATGGAACCCGCCGCCCTGCTGCCCGCCAAAAAACTGCTGCTGGAACAAGACCTGCGCCAGAACGGGTAAGAATACGAAACAGGCCCCGCCGGGCAATGCCCGTCGGGGCCTGTTGTATCTGTGGTATAGTTCAGGAATCCGCGCTTTCTGCAGCGTCTGTATCTTCCGAGGAAGTGCTGTCCGCGCTGTCGCTGTCCGAGGCGGCGGTGGAAGCCACCAGGGTGTCATCCCGCTCTCCGGCGATAAAAACGCTGACGATAGTCTTGCCCGCGTCAAACTTTGTACCGGCCAGCACATCGGTTTTGGCCACACAGCCTGCTGCCATGGTGCCGTCGTTCTCAATGATCTGCATCTTGTACTGGATGCCCCGCTCGTCCAGCTGTTTGCTGGCGTTGGACTGGGTGAACCCCAGGATGTCCGGCATTTCCACCAGGTTGGGACCTTTGCTGACCACGATCTGCATAATCTGGTCTTCCTCGGTTTTAAGGGTGCCGGCCACCGGGTCCTGGCTGATGACGATCCCCGCCGCAATGTCGGAACTGTTCTGTTCGGTCATGACGATGCGATACCCGGCGTAGAGGTCGTTGCCTTTGATCTCGCTGGTATAGCGTTTTCCCACCAGGTCGGGAATAGTTTCCACCGTGTCCGAGACCGCCTGGGAGGCGGATTCACTGGCCGTGGTGGAAGAGGGTTCCGTATCGGGTGTCTCACCGCCGCCCGCTTCCAGCAGGCTCCACAGCAGCAGAATGGCCAGCACCGCGATGACCACCAGCGACACCGCCATGATTTTGCGGGTGCTGATCTGGTTATCCCCCCGTTCAAACATGGCGTTGGCCACGTTGGGGTCCGTCAGAGCGCTCATCAACTCGGGCACCGTCTGCATGCGGCGGGCAGGGTCCAGCCGCAGGGCACAGGCCAACACCTGCGAGAACCAGGTAGGCACCCCGGCTTCCAGGCTGTGGGCAGATTCCAGGCTGTCCCGTACTTTGCGCTGAGGCGCGGCCACGGGGGTCTGGCCGGTGACCAGGCGGTAACACACAGCAGCCAGAGCGTATACATCGGTATAACGGCCACTGAATTCCGCCGCCGAATACTGTTCCGGCGCGGCATAGCCGGGGTAAAGCTGACTTTTCAATTCGCTCTGGCCGGTACGCAGCGCCAGCGTTCCGTACCCGGTAAGCCGGGCCGTGCCGTCGATGGGCAGCAGAATGTTGTCCGGGCAGATACCCCGGTGGATCAGCCCCGCCTTGTGCAGCTGGGCCACCCCTTCCATGATAGGCTGCAGCAGGGTACGGGCCTCGGCGGGGGTCAGGGTGCGGCTGCGCAGACTCAGGTAATGGGTCAGCGTCATGCCTTTTTCGCTTTCCTCGATGGCGTAGACGGTGTTATTCTCCTCCATCACGTCCAGAATGGTACTCAGGCCGGTGGCGGGCGTCAGTCCCCGCAGGTCGTCGTACAGGTCCTTGAAGTCCATCCGGCTGGTCTTGAACAGCACTTCTTTTCCCTCTTTGGGCATCAGGGCACCGTCGGCACTGCGGCCATTGCACAGCGTGACTGGGAAATACTCTTTGATGAGTACAAAACGCTTTTCTTCATTGAGTACACCCCGGTAGGCCAGGCCGTCGCCGTCGGCGCTGAGATACGCCCCCACCGTGTAGCGCCCGGCCAGTTGGGTTCCCAGGGGCAGCGCCCCCTCGGGGTTCTGGTTCTGCAGCGAGCGCCCGCAGTGCGGGCAGTCGCCGCCGTAGCCGCCGGGCAGCGGCTGCAGGCAGTGAGGGCAAAGTAGTTCAGCCATAACGATTCCTTTCGTTGGATAAAAGAGAAAAGAGAGCAAGGTCCTGCCTCCGCTCTCTTTTCGGCTGGGCCTCAGCGGTCCAGGTCTTCCTCGTTTTCCAGGGTATGCCAGGCGTTCTGCACGTCGTCATCGTCGTCCAGCGCATCCAGCAATTTCCCCATCTGCACCAGCTGATCGGGGTCGGTCAGGGTCGTGGTGGTACTGGGCACCTGCGCCACATCCGCAGAGATAAAGGTGTAGCCTTTCTTCTCCAGTGCCTCGCAGACGGCGGTAAAGTTTTCCGGCGTGGTGGTGACCTGGGCGGCCTCTTCCCCGGCGTCGAAGTCCTCCGCACCGGCATCCAGGGCATCCATCATCACTTCGTCGGGGTCCTTGTCCTCCAGATCGATGACAATGACGCCTTTCTGGGTGAACATAAAGCCCACGCAGCCCATCTGGCCCAGATTGCCGCCGAACTTGTCGAAGTAATGGCGCATATTGGCCGCGGTGCGGTTGCGGTTATCGGTCAGAGTCTCCACCATGACCGCCACACCGCCGGGGCCGTAGCCCTCGTAGGTCATGGCTTCGTACTCGGCCTTGTCGCCGCCCTCGGCGCGCTTGATGATGCGCTGGATGTTATCGTTAGGCACACTGTTGGCCTTGGCCTTGGTGATCAGGGCCGCCAGCTTGGAGTTGGAGGCAGGATTGGCGCCGCCCTCCTTGACAGCCACGGCGATCTCACGGCCGATCTTGGTGAATACCTTGGCGCGGGCGCCGTCGGTCTTTTCCTTCTTGCGTTTGATGTTGTTCCATTTGCTATGTCCAGACATGGATGGTTCCCCCTCGTTTGTATTCATGCAGGCTTTTGACTTTGAGCCGATAATTACCAGTTAAGTATTATAGCACAACCAGACGTCCTTTTCAAGTACCGGTGCGCCGGCAAAACAAAAAAGCGGCTCCCGCATCTGCGGGAGCCGCCGCTTCCTCAATATTTGGCCGGGTTCGCGGACAGGTACTTCTTGACCATCAGGGCCACCTTGAAGACGATGGCATCGTCGAAGTTGCGCAGGTCCAGGCCGGTCAGCTTGCGGATTTTTTCCAGACGGTAGACCAGGGTGTTGCGGTGCACAAACAGGCCGCGGCTGGTCTCGGACACGTTGAGGTTGTTCTCAAAGAACTTGTTGATGGTGAACAGCGTCTCCTGATCCAGGGAATCAATGGAGTTCTTCTTGAACACCTCCGAGAGGAAGATCTCACAGAGGGTGGTGGGCAG
>DXBO01000122.1 GCA_019116485.1 Candidatus Gemmiger excrementavium
TACGCCACGGGCCTCTGCTTTTTAATTGAAAGTTCTTTTGGTCCTTTTCTTACAAGAAAAGGATAAAACAGGCTGCCGCCCCTGCTGCGGGGAGGTTACTCGTCATCCGCGAAGTTGCCCAGCGCTTTGGCCTGTTCAATGACCTTGGCTTCCAGCATCTGGGGCAGCGTCTCGTAGCGGACGAAATCGAAGGTATACCAGCCGCGGCCCTGGGTCAGCTGCCGCAGGAAGGTGGTGAAATCCTGCATTTCCGCCATGGGCACTTCCGCTTCCACCACCTGCTGGCCGTCCTCGTCGGGGTTCATGCCCAGCACACGGCCGCGCCGCTTGGTGACCTCACCCATGATATCGCCGGTATTGTCCGCCGGCACATGCGCTTTCAGCGCACCGATGGGTTCCAGCAGCACGGGGCCCGCCTCGGGCACGGCGGCCTTGTAGGCCAGCTTGGCGGCCATGATGAACGCCATTTCGCTGGAGTCGACGGGATGATAGCTGCCGTCCAGCAGGGTGGCTTTCATGCCCACCATCGGGTACCCGGCCAGCACGCCGTGCTCGGCAGCCTGGCGGACACCCTTTTCCACCGCCGGGAAGAAGTTCTTCGGCACACTGCCGCCGAACACGTTCTCGGCAAATTCAATGGCTTCGCCCTCAATGGGTTCGAACTGAATCCACACATCGCCGAACTGGCCGTGGCCGCCGGTCTGTTTCTTGTGGCGGCCCTGGGCCTTGCAGCTCTTGCGGATGGATTCGCGGTAGGGTACGCGCGGGGTCTCCAGCGTGATCTCCACGCCGAACTTGTTCTTCAGCTTGGCCAGGGCCACTTCCAGATGCTGGGTGCCCAGACCGCTGATGATCTGCTGTTTGGTCTCGGGGTCTACGGTAAAGCCGATGGCCGGGTCTTCCTCGATGAGGCGGGCCAGCGCACCGGAAACCTTGCCCTCGTCGCCCTTCTTGGCCACCTTGACCGCCATGCGGTAGCAGCTGATGGGGTAGACGGGCGCGGGCAGGGCCACCACCCGGGCAGGATCGCAGAGGGTGTCGCCGGTCTTGGCGGTGGCCAGCTTGGCCACGGCGCCGATATCACCGGTGGTGATGGCGGCGGTGTCGGTCTGCTTTTTGCCGCAGATGGTCAGCGTCTTGCCCAGACGCTCAGGCTGGCCGGTGCGGGCGTTGACCACGTTGCTGGTGGCCGTCAGCTTGCCGGAAAGCACCTTGATAAAGCTCAGTTTGCCCACAAACGGGTCGGCCACCGTCTTGAACACATAGGCGCACAGGGGTGCGTCGGCGTCGGCGGTCACTTCCACCGGCTCACCGTCGGCGTTCTCGCCCACCGCGGCGGCGGTGTCGGCACCGGGCAGCAGCACGTTCATGTTGTAAAGCAGCATATCCAACGCCTGGCTGTTGACGGCGCTGCCGCAGAACACCGGGGTGATCTGGCCGCTGCGCACGCCGGTGGCCATGCCCTGAACGATCTCCTCGGTGGTGAAGGGCTCACCTTCAAAGAATTTTTCCATCAGGGCTTCGTCGGTCTCGGCAATGGCTTCGCTCATGGCCTGGATCAGACCCTCAAACCGGTGCCCGATGTCGGGCAGGTCGATCTGGACCTGTTTGCCGCCTTCATATTTAAAGGCTTTCTGGCTGAACAGGTTGATGTACGCCACCGTGCCGTCGTCCAGGCGGACAGGCACCACGCAGGGGCAGACGCTGGGGCCGAATTCGATCTTCATCTGCTCCAGAATCTTGAAATAGTCGGCGTTCTCCAGGTCGGTCTTGGTCACAAAGATCATCCGCGCCTTATGGTTCTTGACAGCCAGCTGGTAGGCTTTCTCGGCACCCACGCTGACGCCCGAGCGGCCCGAAACACAGATCAGCACGCTTTCCGCCGCCATAACGCCCTCGGCTGCGCCCGTCTCGAAGTCAAACAGGCCCGGTACGTCGATCAGGTTGTACTTGATGCCCTGATACTCCACCGGGATCACGCTGGAATTCAGCGATGCCTTGCGGCGGGCTTCCTCGGGGTCAAAGTCGCTGGCGGTGGTGCCGTCTTCCACACGGCCCATGCGCTCGGTGGCGCCGCTCATATACAACAGGGCTTCGGTCAGCGTGGTCTTGCCGCACCCGGCATGACCGGCCACCAGAATGTTGCGGATGTCTTTGCTTGCATAGTCCATGAATCGTCAAACCTCTTTTCGCGCCGGGGCGTTGGCACGGGCCCTGCGGCGTAGATTACTGGTGAATTTGAACATTTCTCACCGATTGATACTACTTTACCACATATTTGTGGAATAATAAACAGTTTTTGCAGAATTTCTTGAAATATTTTTAGGTAACTGTCAACTCCTCTCCCCTTTTTGGCATTTATGGGCGGCACAAAGCCAGCACCGCCACGGTAATATCGTCCTGTTTTTCCCCGGCGCGGCGGGCGGCGCCTTCGGCCAGGGTCTCGGCGGCCTGGGCCGGGCTGTGGCCCAGCCTGGCACACAACTGCAGCTGCTGCATCAGCCATTCGGTGCCGTCGGCCAGGGCGCCGTCACTGACCAATACCACCCAGTCCCCGGCGTCCAGGGCAAAGGTGGTGGAACGGCCCACCAGGCTGTCCAGCACGCCCATAGGCAGACTGGCCCCTTCCAGCATGCGGGGCACCCCGCCCCGTACCAGGAAACTGGGCGCTGCCCCGGCTTTGAACAGCCCGGCCCGGCCTGTATATAAATCCACCGTCAGCAGGTCCAGGGTGGCCCCGGATTCCTGCTCGGCGTTCTTCAATCCCAGCGCCACGTTCACCAGCCGGGCGGCGCTTTCCGCCGCAAAACCAGCCCGCAGCAACTGGGCCGTCAGTTTGGCAGCCATGCGTCCGTCCACCGCCGCCGCCCGTCCGGTGCCCATGCCGTCGCACAGCAGCATCTGGGCCCGGCCCGCCCCGTCGCAGAACTGGTCCAGGGCATCACCGCTGACCGTCTGGCCATGGGCCGTGCGCCCTGCCGCCCCAAATTCCACCCGGAACAGGGGCCGTTCCCCAAAATTCAGCATGGTCACGGTGCGGCAATGGGTGATCTCGGGGCTGTCCAGGTCCCGGCGGCAGATACGGCTGATCTCATCGGCCAGGGCGGTGGCCTCCTGTTCGGTAAACCGGGTGCGGGCAATGGTCACCGCCACGGTAAGCCGCCCCGCCATGTCGGCTGTGACACTGCATTCCAGCGCGTCCAGCCCCAGGTCGGCAAACAGTTGGGTCACCTTGGCCTCCCGCCGGGGGTCCGGCAGCCCGGCCTGGCTCAGCCGCCCGGCCAGCTGGGCCAGCGCCCCCGCCAGGGCGCTGTACTGCTCGGTCAGGGCGGTGCGCAGCGTGGTGGCCCGGGCCCGGGTCTGGCGGCGGCTGCGCCACAGCCGGTAGCCGTGGTTGGCCGCCGTACACAGGTCGCCGGGATGGATGCACACCGAAAGCTGCCCGGGCAGGTCCTCCACCTCTACCCGGCCTTTGCCCTCCAGCGTGGGCTTGAGCTGATACAGCCCGTCCATGGCGGTGGCGTAGCCCCGTACCCAGCAGCGGCTGCGCCGGGTGCAGGTCTGGCAGGTAGTGCGGGCGATGTGTTCCACCACAAAGTCGAAGGTCTCCCCTTTGGGGGGCATCTGCCGGGTGCAGACAGCGTTGACGGTATCGGCAATATCGCTCAAGGTATCGGCCACAGCAGACAGGCGGCGGGCGGCCCCGGTAAGGCCCTGGGTCTGGGCCGGAGGCACAGGCGGCGGAAACACCGCACGCAGCCATTCCCCCGGCAGAGCCAGCGCCGCGGTCATTCCCAGCCCCGCGCCGGTGACCAGCGGCAGCACCCCGGCAGCGGTGGGGGCGGCCAGCGCCCCTACGGTACACCCCGCCGCGAACACCCCGGCGCAGCGCCAGCGTTCCCCCGGAAAGAGGCAGGCCGCCCCCAGGCTGCCCAGCGCCACCGCCAGCGCCGCAAAGCTCAGCGACGGGCTGGCCGCCGTGATGGCTGCTGCCAGGGCGATGCTGAGTACGGCGGTCTGTTCCAATGTACCGGCTACGGCGGCGCACAGCCCGGCTGCCGCGGCCAGCGCCAGGCCCGGAGCCAAAGGGCCGAGGGCACAGCGCTGCAGACAGGCCACCCCCACCGCCAGCCAAAGGCAGGCGCCCCGGGGTTCCCGCCAGGGAAAATGTACAAAAGCCCAGCCCAGCCCCGCTGCCAGCAGGGCCGTACAGCCCGCGGCGGCGATCTGACCTGGTTCCAGGATGCCCCCGGCCAGGAAAATCCCCAACACCTGGGCGGCCAGGAGCGCAGCGCCCCCCGCCGCCGCTCCCAGGCGGGGATCGCCGCGGCTCAGCCACCGCCCCGCCACGGCGGCTGCCAGCGCCCCCGCCAGCTTGAGCCCCCATACCGCCGGCTGGAACAGCAGACTGCCCGCCAGCGCCCCCGTGCCCGCCGCCAACAGATACACCGGCGGACAGCCGATGACAAAAGCCAGCCCAAACGGTGCGGCCCCGCCGTAAACCTGCCCGGCGCCCAGCACCGCCCCCGTGACGGCTGCGGCCCCCTGCCAGGCCAACGCCGACCATTTTGCCCCTGCGGGCGGCAGGGCCACCCCCTCCGGCGCGGCAACACGCAACGTTTCTTTGGTAAAGACTGCCATGGTAAATGCTCCCCCTTTATGTTGTATGCCGTACGGTAGCTGCACTATACCATGGCCCCCGCGGTGCTTTTTGCCGCAGGCCGGGGAAACCCAAAAAACAGTTGCAAAGTTGGAAAATGCCCCCCTGCGGGACAAACCCTGCCCAAAAACCCGGCGAACTGCCCTGCCCCGCGCCGCTGCCGGGCAAAAGTGCAAAAAAACAGGGCCCGCGCCCCGAAAGGGCGCGGGCCGGACGTTATTCAGAAAGAGAAAAAAAGCTGCAGATGGCTTCATAATAGACCTGGGCGGCGGCGGCACAGCCCGTCTCACCCGAGAGCAGCGCCATATCGCCGCTGTGGGAGATAAAGCCTTCCTCACACAGCACGGCGGGGCAGCCGCAGGTCTCCAGCACGGTAAAGGTATGGTCGGCGTGGACCGAATTGTCGGTGGTTTCGTAGATGCGTTTGTTGTCCCCGTTCTCATAATACAGGTAACGCACCCCGTTGGCTCCCCGCAGCTCCAGACCCAGGCGGGAAAAGCCCTGGGCCACGATCTCGCCGAATCGCAGGCTTTCGGCGTTGGTGGAAAGGGCGGGCGGTGCGGCGTAGCACTCAAACCCGTTGGTGGTGCCGTTGCCGTCGTAGTTCAGGTGGATGGACACCAGCAGTTGGGCGCCCGCCGCTTTGGCCGCCGCGCCCCGGTCACTGGGTTTTATGTAGGCGGTACCGTCCGCCGTAAGCATCGGTGCGAACCGTCCGTCCGCCTCCAGCAGGTCACAGAGGGCCCGGGCGGTGGCCAGTGTGATCTCGGATTCCCGCAGGCCGCCCGACTCGCTGCCGTAGTCTTCCGCCCCGATAGAGGGGTTGACGCCCCCATGCCCCGGGTCGATGGCCACCACGATGCCCCCCTCTCCCGCCGGGAGGGCAGCTTCCAGGGCGGTGGCGTCCCCATCGTCAGGCAGGTCCAGGGCGGCGGTTTCCCCCCGCAGCCGTGCCTGGGTGGACGGGTGGGTGTACCATAGTACATATACCACCGTGGAGGTAAGCAGCAGTGCCGCCAGCGCAAACAGCAGCCCGCCCAGGGGGTGGGCCCGGCGGCGTCTGCGGCGGCGACGGGCGGCACCGGTGTACACACTGCGGGCAGGCGCGGTGCCGGCCCGCCGGCTGCGCGCCGGTGAGGCGTCGCGCGGCGGCTCCTGATAAAAAACCACTTTTCCTTTTGCCATGGCACTCCCTCTTTCCCGGTGGGATCGGATACCGTTATCCTAGCGCAGAAATGTGTCAAAGTTGTTTCAGGGCTGTAAAAGCCTGTCGAAAACCGCTCCATACAGAACCGCCGCTGGCAGAAACCCAGTGCTGCCTCGGGAAGCGCCCCTTCACTTTTGTGCGTACCATCGTTCTCTGTCGCATTTTGTCGAAGAGTTTTGTTCTGCCAAATATTGACAATATTGCCAACTTCTCGTATAATAGCTACAAGAAGTTGCGGCAGGCAACAAAATCCAACACCAGATTTAGTTGCCCGCCGCCCCAACGCATCCACCATCAGGAGGACCCTTTTATGCTTTCTACCGGTATCATCCGCCACATCGACTCTCTGGGCCGCGTGGTTTTGCCCATGGAACTGCGCCGTGCCTACGATATCAAGGCCGATACGCCGCTGGAGATCCTGACCGAAGGGGACTGCATCCTGCTGCGCAAATACCGCCCTGCCGACGCCTGCGCCCTGTGCGGGGAAGTGGTGCCCGGTGCGGTGCAGCTGCACGGCAAATATGTCTGCCCGGCCTGCCGCAAGGCGCTGGAAAAACTGTAACCCGAAAAAAAACGCCGCCCCTTCGGGCGGCGGCAATGGGCCATTTATTCGGCCTGCTGCAGGCCGCGCATAGCCTCCTCGGCATTCTTGACCAGGTTCAGCAGGCTGGTGGCGTGGCGGGGGTAGTCCCGGGTCAGGCGCTCGGTACTCAGGGCCATGGTGGCCGGGTCCAGGCAGTCCCGGTTGCCGTCCTCCCCGTTCAAAATGGCGGCCAGCTCCGCCTCGGTCAGGCGCATGGCCGCGTCTGCCCCGCCCTGCCAACGGGCCGCCCCCACCCGGAACATGCCCGCCACGTTTTTGGGCGATGCATCGTGCAGGCGGCGGAACATCTTGTACACCGCCAGCATCAGATACCGGCTGACCTGGGTGACCAGCTGCTTGTCGCCGCTTTCCTGCAGTTTGTCGTACAGGATATCCAGCGAGTTGGCGATGAGTTTTTTGTACATGGTGGGCAGCACGCTGCCCCGGTAGACGCTGCCGCTGGTGGAGGAACCGGTATCCGGCAGTTCATCCACCCGGATGGTCTGGCCGCTGCGCTCGGCACTGCGGCCCAGCAGATAATCGCAGCTGACGCCGTAGTAGTCCGCCACCTGCACCACAAAGGCCAGGCTGCACTCCCGGATGCCCTTTTCGTAATGGGACAGCTGCGCCTGGCTGATGCCCAGGTCCTGGGCCGCCTGCTTCTGGGTGATGCCCCGTTCTTTGCGCAGCAGCGTGAGAATGCGGTTGAACTCGATGGCCATAGCGTTCCTCTTCCAGGGCGGGTCTTGGCTGCCCGCCCGCCAGTATTTTCTACGTGTTGTATATTATATCTGTCAAAAAACACTTTGTAAACCCGCTTTTCGCCCCCTTTCGCGGCCCCAAAAGCCCCGTCCGGGGCGGTTTTTCCGGCCCCGGCCCACATGTGGGGATGCCCCGCCGCAGCGGGGTATAAATATTGTGGGCCGTTTGGACGGCGGGGGTCCCCGGGGAGAAAACTGTAATTATTTTGTAACTATTTTGGGTTGCCGCCGCGCCCTGTTTGGGGTATGCTGGTAGGTACAACCGCAAGGAAAGTGAGAATAACCCGTGAAATATTACAAACTGCATCTGATCCGCCACGGCCTGACCGCCGGCAACCTGCAGGGGTTGTACATTGGCAGCGGCACCGACCTGCCCCTGTGCGAGGAAGGCCGCGCCCAGCTGAAGGAACTGAAAGCCCAGTTCTCCTACCCTGATGTACCGCTGGTGTTCACCAGCCCGCTGCTGCGGGCCACCCAGACGGCGGACCTGCTGTTCCCCGGGGTACGGCAGATCGAACTGCAGGACCTGCGGGAGATGGCTTTTGGCAAATTTGAAGGTCAGCCCCTGCAGCAGCTGGTCAAAGACCCGGAGTTTGCCCAGTGGATGGACCCCACCAGCCGCACGGTGCCCGCAGGTGCCGAGGACCGGCAGGCCTTTTTCAACCGCACGGCGGGCATGCTGATGAAAATGTTTGAGTACATGCTGCGCACCCATACCTATGAGGCCGCCTGCGTGAGCCACGGCGGCGTAATCATGAACATGCTGGCCCAGCACGCCCTGCCTTTCCGCAAGCCGGAAGAGTGGATGACCGACCCGGGCGCAGGCTACAGCCTGCGGCTGGACGCCGAGATGTGGATGCGGGACCACCTGGCTGAAGCCTACGACGTGGTGCCCCAGGGGTATCTGGACGACATGGAACAGGAATAAAGGAATCCCCCCGGCGCAACGCCGGGAGGACTTTTTTGTGGATTCTACACAGAATCCGTCGGTTTTTCTTGCCTTTGGATGGCAAAGATGATATGATAGTTCCAACGAAATCGGGATGCGGCCCCTGCCCTATCCCCAAAAGGAGGAATTACCGATGAAAAAACACGCATGCGCGGCCCTGGCCCTGCTGACCGCCGCCGCCCTGACCCTGACGGGCTGCGACGCCCTTTCCAGCCTGACGGGTTCCGACGGCTACGAGGAAGGCCGCATGGGCGACACCATGGAGACCTACTTTTTTGACTACACGGTGAACAGCGCTTATCTTTGCAACGAGTACGCCGGTACCACCCCCTCTGGCGGCAATGTGTTCCTGGTGGCCGAAGTAACGGTAAAGAATACCGATGCCCGGAGCATCGAGATGTACGACACCGATTTCCAGGCCCAGTGGGGCAGCGAGGGTGAGGAAGATTACCGGTTCCCCATCACCACCGACATGGACACCGGGGAGGAACTGGCCCCCCTGACCGAAGACCAGCTGCCCGGCACTTATCCCCTGGCCGTGGACGAGGAGGTCACCGGTCTGCTGGTGTATGAAGTGCCCACCGGATTCCAGGATTTCTCCATCTCCTACATGGAATATTTTGATGATGACAGCACCGGCGATGTCTACTTTGTCTACTTCACCCCGGAGGATCAGACCACCCCGGTAAGCGCCTGAGTGCCCTTGCCCCCTTCCCTCCACACAACCAACAACCCCCGGCAGCAAATGCTGCCGGGGGTTGTGCTGTTACTCTGCGGTGGATTCCGCCGCGGCGGCGTCCCCTTCGGGGGCCGGGGTGGCGGCAGGGTCGATGCCCGCTTCGGCCAGGATGGCCGTGCTGTCGGCGATGATCTGGTTCAGCTCATCCACCTTGGCCTGGGCGGCGTCCCGCGCCGCGATCAGGTCGGCGTTTTCGCTGTCGGCGTCCAGCGCCGTCTGGGCGTCTGTCAGGGCGGTCTCGGCGTCAGGCAGCTGGGCCATGGCGTCGGTGTAGGCCTCCTGGGCGTCCACAATGCGCTGCTGCGCATCAAACTCCGCCTGGGCGGCGGCTGCCGCTTCGTCGCTGATGCCGCTCTCCAGCAGAGCGGGCTTTTCGGGCAGGGTCTGCTCGGCGCCGTCAGCCCCGGTCAGGGTCAGGCCCTGGCCATAGTAGCCGCCCCAGATGGCGATAAAGCTCTTGCCCGGGTTGACCACCAGCGGTTCGCCCGCGGCGTCGGTAAGCTGCAGGGGGCCGGTGGCGTCCTCCTTGGTCCAGTGGATGGGCTCCCAGGCGCCGCCGGTCAGGTACAGGCCGGTGCCGCCGGTCATATCATACTGGCGGGTGTAGCCGTCGTCCTTGATGCCGCTGGAGGCGTAGAGGACAAACACGTTGGTAAAGGCGATCTGCTGGCCGTTGTCGGCGTCGATGGTGGGGGAACCGTCGGCGTTGGTCTTGGCGTAGAGGCCGGTGTCCGCCGCATAGACCAGCTGTTCGCTGTCGTCGGGGGAGAAGGCGATGGTCAGGGTGGTGCCGTTGCGGGCGTTTTCCTCCACCGCCGGGCGCTCCCCAAAGAGGAACAGCGGGGCGTTCTCCCCTTCCAGGGTGACGCCGTAATTCGAAAGGCCGTTGACGATCATCTCACCGGTGGTATACCAGCAGTTTTCCTCCCGGTAACCGGCATTCTGACGGTCCTGGTCAAAGGCAAAGGCCGCCTTGCCGATATGGTAGCCGTCCAGGTCCTGGTAGGCCAGGGTGTTGAGCAGGTTTTTGGCGTAGATGTTCTTGTCGATATGCACGGGCACCGCGTTCAGCGGCAGGGCCAGCTGCAGCATCAGGTCCCGGCCGGGGCCCACCGGCCCCACTTTGCTGATAACGTCCGGCGTGGCATACAGCGCCATCATGCCGGCGGTGGTGCCCTCGCTCACCCCTTCCACCACCACGTCGGCGGCGGAAAGCCCCCAGTGGGGGGCGGCCCCTTCCAGGGTGCGCAGCGTCACGGCCACGGGGCGGCGGTTGGTATAGTCGGCGTCGGCCAGACCGGTCAGGGGGTTGGGCACCGGTTCCCCGGCAGGGGTGGGTTCCGGGGTGGGGGCCGCGGTCTCCGCCGTGGCCGTACTGCCGGATTCCGCCCCGCCGAACAGCGAGCAGCCGCCCAGCAGCAGCGATGCGCCCAGGGCCGCCGCCGCGCCCAGCGCCAGAATGCGTTGTCTCATAACAAGGTCCTTTCCAAAAGGACCAGCGCAGCCCGCCGCCGGGCGTGCTGCGCTGGTCTTACGGTACAGTTCGGGTCAGGCCGTTCAGCCCACGGCCTCGGGGTCGTCGGCGGGGGGTTCCTCTTCCACAGGGGTCTCCTCCACAGGCGCTTCTTCCACGGGCTCTTCCTCGGCGGGGGTCTCCTCCACAGGAGTCTCGGCCTCGCCGCTGCCGGTGGCGTTGGTGGTCAGGTCGTCGGTGCTCATGCCCAGGGTCTCGCCAGCTTCGGCGTTATCCTCCACGTAGCTGCTCTCATAGGTCTTGGTGGTGGCGGTGGACAGGTCCACACCATCCAGGGTGCTGTGGACAAAGTTCTCGGCATAGTCCACGTCGGAGACCGCCACATAGCTCTTGCCGATGTTGATCTCCACGGGGGTGTCGCTGCACTGGCCATCCTCGGTCAGATAGTACAGGCGCAGGGCCTCCAGGGGGGTGCCCTTCTGCCAGTAGATCTTCTCGCACTTGCCGCCGTAGCAGTAGTAGCCCACGCCGCCCCAGGCGTACTCGGCATACTGCAGGTCCTTGGCCTCATGGCCGGGGTAGGTGTGGATGTCGGTGTACAGAACAATGACGTTGGGGAAGGTCAGCACGGTGTTGTCGGCGGCTTCGTCGATGGTATCGCGCCACTGGCCGTCGGAATAGTTCTGCTGCATCTTGTAGGTGTTGGAGGCACTGTCATAGATGAAGCGGGTCTTGTAGGAGGGGCTGTGTTCGATCTCGATATATTCGCCGTCCCCCACGATGGGGCCGTACTTGTCAGAGTAGGCGCTGTCGATGCTGTTGGACAGGTCGCGGGTCTCACCGGTGCGGTAGTCCACGAAGTTGAAGAAGGTGGAGTTGTAGGTGCGGTCCATGTCCACGCTGTTGTTCTCGATATACTCGGCGATGTTGTCCGAGTTGGTGTACATGGTGTGTTCCAGCGCCAGGTTGCCGCTGTTGTAGGAAGCGCCGGCCCAGTTGATACGGCCATAGTCGCGGTAGCCCTGGGCGCCGTCGTTGTTGTTCAGGTTGCCGTAGCTGAAGTCGATGGCATACTGCTGCATGACCACCGACTGGCCCTCGTGGATGTACAGGGCCTGCCAGGGCAGGATGAGGCGGAAGAACTGGTCGCGGCCGGAGCGCACGGGGCCGATCTCGCCGATGTCCTCATAGTCGGTGAACATGGGCATAAAGCGGGTGATGCCGCCCTCCACCTTGATCTCGAAGAGGATATCCGCCTTGGACAGACCGCGCTGGGGGCGGGCCGCCACGATGTTGTTGACCATGACGGCGGTAATGCGCTGGTCCTTGTAGTCGGCATCCTGGGGTTCACCGGTGAGTACGTTGGCCTTGTAGGGCTCCAGGGACGGTTCCGGCGTGGCCGTAGCTTCGGCAGTAGGCTGGCTCTCGGTGGAGGAGTCGGGCTCCTTCTTGCAGGCTGCCAGCACCACGCAGATGGACAGGATGGCCATGACGAGCAAAAGCTTACGTTTCATTCACTGTTCCTCTTTTCTTGCAGGTCTGTCTTTTGCGGGACATATCCGAATAAGTAGATAGTTTTATTGTAGCTGTTTTAAGGGCATTTGTAAAGCCGGCCGGCAGAATTTTACAATTTTTTGCGCAGGGGGCGTTTTTCCCGGCGGCAGGGACGCAGCGGGGAAAAATCGGGTATGATAGGAGCGATACGAACAAAGGAGTGGGAGCCATGACACTGAACGCCTACCGCGCCTGGCTGCAGCAGAGGGAACGCAGCGCAGGCACCATCGAAAAATACCTGCGGGACACCGCGCGCTTTTTCCGGGAGACCGGCGCGCCCGACGCCCCGCCCAAAGAGGCCGTCGCCGCCTGGCGGGACGACCTGGCCCGCCGCGGCTACTGCGCCGCCAGCGTCAACGCCATGCTGGCCGCCGTCAACGGCTACCAGGAGTTCCGCGGCGCGCCGGAAGCCAAGGCCAGGCCGCTCAAGCGCCAGCGGCGGGTCTTTTGCGACGCAGGGCGGGAACTGACCCGCGCGGAGTATTTCCGCCTGCTGGCCGCCGCCCGCCAGAGCGGCCGCAAGCGCACGCTGCTGGTTTTGCAGACGCTGTGCGCCACCGGCATCCGGGTCTCGGAACTGCCTTTCATCACGGCGGAGGCCGTGCGCCGGGGCCGGGCGGCCATCCGCTGCAAGGGCAAATGCCGGGAGATCCTGCTGCCCGCCGAACTGTGCAAGCGGCTGGGGCGCTGGTGCAGCCGGCGGCGCATCCACACGGGGCCGGTGTTCCTGAGCCGCAGCGGCCGCCCGCTGGACCGCATCACGGTGTGGAAAATGATGAAGGCCCTGTGCGAACGGGCCGGGGTCGCGCGGGAGAAGGTGTTCCCCCACAACCTGCGGCACCTGTTCGCCAGGACCTTCTACGGGCTGGAAAAAAATCTTGCCAAGCTGGCCGACCTGCTGGGGCATTCCAGCATCGAGACGACGCGGATCTATATCATGGAATCCGGCGCGGAGCACCGGCGGCTGCTGGACCGGATGCATCTGCTGCTGTAAAAAACATACAAAAGTACGGTTCTGTTGCATTCGGTACATTCTATAGAAAAAGCAGAAACTTCTCATTTGAATGTATAATTTATGGTAGCACAGCGCACTCAAAAAATCAAGCGCATCAAAGCCTTTTTGTTGCTTTAACCAAAAAAGGCGCACGAAAGCGATCGGACAAACTGCACGCTTGTCCGATAGTTTCCGTGCGCCCTTTTGTCAGGTACCGCCGTTTTTGGGCAAAACCTCCCCTCCGCAGCCCGCCCCCCGGGAACGGCGGGCGCGCCGCCGCCCCGCACAGGCAACAGAACCGTACTTTGTTTGCTCGTGGGGGAAGGGGGCGCGGCGCTTGCACGAAGTACAGGAGATCCTGCCCGGCCGCCCGCTTGCAGCCTTCCTGCAAAGCGCCGGCAGCGGCTGGAACGAAGGGACGCAGGCCACCTACCGCCGCGCCCTGCAGGAACTGCAGGGCTACATGGCGGCCCACGGCCCGCCCACCGTACAAAGCCTGCAGGCCTGGCGGCAGTCCCTGCGTGAAACGTACAGCCTGCGCAGCATCAACCTGCGCATCGCGGCGGCCAACCATTATTTCCGCTGGTGTGAACGGCCGGACCTGGTCATGCACCATGAACGCCCGGCCAAGACGCCGTCCCCGGAGCTGAGCCGCAGCGAATACCTGCGCCTGCTCCGCGCCGCCCGCGCGCAGGGCCAGCGGCAGTTATACCTGCTGGTCAAGCTGTTCGCCCTTACCGGCCTGCCGCTGCAGTGCCTGGGGCAAGTCACCGCCGCCGTCGTGCGGGCGGGCGGCGGGGAACTTTCCTGCCGCGGGCAGCCCTTTGCCCTCTGCCTGCCCGACAGCCTGCAGCGCGAACTGCTGGCGTACATGGAAGAACAGCGCACCGGCAGCGGCCCGCTGTTCGTCAGCCGCAGCGGGCGGGTCGTGAACCGTTCCCACCTGTGCCGCAGCATCCAGGAACTCTGCCGCGCCGCAGGCGTGCCCGAAGAAAAGGGCAGCCCCCGCTGCCTGCGCGCCCTGTGGCGCAGCACGCAGGACCGGCTGCACGCCGACATGGAGCAGCAGATCCGCAACATTTACAGCCTGCTGCTGCAGGCGGAAGAAGAAACGGCGGGCTGGTCCGCAGGGGCCTAGGACGCCTTTTGGAATTTTATGCGATTTGGGTATAACAGGAGTGAACCATATGACCTTGCATGAATTTGCGCCGCGGCGCATCGCCGCTTTGCTGTGCGCGCTGGCGCTGACAATGAGCCTGATCCCCGGCGCGGCCTTTGCCGAAGCCGCCGACCTCCTGCCGTCCGCAGACGGCGGGCTGGCGGGCGTGGCCACGAACGAGAGCGCCGCCACGGATGAGAGCGCCGCAGCAGCGGAAGATCCCCTGCCGGTCGCCGCGGCGTACACCGCCAGCCGGATGTCCGCCGCGGCCCTGCCGCTGGCAAACGGGCAGGACTTCAGCGATTACACGGTGAAGGACGCCGTGACGCCGGAGGGCACCACCATCGACCTGTTCGACTATTGGCCGACCACACGGGATGATCCGGCCACGACCAAGCCTCTCAATTACGACACCGGGATCAACAAAAACCATTCCCTTCACTTCGGCGCTGGTATGGGTACCACCTCCGACGATCGTCCCAAGCCCCAGGATCTGAACGACTACACGGACAGCTTCCGCCCCCGGCAGGGCCTTGTGGAGGACAACCTGGTGAACGGCTACCCGCAGCTGACCCGTGATGCAACCTCCAGCAGTTCGGAATCGCTGGACTACCTGTTTAACAGCACATCACACGATGGCAAAGCCGTCTACCCGGATGTAGGCGGGCTGCTGCAGGTCGACGACGACGGCTATTTTTACTACGATTGCGGCGAAAATTTTGCTTCCTATGACATAAGCGACAGCAACACGGAGCGGCAGTTCACCCTCTACGAGAAAGGCGCGGTCAATCCCAAGGGAAATTCAAAAGGCTACCAGTTCTTCCCCTTCGATACCGCCGACGAGGTGTTCGACCTGAGCAGCGGCACGCTGGTCCCCAAGCCGAAGCTTGATTCCCAGGACCCGACCCTCAACCACTTTTTCGGCATCCATATGAGCACCCAGTTCGTGCAGCAGAACGGCGGCACGACCACCAGCGGCAAAGCCGTCACCTACAATTTCTCCGGCGACGACGACGTGTGGGTCTTTATCGACAACGTGCTGGTGGGCGACCTGGGCGGCATCCACGACACGACTTCCCTGGAGATCAATTTTAAGACCGGCGATGTCGTGGTCTACCAGGACGACGGCGAACGCAACAACGCCTACGATAAAGATAAAAATGAGCTTACCTTTGAGGAGTCGACGCTCAAGGATAAATTTGCCGCCGCCGGCGTCGATACTACGAAGGGCTTCACCGGCAACACCTTCGCCGACGGCACCAACCACACGCTGGACTTCTTCTACCTGGAGCGCGGCGGCACCGACTCCAACATGCGGCTGAAATACAACCTGGTGGACATCCCGGTCAGCGGCATCGTCAAGCAGGACCAGGATGGCAAACCGCTGCCGGGTGTGGAGTTCGCCCTCTACCCGACAGATGCGGACTACGACTATAGCGACATCAATTCCTATTACACCGGCACGACCAACGCAAGCGGCAGCCTGACCTTCACCAAGCAGCAGCAGACCACCGGCAAGGACGTGGCCATCACGATGGCGGAACTGCGCAGCAAAAGCAAGTATTGGGTGCTGGTGGAGGACCCCGGAACCGCCGGGGACACCTACCGCCTGCCGGGGCCCATCCGTCTGTATTTTTACGAAAACACGAACCTGCTGCTCTCCGCCAATGCGTGGGAGACCGGCACCTACGCCCAGCCCCATGTCACCGTGCAGGCGCGGAACATCCCGGGCATCGCCGGCAAGATGTTTGCGGTGGTGATGAAAAAGGTCGACAATAACTGGCTCCCGGTCTCCGGCAATGCACGGAACGGCTGGAAAGTTGCCTCGGACAGCGATAATTCAAGCATCTGGGCCGCAGCCATAGCGAACGATACCTTCTTTAAACTGGATACTTCCGGCGCTTATGCGCTTACGATCGACGACCTGCCCGGCGACGTGACCACCTACGAGTACATCATTCAGCAGACCAAAGGAGACCCGGCCGCCGCGCAGTACAAAGTGCAGTACTTTACAGCCAACGACGACGGAACGAGCGTGCAGCAGGTCACTAACACCGGCGATTTCACCCGCACCTTCTCGGTCACACTGGCCATCGCCAACCTGGAACTTCCCGCGCCGACGCTGCGCAAAACCGACGAGAGCGACAACCCGCTGGCAGGCGTGACCTTCGCCCTCTATAAGACCGATGCGAATTTCAACAAACAGGGGGCTGCGCTTCAGACGCTGACCTCCGACGATCAGGGGAAACTGACCGTCAGCGACAAGGAAAAATCTTCCACGATCTCCCAGGGGTATTACCTGCTGGAAGAGACGGGCGCCCCCGACCCTTATGTGGCGCAGAGCACCCCGATCCGGATCGTGGTCAACGACGACGGCATCTTTGTGAACGCCGGTACGGCGACGGACAATGTGACTGTGGAGACCGGCATCCACGCCCTGGCCGACAGTATGAAAGGCTTTGCCGCCGACGACGATGTGGACGCCACCCTGCACGATGTGCAGGCCAAGCCGCAAACCGGCGACTGGGATGCAGCGCGCCAAAAGTTTACCTGGAGCAATACCTCCGCGAATGCCCTGCACCTGAATTACGACCCCACTGCCGACAGCGGCCTGATCTATCAGCCGACGAACATCCCCGGCAACGCGGGCACCTACACGGCCACCGAAGGCTGGTCCCGCCTGAACATCACCCAGTGCCGGAACCACAACAACGGAACACAAAACAAGCAGGATCTGGGCGATAAGAGCCTTAACGCGCTGTTTACCGGGAGCACGGTGATCCATGTGGTCAACAGCAAACCGGCCACGCCGACGCCGTCGGCCACACCGCCGGAGACCACGCCCACGCCGCAGCCGACCCCGGCCCCCACGCCGACCCCGGTTTCGCAGCCCACACCGCAGCCCACGGCTGCCCCCGCGGCGGTCTCCGCCATCCCGCAGACCGGCGATGAAATGCCTGTCGGCGCGCTGACCGCGCTGGCGGCAGCGGCAGCGGCGGCGTTCGTAGCGCTGCTGGTGGTGCGCAAGCGCCGCCACGGCAAGGATTGATCGCCTGACGGACGAACAACACACCCCCGCGCCCGGCAATGCCGGGCGCGGGGGTGTTCGTTTGTGGGGAATGCCGCGTCTGCCGGATCGTTCCTGCGGCGGGGTCAAGACCCCGCCCTACAAACCAGCGCAAAGAGCATATTTTTTATAGTATGCGTTTCGTTCGGTCGTAGGGGCGGCCTGCAGGCCGCCCCTGCCGCCATGCCCTGCCGCGAACGGTCCGATGATGCCGCCGCGTTCCCGTTCCCCGTAGGGCGGGGTCTTGACCCCG
>DXBO01000123.1 GCA_019116485.1 Candidatus Gemmiger excrementavium
GGGCCTGACGCCAAGAACGTCATCTTCCTGTCTGCTGACGCGTTCGGCGTGCTGCCCCCGGTCTCCATCCTGACCCCGGAGCAGACCCAGTACTACTTCCTGTCCGGCTTCACCTCCAAGCTGGCCGGCACCGAGCGCGGCATTACCGAGCCCACCCCCACCTTCTCCGCCTGCTTCGGCCAGGCCTTCCTGGAACTGCACCCCACCAAGTACGGTGAGGAACTGGTCAAGAAGATGGAAAAGTCCGGCGCCAAGGCCTACCTGGTCAACACCGGCTGGAACGGCACCGGCAAGCGTATCTCCATCAAGGATACCCGCGGCATCATCGACGCCATCCTGGACGGCTCCATCCTGAAGGCCGAGACCAAGAAGATCCCCTACTTCAACTTCGAGGTTCCCACCGCTCTGCCCGGCGTGGATCCCGCCATCCTGGACCCCCGCGACACCTACGCCGATGCCGCCGAGTGGGATGCCAAGGCCAAGGACCTGGCCGGCCGCTTCACCAAGAACTTCGTCAAGTACACCGGCAACGACGCCGGCAAGGCCCTGGTGGCCGCCGGTCCCCAGCTGTAAGCTGACCGCCGTCGCCTGACGACCCTGTAAACCGAACCCCCGCTCTGCCTGCGCAGAGCGGGGGTTTTGTGCTGTTTGCCTCAACGCAAGAACAGCCCCCCGGCTGTGCTGGGGGGGCTGGCGGCCGAAAAAGCCCGTCCCGCTGCCCAAAAGCAGCGGGACGTTTGCGGTTCAGGAGGTTTCTGTGGGCCACAGCAGGTGGTGCAGGGCCACGGTGGGGCCGTCCAGGCGGCGGTCCCGCCCGTCGGTAAAGCGGATGGTGAGAAAACGCCCGTTCACTTCGGTCACGGTGCCCCGGCCAAACACCGCGTGTTCCACCGGGGTGCCCGGGCGGGTCAGGGTGTCCAGCGGCACCGGCGGGATTTTGGGGGCGGGGGCCGGTTCTGGCCGGGGTGCTTCGCCCCGGATGCGGGCGGCTTCGGCGGCCTGGCGTTCCCGGGCGGCCCGGGCTTCGGGCAGGTTGTCCAGCACTTCCCGGGTGAAAGCGGAGGGGGCCAGTGCGCAGTCAAACAAAATCAGCTGCCGCCGGGCCCGGGTCATGGCCACATAGTACAGGCGGCGGTCCTCCTCATAGCGGCGGATATCCTCCGGCAGAGGGCACAGGGCCTCGGGCTGGGCGGGCAGAATACCGTCCACCACGTCCAGCAGAACCACCCGGTCATATTCCAGGCCCTTGCTGCCGTGGATGGTGGACAGGGTCAGCGGGGCGTCCGGCGGGTCCTGGTGGTTGGCTACCAGGGGGCGCAGTTCCTCCAGCCGGGTCAGCAGCCGGGCAGGGGAGGGCTCCCGGGCGGCCAGCATCGTCAGAATGTCCAGCTTGCCGGTGTCCCGGCCTTTCTGGGCCAGGTAGGCCCCGTACCCGCAGTCTCCCCGCAGGGCATCCAGGGCAGCCACGGCGGTTTTGCCGTGCAGCTGCTGCAGGGCTTCCCACACGTCGGCCACACCGTTCCGCAGCCGGGGCCGGATGTCGGGGCAGCGCATCAGTTCCACCGGGATGGGCAGACCGCTGCGGGCGCTGGCCTGGCAGGCATACAGCGCCTGCTGTTTGGCGATGGGCAGACCCAGCTTGTAATACAGCCGCAAAAACCGCGCGCTGTCCCGGGGGTCCCGGGCAAATTCCAGCAGGTCCTCCACGTCCAGCACCGTCTTGTCGCTGAAAAAGGTCAGTTCCTTTTTGGGGAATCGGTAGGGCAGACCCTCCCGCTCGCACAGGTCGATGAGGGGCAGGGCGCTCTCGTTGTTGCGGAACAGCACGGTCAGCACTTCGCCCCGGTGTACCGCCTCGACCAGCCAGGGGACCTGTTCTTCCCGCCGGTGCAGGGGCACCACCTGCACCGGCCCCAGGGCCCCCTGGACCGCATGCAGCACCTTGGGGCGGCGGTAGCGGTTGCGGGCCACAAAGCGGTTGGCGGCGTCCACGATCTCGGCGCTGGAGCGGTAGTTTTGCTCCATCAGCAGTACCCGGGCGCCGGGCCAGCTTTTTTCAAATTCCATCAGGGCCTGGGGGTAGGCTGCCCGGAACCCGTAGATGCTCTGGTCCTCGTCGCCCACCATAAAGAGATTGCGGTCCCGCCCGGCCAGCAGGGCAATGATGCGGTGCTGGATCAGCGAGGTGTCCTGGGCCTCGTCCACACAGTAATACCGGAACCGGTCCTGGAAATGGGCCCGCACCGGCGGCGCAGCCTGCAAAATCTGCAGGGCGAACACCATCTGGTCGTCGTAGTCCATGCGGTTGTGCCGGTGCAGTACCTGCTGGTAGCGGCGGTAAAGGCCCGGCAGGTCGGGCAGATCGGTCTGCAGGGCGGCGATGCCCTCCTGGTCCAGGGCCATGTTCTTGATATAAGTGATGGCGGTGCGCAGTTCCTTGAGGGTACTCTCGGTGGGAAAATCCCCGGCGACCTCCTGGTATACCTGGGTCAGCAGCCGGGTGATCTCCCCCTCGTCGGTGAGCAATTCCGGCGCCGTGCGGCCAAACCGGCGGCTGTAGTGCTGCAGAATCACGGCGGACAGGCCGTTGATGGTGCGAAAAGCCATCCGCCCGGCCAGGTCGGCGCCAAACAGCGCGGCAAAGCGTCCGCGCATTTCCCGGGTGGCGGCCACCGTGTAGGTCATGGTCAGAATCTGGCCGGGGGGCACGCCCCGGCAAAGCGTCATATATCCCAGCCGGGTCACCAGCACGGTGGTCTTGCCGCTGCCCGGCACTGCCAGCAGCAGCACAGGGCCGTCCACGGCGGTCACAGCGGCCCGCTGCTGGTCGTTCAGCGGCGCCAGAAAGCGCCGGGCAAAGGTTTCCTGGTCCAAAACGGGCTCCCTCCGGTTATTTTTTCAGGATGAAACAGGGCAGCGGCGCGGTGTCGGCCCAGTTGGCAAAGCGGCATTCCAGTACGGTGTATTCCGTCAGGGGCAGGGTGCGGAAAAAGGCCAGGGCGGCCTGTTTTTCGCTGTCACCGATGACCCGGCCGCTGTACAGTACCGCCGCCAGTACGCCGCCGGGTTTCAGGGCGGTCAGGGCGGCTTTCAGCGCCGGAATACTGCCCGCCGCTGTGGAATGGACGCTGTGTTCGGCCCCCGGCAGCCAGCCGAAGTTGAACACGATGCCATCGGCGCTGCCCGGTGCCGCCAGGTCCCCCAGCCGGGCATGGTCGTACACCACTGCCCGGCCAATGTCCGCCAGCCCGGCGGCGGCCAGCCGGGCGTTGGTGGCCGCCACCGCCCGGGGCTGGACGTCCAGGGCCAGCACCCGGCCCCCCGGCCCGGCCAGGCGGCAGAGAAATTCCGTGTCGTGGCCATTGCCGCAGGTGGCGTCGATGTACAGCCCGCCCGGAGCCAGCCGGGCGGCCAGGAATTCATGGCAGAACTGCACCGCCGAAAAATCCGGCGCCCGGCGGCGCACCAGCCCGGCCCCGGCAGGCACAAAGGCGAATTTGGCGGCCAGGGCCCGGCCTGCGGCGTCGGCGGGCAGCGGCGCCGTGAAACAGCTGGCGGCCTTGGGGTCCAGCCCGCCGCCGCGGCGCAGCAGTTCTTTCAAGAGATAGCTGCCGTAACCCCGCCCCCGCCAGGCGGGGGCGATCTCCACCCACAGGGCGCTGCCTTCCAGCGTGCCGGTGCCGATGGCGGTCTGTTCTTTGTACAAGGTAAACTGATTGCCTTCCCGGCGCACCTCCATGGGGTACCCCTCCCTTTCTGTACAAAAGGATACAAGCCCCGGCGGCCCTTGTCAAGCAGGGCGGCAAAAGGCCCGGGGGCGCAGATGGTCCGGCCTTTGGCGGCAATGCCCTTGCCAAAAAGCTGCTAAAAAGGTAAAATAAGTGAAAATGGGCCGGAAAAGCCCCCGAAAAGCCGCTGCTTTCACACACTTTTCACCCACAACAGCATCCTATTTCACAATTCGCCGATATACTGTGTACCAGAGAAGGCAAGAGAGCCTTCCCAAGGAACAGGGAAAGGAAGGACCCCCATGAGCAACGAATTTGACTACTCCGGTCTTTACAATCATACACCGCAGGACAAACCCCAGCAGGACACCGCCTCCGCGGCGCCCGAGGCCGGCGGTGAAACGCCGCCCCAGACCGGCTACCCCAACGTGGGCAGCAGCGGCATGAATACCGCCAACACCGCCCGTACCGACTACTCCACCCCCCAGCAGGAGGCGACCCCGCCCCGACAGGACGGCTACACCAGCAGTTTCAGCGGTGGCAGCGGCGGCAACGGCGGCGGTTACAACGGCTACAGCTACGCCAGCGCCCCCCAGCAGCCCCCCAAAAAGGAAAATCGGGGCGGCAAAAAGGTGCTGCTGCGGGTGGTCGCCGGCATCGGTGTGTTGGCCCTGGGCTTTGCCGGCGGTTTCGGCGGGGCCATCGTGGCCAGCCGCACCGGCCTGACCGGCAACCAGGTGGTGGTGCAGCAGGTCCAGCGTGACACCAGCAGCGCCACCAACACCAACAGCACCAGCGGCGAGACCATGAGCGTGCAGCAGATCGCGTCGGTGGTCTCCCCCAGTGTGGTGGCCATCACCACCGAGCAGATGAGCGGTTCCCAGACCTGGTTCGGCGGCTACTATGTGCAAAGCGGCGCCGGGTCCGGCATCATCATCAGCGAGGACGGCTATATCCTCACCTGCGCCCATGTGGTCAGCGGGGCCACCAGTGTCAAGGTCCAGCTGAACAACGGCGAATCCTATGACGCCACCATCGTGGGCTCCGACTCCACCTCCGACGTGGCGGTGCTCAAGGTGGAGGCCACCGGCCTGACCCCGGCGGTCATCGGCGACAGCGACGCCCTGGCCGTGGGCGAAGTAGTGGTGGCTGTGGGCAACCCCCTGGGCACCCTGTCCAACACCGTCACCGACGGCATCATCAGTGCCCTGAACCGGGAAGTCACGGTGGAGGACAACGATATGACGCTGCTCCAGACCGACGCTTCCATCAGCCCGGGCAACTCGGGCGGCGGCCTGTTCAACGCCAGCGGTGAACTCATCGGCCTGGTCAACGCCAAGAGCAGCTATTCCGAGGCCGAGGGCATCGGCTTTGCCATTCCCATCAACACCGCCATGTCCATCGCCCAGGAACTGATCGAGAACGGGTCGGTGGCCCGCCCGGTGCTGGGTGTCTCCATCTACGATGTCACCGATGCCATGACCGCCCAGCAGCTGGGCGTGAACAGCTACGGCGTCTATGTGGTGGAAGTTACCCAGGGCGGCGGCGCGGCAGCAGCCGGCGTGCAGGCGGGTGACCGCATCATCGCCGTGGACGACACGGCAGTTTCCTCCACCAGCAGCGTCAAGAGCTACCTGAAGGACAAGAACGTGGGCGACACGGTCACCCTGCAGGTAGAGCGGGACGGCAAGGTGCTGAGCCTGCAGGTCACCCTGGGCAGCAGCAACGGCTGATCTTTTACCAAACAAACAAAAAAGCAGGTCCCCCGCGGGGGACCTGCTTTTTTTGGGTTTACGGCTCAGAAACCGTGGTTTTCCATCAGCTTGCGGCCCATCAGCACGCCCATGACCGAGGCCATCATCAGCCCGCGGGTCCAGCCGGAGGAATCCCCCAGGCAGTGCAGGCCTTCAATGTTGGTCTCCAGGTCGGCGTCCATCTTGACCTTGTTGGAGTAGAATTTCAGCTCAGGGCTGTAGAGCAGCGTTTCGGGGCTGGCAAAGCCGGGCACCACATGGTCCACCATCTTGATGAACTCGATGATATTCACCATGGCGCGGTAGGGCATGGCCGAGGTGATATCCCCGGCCACGGCGTCCTTCAGGGTGGGGCGCAGGTTGGCCCGGGCCAGTTCCTTGGCCCAGGTGCGCTTGCCGTCCAGGATATCGCCGTAGCGCTGCACCAGAATGTGCCCGGCGCCCAGCATGTTGGTCAGTTCGCCCACCTTCTGGGCGTAGGCGATGGGCTGGTTGAAGGGCTCGGTAAAATTGTGGCTGACCAGGATGGCCAGGTTGGTGTTGTCGCTCTTTTTCTCTTTGAAACTGTGGCCGTTGACCACCGCCAGGTCGTTGTCGTAGTTTTCCTGGGCCACAAAACCGCCGGGGTTCTGGCAGAAGGTACGCACCTTGTTGCGCCAGGGCGCCGGGTAACCGATGAGTTTGCCCTCATACAGCACCTTGTTGATGGTCTCCATGACTTCGTTGCGGCATTCGACGCGCACGCCGATGTCCACAGTGCCGGGTTTGTGGGCGATGTGGTGTTCGGCGCACAGTTTTTCCAGCCAGTCGGCGCCCCGGCGGCCGGTGGCAATGACTACCTGTTTGGCCTCCACTTCCCGGGGACCGGTTTTTTCCCGCAGGATCACGCCCTTGCAGGCGGAGCCGTCCAGCAGAATGTTCTCGCACTCGGTCTCAAACAGCATCTCCACGCCGGCGGCCCGCAGGTGGTTCTGGATGTTCAGGTACAGCTGCTGGGCTTTCTCGGTGCCCAGGTGGCGGATAGGGCAATCCACCAGCTGCAGGCCGGCCTGGATGGCCCGTTTGCGGATATCCTTGATCTCGGCGCCCTGGTAGATGCCCTCCACGTGGGGGTCTGCACCGAATTCCAGGTAGATTTTGTCGGTGTAGTCGATGAGTTCCTGGGCAAAATCCTCGCCGATCAGGTCGGGCAGCTCGCCGCCCACCTGGTAGGACAAGGACAGCTTGCCGTCCGAAAACGCCCCCGCGCCGGAAAAACCGGTGGTGATGGCGCAGGTGGGCTTGCAGTTGACGCAGACGCCGGTCTTGTCCTTGGGGCAGTGGCGTTTTTCCACCGGTTTGCCCTTTTCCACCAGCAGGATCTTGTGGGGTTTGTCGCTCTTGCGCAGCAGTTCCAGGGCGGTGAAGATACCGGCGGGGCCGGCGCCTACGATAATCAGGTCATACATGGGATGGGGTTCTCCTTACAAAATTTGGTTGGGGGTCAGGGGGGATTGTGGGAATCGTCGGGTACTTCGGTACTTTCGGCGTTGTAGACAACGCCCTCGTGGTCGGCATTCAGGGCTTCTGCTTCCGCTTCGTCCAGGGCATGGCCCAGCGCGTCCAGCGCCGCGGTGGACGCGGCGTCGGCCATGCGGTCCAGGGCCCGCAGCTCCATGGCGGTATAGACGGCGCAGCCCAAATTGACGGCGCCCTCCACGATGAGCAGCACACCGCACAGCATGACCACGCTCACCGCCACGTCAAAGGGCTGCCAGATCAGCAGCACGCCCAGCGCGATGGACAGCAGGCTGAACAGCAGCATTACCCACCAGCGCTCGCCCCGGCGCTTGGCCAGTTCCACGGCGCTGCCCACGCGGCCGCATCCGTCGATCAGGATGAACAACCCGAAGGTCACGGGCAGAAAGCTGGCTACTACCTGGGGCTGGGCCAGGGTGAACAGGCCCAGGCCGGCGGTAATGACCCCCGCCACCAGGAAAAAGGGGGCGGCGAAGCTCTGCCCCCGCAGGCGGGCGTAGCGGGTCAGGCAGAAAATGCCGGTGGCAAGCACCACCACGCCGAAAGCGTAGCAGATCCACAAAAGGCTGGTCTGGGGCATGACAAGCAGCAGCACGCCCAGCAGGATGTAAGCAATGCTCAGCAGCAGCATGCCGTTTTTAATGGTACGCAGCATGGTTCGGTAACTCCTGTTTCTACAAAGTGGCCCGGCAGGGGGCGTTTTATACGGCGGCAGGCTCCGCCACCATGGGTTTCAGGATGGTGCGGTAGCACCGCCACAGGAAAAAGCCGCACATGACCAGAGCGGTGAGTTCCGCCAGGGGGAACGCCCACCAGATCAGGTTCACGTTGCCGCTCAGGCTCAGCAGCCAGGCCGCGGGCACCAGTACAAACAGCTGGCGCACCAGCGATACCAGCAGCGCCATCAGGCCCTGGCCCATGGCCTGGAACACCGCCGACGCCACAATGTCAAATCCGGCGGCAACGAAGTGGAACGAGATGATGCGCAGCGCCACTTCGCCCAGGGCCAGCATGTCCGGCCCGGCGTTAAAGATGCTCAGCAGCGCGCCGGGGAAGAGCTGTACCGCTGCAAAACCCACCAGCATGATGCACACGGCGGATACCGCGGCCATGCGGATCACCTGGGTGATGCGCTGGGGTTTACGGGCGCCGTAGTTGTAGGCGATGATGGGCACCATGCCGTTGTTCAGGCCGAACAGCGGCATGACGATGAAACTCTGCATCTTGAAATAGACGCCGAACACCGCCACCGCCGTGCTGGAAAAGCCGATGAGGATGCGGTTCATGCAGAAAGTCATGACGCTGCCCACCGAAGTCATGGCGATGGAGGGGATGCCCACCTGGTAGATGCGCAGCACAGTGCGCCCGTGGGGGCGGAAGTTGCCCAGCGCAAAGTGCACGTCCTGGTTATGGCGCAGGTTCAGGTACAGCCCGGTGGCCGCCCCCAGGAACTGCCCCGCCACCGTGGCCGCCGCGGCGCCCGCGGCCTCCATGCGGGGAAAGCCGAACAACCCGAAAATCAGGATGGGGTCCAGCACGATGTTGGTCAATGCCCCCACCAGCTGGGTGATCATGGCGTAGTTGGAGCGCCCCGTGGCGCTGAGGATTTTTTCCACCATGCACTGTACCATACAGCCCAGGCTGAAGATGCAGCACACCGAAAGATAGTCCACGCCGTATTGCCGGATAGCCGTATCGGTGGTCTGGGAGTGCATGAACGCCGTAACGCCGAACAGCCCGAACAGCAAAAACACCACAAAGGTGATGAGAGACAGCAGCAGGCCGTTGGCGGCGGCGCGGTCCGCCTCCTTGTGGTTGCCCTCGCCCAGGGATTTGGACAGGTAGGCGTTGACGCCCACGCCGGTGCCCACCGCAAAGGCGATCATCAGGTTCTGGATGGGGAACGCCAGCGACACGGCGGACAGCGCTGCCTCGTTGATGTAGGAGACGAAGATGCTGTCCACCACGTTGTACAGTGCCTGGAACAGCATGGACACCATCATGGGGATGGCCAGCGAGAAGAGCAGCGGCCCCATGGGCGCGGTGCCCATCCGGCTGGCGGAGCGGGAATCGGAGGATCTCATGCCTTGTGTTTCGCCTCCATTGCTTTGGCGGCGTCCACGATCAGGTCGGCGCAGGTATCCAGGCCCAGCGCCGCATTCAGGCAAAGATCGTAGTTTTTCGCCTCGCCCCAGCGGTTTTCGGTATAGTAGTTGTAGTAGCTGGCGCGGGCGCGGTCATGTTTGGCCAGCTGGACCTCCCACTGGCGGTCCACCATGTCCTTGGCGCCGGGGCGGGATTTGGCCCGGGCAATGCGCTCCTCCAGCGGGGCGTAGATGAAGACGCTCAGCACGTTGGGGCGCTCGCGCAGTACATAGTCGCCGCAGCGGCCCAGGATCACGCAGGAACCTTCGGCGGCCAGTTCCTTGATAACGTTGCTCTGCAGGATGTACACCTGGTCGGCCAGGGGCATGGTGTTGCCCATCATGTACAGGCTGTAGATCAGGCTGCCGCTGCGCTGGTTTTCGCTGGCGGCGATGGCCTCCTCGGTCAGGCCGCTCTTTTTGGCGGCGCGGGTGATAAGCTCCTTGTTGTACAGGGGAATGCCCATTTTGTCGGCCACGGCCTTGGCGATTTCGCTGCCGCCCGACGCATACTCACGGGCTATGGTGATGACGATAGGTTCCATAGTCTGATACACCTCACATTCTCAAACATGTCTGTATAAAAATGCAGACTTAACTGTTTATAGTATACCTTGCTTTGCACAAAAGTGCAAGGAAAAATCCCGGCCCCCGCTCTGCGCAAAAGCAACAAAAAAGCCCGCCGGAAACCGGCGGGCGGGGATGCGGAAAAATCAGGCGTACAGCGGGAAGCGGGCGGTCAGATCGGCCACCCGGGCGGCAATGTCGTCCTTTTTGGCGTCGTAGTCAAAGATGCAGTCGGCGATGCAGTCGGCGATGATCCGCATCTCGGCGGGGCCCATGCCCCGGGTGGTCACGGCGGGGGTGCCCACCCGCACGCCGCTGGTGATGAAGGGGCTGCGCTTCTCGCCGGGGACGGTGTTCTTGTTGGCGGTAATGTGCACCTCGTCCAGCTTGTGCTCCAGCTCCTTGCCGGTGCACTCCTCGTCGGTCAGGTCGATGAGCAGCAGGTGGTTGTCGGTGCCGCCGGACACCAGCTTGACGCCGCGGGCGGTCAGCGCGTCGGCCAGGGCGGCGGCGTTCTCCACGATCTTGTGGGCGTAGTCTTTGAAAGCGGGCTGCAGCGCCTCGCCGAAGCAGACCGCCTTGGCGGCGATGATATGCTCCAGCGGGCCGCCCTGGGTGCCCGGGAAGATGGCCGAGTTGATACGCTTGATGAGGTACTCGTTGTTGGTCAGGATCAGGCCGCCCCGGGGGCCGCGCAGCGTCTTGTGGGTGGTGGTGGTCACCACGTCGGCGTAGGGCACGGGGCTCTGGTGGGCGCCGCCCGCCACCAGGCCGGCGATGTGGGCCATGTCCACCATCAGCATGGCGCCGTAGCCGTGGGCGATCTCGGCCAGTTTTTCAAAGTCGATGGCGCGGGGATAAGCCGAAGCACCGGCCACCAGCAGTTTGGGCCGGACTTTGGCCACCTGTTTGGCCAGGGCGGCGTAGTCGATGCGCCCATCCTCTCCCACGCCGTAGGAGACAAAGTTATAGTTCTTGCCGCTCATGTTCACGGGGGAGCCGTGGGTCAGGTGCCCGCCCTGGGACAGGTCCATGCCCATAACGGTATCGCCTACATCCAGCAGGGCGAAGTAAACGGCCAGGTTGGCCTGGGCGCCCGAATGGGGCTGTACGTTGGCATATTTGGCGCCGAACAGTTTGCAGGCCCGGTCAATGGCGATGCGCTCCACTTCGTCCACATACTGGCAGCCGCCGTAGTAGCGGTGGCCGGGGTAGCCCTCGGCATATTTGTTGGTCAGCACGCTGCCCATGGCGGCCATCACGGCGGGGGAAACGATGTTTTCGCTGGCGATCAGCTCAATATTTTCCCGCTGGCGGCCCAGTTCCCGGGCCATGGCCGCGCCCACTTCGGCGTCGGCGGCGCTCACAAAGCCGATGGTGTCCATCATGTCCTGATACATTCCCATTACCTCCCGAAATCTACAGTATTGTATGCAAAAGGATCACAGGGTGCCCTTGGTGGAAAGCACGCCCTCGATCCGCGCATCGGTGCGGGTGGCGGCGTCCAGTGCCTTGGCAAAGGCTTTGAACAGCGCCTCCAGTTTGTGGTGGTCGTTTTCACCGTACAGCACCTTCAGGTGCAGGTTCATGGCCGCCGCGTAGGACACGGCGTAGAAAAACTCCCGGGCCATCTGGGTGTCCATGCCGCCGCAGGCGGGGGCGGCAAACTGGGCGTCGTATACAAAATAGGGCCGCCCGCCCAGGTCCACAGCGCACAGGGCCAGGGTCTCGTCCATGGGCAGCAGGCAGCTGCCGTAGCGCACCAGCCCGGCCTTGTCCCCCAGGGCTTCCCGCAGGGCGGTGCCCAGGGCGATGCCCACATCCTCAATGGTGTGGTGGCAGTCCACCTCCAGGTCGCCCCGGCAGGTCACCGCCAGGTCAAACAGGCCGTGGCGGGCAAAACCGTCCAGCATGTGGTCAAAAAAGCCGATGCCGGTGTGCAGGTCGGCTTTGCCGGTGCCGTCCAGGTCCAGCGTCAGGGTGATCTGTGTCTCCCGGGTGTTGCGGGTCACGGTTGCTTTGCGTGTCATACAAGGGGGCTCCTTTCCCGCCCGTTGGGCTGCGATATACCTAAAACTATAACACGCCCCGGGCACAGCGTCAACGCTTGCAGGGCTTTGTTTGCACGGTTCGCCGCAATATTTGTAAAATTTATTTACGAAATCGCAACACTTTTTACCGCCCCGCGCGCTACAATAAAATCAATCTATCCTGCAGATGTGTACCGGCACGGCCTACAGCGGCGCCCTGCTGCGCCGCCCCGGGCCCCTGCTTCGGGCCGCATCGCGGTATCTTGTCTTTTCTGAAAGGACAACTGCACATGGCAAAGATCATCGGAATCGATCTTGGCACCACCAACAGCTGTGTTGCCGTCATTGAGGGCGGCAAGCCTGTGGTCATCCCCAATGCCGAGGGCCAGCGCACCACGCCCTCGGTGGTGGCGTTCACCAAAGCGGGGGAGCGCCTGGTGGGCGAGGCGGCCAAACGCCAGGCCGTGACCAACGCCCCGCGCACCATCAGCAGCGTCAAGCGGCTGATGGGGGGCGATACCCGTGTGCCCATCGACGGCAAATGCTATGCCCCCCAGCAGATCAGCGCCCTGATCCTGCAAAAGCTCAAGGCCGACGCCGAGGCCTACCTGGGGGAGCCGGTCACCGAAGCGGTCATCACGGTGCCCGCCTATTTCAATGACGCCCAGCGCCAGGCCAC
>DXBO01000124.1 GCA_019116485.1 Candidatus Gemmiger excrementavium
TCCCTTCATGCTTTCCCGTGGGATAGGGGGGCAGATATCCATGGTGGCGGGGAAATCAGCATGCCCCATTACTTGCTTGTTGGACAAATTTGGCATGAACTAGGGGAAATGCCAACAGGTATAGTTGTACCTGAAAAGAAGATGCTGCTTTTCTGCTTGGGTTCCGGCGGACACTGAGAAAGACCTGAGTGGGAACAGCTATCAAAAAACGTGCCCCGGCTCCTTGCAAGGAGCCGGGGCACGTACGCTGTAAACAGCAGATGCGAAAAGAAATCAGGCCACCACGGTGCCCAGGGCAGAAACGCCAGCCAGGCTCAGCGCACCCATGACGCAGCCCGCCAGCAGCACACCGCCCATGCAGGCCAGCACGCTGGATTTGAAATCCATATCCAGCAGGCTGGCGGCCAGGGTTCCGGTCCAGGCACCGGTGCCCGGCAGCGGAATGCCCACAAACAACAGCAGAGCCCAAGGAAGGCCGCGGCCTGCGGTGGCTTTCAGTTTTTCGCCGCCCTTGTGCCCTTTCTCTAAGCAAAAGGTGAAGAACTTACCGATGACCGGTTTGTTGGCGCCCCACTCCAGCACTTTGCGGGCGAAGAAAAAGATGAAAGCCACCGGCAGCATGTTGCCGATGATAGCAATCACATATACGCTCCACAGCGGCAGACCCAGCAGGACACCTGCCGGAATCGCACCGCGCAGTTCGATCAGCGGCACCATTGAGATAAAAAAGACGTACAGATATTTTGTCAGCATCATAAACCTCACAGTTTGGTGCTTTGTCATAGTCACGCAGGACTTATTATACAGGATTCCGGCCCATTTGGCAAGCAAAAAAGTACAGTACTGCATAGGTTGTTTTTGTTGGCCCTGCCCAAAAAAAGGGGCGGGGCCTTGCGTTTTGTCCCCCGGCTTGGTATCATGAATAGGTATCATATAAAGGGGGAGAGGATTTGTCACACCTGCAAAAACGTAGGGCGCTGTGGGGCGTCTGTCTGGCCGCACTGGCGCTGTTTGCCGCGGCTATGGCCTGGCTGCACTACCAGCAGCTTTGCTCCCCCGGGGGCGGCACCGATCCCTATACCTCCGACCTGGGCCAGCATCTGGCCTTTGCCCAGAAGGGGATGGTCTATTCCACGGTGTCGCTGCTCATCGGCCCGGCATACGCCCTGGCGGGGCGCTGGGGCATCGCGGTGCTGCTGGCCGCCTTTCACCTGGCGGCGGTAGGGGTGTTTGCCTGGGGGCTGCGGGCTGCGGTGCCTGCCTGGTCCCGCCCGGCCCGGCTGCTCACCAGCCTGGTAGTCAATCTGGCCCAGGCGGTGTGGATGCCCCGGGGTGGATACTGGTATCAGGGCACCATCACCGGCACCATCTATCACAACACCACCTATATCATGCTGGCGCCCTTTGCCATGCTGGCGGTGCTGGCTTTTTATCGCGCCTGGCAGGGGATGACCGGGCGGCTGCGTGTGGGAGCATGGCTGGTCTATACGGTGCTTCTCACCGCAGCCACCAGTTTCAAAGCCAGCCTGGTCTTCGCCTTTGCCCCGGCGCTGCTGGTACTGCTCATCGCCGATCTGCTGCGCACCCGGGGCAAAAACCTGGGGCGGGAAGTGTTTATGGGCTGCAGCGTGCTGCCCAGCATCGGGCTGTGCCTGGTGCAGGCCAATGTGCTGTTTGCTGAGCCGGACAGCGGTATGCGGCTGATCTTTACCGTGGAGTTTGACTGCCACGCCATGCTGTGGGGCCCCTTTAACGAAGCGGCGCTTCTGGGTATGCTGCGCTCCTTCGTCTTTGTGGCGGCGGTGGCTGTTCTGCTGGGCCGGGCGGCCTGGGGCAGCTTCCGCTATCGGTTCACCCTGCTGGTATTCGGCGTTTCTCTGGCCGAAGCCCTGCTGCTGGTGGAAAGCGGCGAGCGGCTCTACCACGCCAACCTGTGGTGGGGACCCTTTATCTGCTTCTGGCTGCTCTGGCTGGAATCCGTTTCGGTGCTGCTGCGGCAGTACACCGTCTGGCGGGACGGCGGGCGGCAGGGCCGCCTGGGACTGCGGCTGGGCCTGTGCGGCGCGGCGCTGGCCTGGCATATTGTCAGCGGCGTCTGCTTTTTGGTGCTGCAGCTGCAGGGCGTCTCCTACAATATCCCTATTGCGACCTACCATTTTCTGTTCTGGTAAGGTCCCTCTTGACAGGCCGTGCGGGCTGTGGTATGGTATATGTGTAGTTAGTATATGCTAACTACGGGCCCGCTGACCATGCTCCCGGCTGCGCGGGCGGCCGGGCGTTTTTGTGTGGAAAGGACGCCGTGATCACACGCCAACATCCCCAGCGGCGTGGCAAGCCGAAAGGACCCGACCAAATGTTGCCGGAACAACATACATCGCCCCGGGCATTTGGTATCATAACGGTGCGCGTTGGGTCCCGCGCAAAAAAAATCACCCATTGCCTCTTGCACTTTTCGGTAGATATGGTATGATAGTATCTGCGCCGATACAAGATATAGGCAAGCAAACTTTTGGGAGAGGTGCAACTATGACAGATTTCAAACAGTGGGAAGGCTTTGAGGGCCGTATCTGGAAAGAGGAAGTCAACACCCGCGACTTTATCCAGAAAAACTACAAACCCTACGACGGGGACGAGAGTTTCCTCGCCGGTCCCACCGAAGCAACCGACAAGCTGTGGGGCGCTCTGCAGGCCTTGCAGAAAGAAGAACGTGCCAAGGGCGGCGTGCTGGATATGGAGACCGAGGTCGTCTCCGGCCTGACCGCCTACGGTCCCGGCTACATCGACCCCGCACTCAAAGACCTGGAGCAGATCGTGGGTTTGCAGACCGACAAGCCCCTGAAACGTGCCTTTATGCCCTATGGCGGCATCAAGATGGCGGAGCAGGCCTGCACCACTTACGGCTATACCCCCAGCGAGAAGCTGCACGAAATTTTTACCCAGTATACCCGCACCCATAACCAGGCGGTGTTTGACGCTTACACCCCCGAAATGCGCAAGGCCCGCCACAGCCACATCGTCACCGGTTTGCCCGACACTTACGGCCGTGGCCGTATTGTGGGCGATTACCGCCGCGTGGCGCTGTACGGCATCGATTTCCTGATCCGGGAAAAGCAGAACGACTTTGCCAACTGCGGCGACGGCACCATGCTGGACGACGTGATCCGCCAGCGGGAGGAAATCTCCCTGCAGATCAATGCCCTTAAGGGTATGAAGGCAATGGCTGCCACCTACGGCTACGATATTTCCCAGCCCGCCGCCAACGCCAAGGAGGCCGTGCAGTGGCTGTACTTCGGTTACCTGGCTGCTATCAAGACCCAGAACGGTGCCGCTATGAGCGTGGGCCGTGTGTCTACCTTCCTGGATATCTACATCCAGCGCGATCTGGACCGCGGCCTGCTCACCGAGAGTGAGGCCCAGGAACTGATCGACCATCTGGTCATGAAGTTCCGCATGGTCAAGTTTGCCCGCATCCCCAGCTACAACCAGCTGTTCAGCGGCGACCCCGTGTGGGCCACCCTGGAAGTGGGCGGCATCGGCATGGATGGACGTTCCATGGTCACCAAGACCGACTTCCGTTTCCTGCACACGCTGGAGAACATGGGCCCCGCCCCGGAGCCCAACATGACGGTGCTCTATTCCTCCGCCCTGCCCAAGACCTTCAAGGATTACGCCGCCCGCATCTCCATCAAGACCTCCTCGGTCCAGTATGAGAATGACGATGTGATGAAACCGGTATGGGGCGACGACTACTCCATCTGCTGCTGTGTGTCTGCCACCCAGACCGGCAAGGAGATGCAGTTCTTCGGCGCCCGCGCCAACCTGGCCAAGTGCCTGCTGTATGCCATCAACGGCGGTGTGGACGAAAAGCTGGGCGAGCAGATCGGCCCCCACTACGCCCCCATCACCAGCGAGTACCTGGACTACGACGAGGTCATGCAGAAGTACGACGTGATGATGGACTGGCTGGCCGGGCTGTATGTGAACATCCTCAACCTGATCCAGTACATGCACGACAAGTACTACTATGAGGCCGCCGAGATGGCCCTCATCGATACCGATGTGCGCCGTACCTTTGCCACCGGCATTGCGGGCTTCAGCCATGTGGTGGACTCTCTCAGCGCCATCAAGTACGCCAAGGTCAAGTGCATCCGCAACGAGCAGGGCATCGTCACCGACTATGAGATCGAGGGCGATTTCCCCAAATACGGCAACGACGACGACCGCGCCGATACCATCGCCGTTAATCTGCTGCGCAGCTTCCTGGAGAAGATCAAGCGCCGCCACACCTACCGCAATTCCGAACCCACCACCTCCATCCTGACCATCACCTCCAACGTGGTGTACGGCAAAGCCACCGGCGCCATGCCCGATGGCCGTAAAGCCTATACCCCCTTCGCCCCCGGCGGCAACCCCAGCTACGGCGCCGAGACCCACGGCCTGCTGGCCTCGCTGAACTCGGTGGCCAAGCTGCCCTACCATTGGGCGCTGGACGGCATCTCCAACACCCAGACCATCAACCCCGATGCCCTGGGCCACTCCGAGCAGGAGCGGGTGGAGAACCTGGTCCAGGTCATGGACGGCTACTTTGACCAGGGTGCCCACCACCTGAACGTCAATGTCTTCGGCACTGAGAAGCTCATTGACGCCATGGAACACCCCGAAAAGGAAGAGTACGCCAACTTTACCATCCGCGTCTCCGGCTACGCCGTCAAGTTCATTGACCTGACCCGTGAGCAGCAGCTGGACGTTATTGCCCGCACCTGCCACAAGGCCATGTGATCCCCGGCAAAGCATAAAAAGATCCGCGGCCGCATCCAAGGGCGGCCGCGGATTTTTTCGGTTCTTGTGTTCAGCGTATCGTGTCGCGCAGATGGTTCAGTTCCGCGGCCAGGGCCTTGTAGTCGGCATTCCGCACCAGCAGCACCATGACCACGAACTGGGTCAGGGCGTCCAGCATCATAGCACCCAGCCCCAGGGCGAGCAGGGGCGCCGCTGCCAGATAGGGCCCGATATCGGCCAGGGACAAAAGAAAATTCAGCATACCGTACACGCCGCCTACCAGGCCCAGCCAGGCAAAGATACGCAGGCCCCGGCGCAGCAGCCAGGCAAAGACGAAAGCCGCCGCGATGCTGACCACCAGGTTGGCGACTATGGCGCTCAGGTTCAGATAGCCCAGCACACCTATGGCCAGCAGCACGATGGTACAGGCGCAGCGCACCACGATCCATGCACTGGTCATCTGCTGTACCCGGGCCACCACTTCCCCGTGGGCTTCCAAAACCTTCTGGCTGGCGGCGTTCAGCTGTTCCCGGCGCATCTTTTTCTGTTCCTGCCGCATTTTTTTCTCTTCATTCATACCGATGCCCTCCTTTACCCCAGTGTACCACAGCGGGCGGGGGATTACAATCATATGGCGGCACATTGTATGATCCGATTGTCTTAACGAGCAAGGAGCTGACGATTTATGGCAACGCATGATTCCATCACAGGGTATGTCCATTCCGTGGAGACCTTCGGCCTGGTAGACGGGCCGGGGGTGCGCTACGTACTGTTTTTGCAGGGCTGCGCCATGCGCTGCCGCTACTGCCACAACCCCGAGACCTGGGCCTTTACCCGGGACACCGCCAAAACGCCCCAGCAGGCCTTTGATGCGGCCTGGCGCTACCGCAACTACTGGCGCAGCAACGGCGGGCTGACCATCAGCGGCGGTGAACCGCTGCTGCAGCTGGATTTTGTCAGCGAGGTATTCCGCCTGGCCCACGCCAAGGGAGTACACACCGCGCTGGATACCAGCGGCCAGCCCTTCCGGCCCGGCGACGAGGCCTGGCTGGCCCGATTTGACGCCCTGCTGGACAACACGAGTTTGGTGATCCTGGACCTGAAAGAGATGGACGAGGAAAAGCACCGGGCGTTGACCGGCCACGGCAACGCCAACATTCTGGCCATGGCCCGGTATGTGGCGGCGCGGGGCGTGCCCCTGTGGATACGCCATGTGCTGGTGCCGGGGCTTACCGACGATGCCGAGGGGCTGCGGGCGCTGGACGCCTTCCTCAAGACGCTGCCCACCCTGCGCCGGGTGGAGGTGCTGCCCTACCACACCCTGGGGCTGTTCAAGTGGCAGAACCTGGGGATTCCCTACACGCTGGAGGGCGTACCCACCCCCACTGCGGAACAGGTGGCTGCCGCTGAGGAGTTGCTGCATGTGCGGGACTACCCTGATGCCCCCAAGAACTGAAGGCTAAAAAACCATTGGCTTTTTTAGCCCATCCCCTTGACAGGGAGGCCGGAGTATGGTAAAGTATACTCGTAGTTAGTTTATGCTAACTATAACCAATGTAAGCCCCGCGGTTTTTGCCTCGCCGCCGGGTTTCTGCCAATAGCAGGCTGCGCCTCCGTTTCGGCGTTCTGCTCTGCGCCTTTTTCAGCGGTCTGCTTATTGCGTCGCCCACACCGTTTCTGCTCCAACGGTGTGGGCTTTTTGTCTTTGAAAACAAAAAGCCCTGCCGCAAAACGGCAGGGGAGAAAACGGCAGAAAGCAGAACTGTCAGTCACGGCGCAGCCGGCCGGCCAGCAAATAGTAACCGGCCCAGTCCAGTTTACCGAACAGCGGCGAGTGGGTGCGCTTGGCCTCGGCCAGGGCGTAGACCAGCCGAAGGCTGCGCCAGCGGCAGGGCAGGTAGTAGGGGCTGTAGCAGCGCTCGGCCCGCATCTGGTCCAGCAGCGCCCGCAGCCAGCTGCAGCGCAGGGCAGCGGCTGCCTTGTCCCATTTCAGGCCGGAAAGGGGCGCCGGGTCCCGGCGCAGGATGTCGGCCACTCCCTCGGCAAAGACGGTCAGTTCCGCCCGGTGCAGGGGGCGCAGGTCCTCCGGCGGGCAATGGGCCTGCAGGCAGGCGGCATTGAGCTTGGCAAAGTGTTCCGGCCAGATCTCGCAGTAATTGGTGTGGTACTTGGTGGAAAGGGTCCCGCCTCGGCTGCAGTCGTAGAAGGTCAAGGGGCTTTGCAGCACGCAGTAGTGGAAATCCGGGTCGCTGCGGCCTAGCAAGGTGATATAATCCAATACAAACTGTAAATCTTCACCCAAAGTATACTCTTTGTTGAACTGTATGGACTGGGCATCCTGGGTGCGGTAGAGTTTGTTCCAGGGCATGGCCAGCAGGCAGTCCAGCCAGAGGCGGGCCAGGGCATTTTGGGGGCGGGTCTCAGCCCCGGTGGTCACAGGGGCGGGGTCACGCTCGTCGGTGGTGTAATGCCACAGCACAAAGTCCCGGGGCGCAGAGCGCTGGGCATCCAGCGCGGCCTGCAGGGCTCCGGGGCGCAGGGCGTCGTCGGAATCCAGAAAAACCAGGTATTCGCTGTCAGCAGCTTTCATGCCCACATTGCGGGCACAGGAAACGCCCAGGTCCTCCTGGTGGATGACTCGTACCCGGTCATCCCGGGCGGCCCAGGCGTCGCACATCGCGCCGCTCTCGTCGGGGCTGCCGTCGTCCACCAGTACGCAGCACACCCCGCCGTCCACCTGCTGGGTCAGGATGCTGCTCACACAGCGGTCCAGGGTGGCTGCGGCCTTGTAGACCGGCACTACCACGCAGATAGCCGGGCGGCTCATAGGGCACCTCCATTTTGCAGCACATCCTCCACGATGTGCACGAACTCTTCGTAGTAGCGCTGTACCGAGAACGCCTGGGCCCGCTTGGCCCCGGCCTCGCCCATCCGGGCGCAGAGGTCAGGATGTTCCTGCAGCATGCGGATGCTCCAGGCCAGCTGGTTGGCCAGGGTGTCCCCCCGCTCCACCAGCAGGGCCTGGCTGCCCTCCAGGTATTCCGGCATGCCGCCGCTGCGGGTAGCCAGCACCGGGCGGCCACAGGCCATGGCTTCCACGGCCACCAGCCCGGCGGCTTCTTCCACCAGGGTAGGCACGCAGACCAGGTCGGCCAGGCGGTAATAGTCGGGCAGGTCCTCGTTGGGAATGTAGCCGGTGAACTGTACCCGGCTGCCCAGGGCACGGGCCTGCTGTTCCAGCTTGCGCAGGAAACTGCTTTGCTGGGTGCGGCCAAAGAACGGGCTGCCCACAATGAGCAGCTTGATGTGAGCATCGTTGAGCAGGGCCATGGCCTCCATCAGCTTGTGGATGCCTTTATCGGGTTCCAGGCGCCCGCAGAACAGCACCACGAAATCCCGCTCAGAAAAGCCCAGCCGGGTGCGCAGCGCCAGCGGCGGCGGCCCGGGGCGAAAACGCTGGGTGTCCACACAGTTGTACCAGATGTAGGCATTGCGGGGGTTCATGGTGCTGTTTTTCAGGTAATCGTCCCGGATGAACCGGCTCAGCGCCAGGATACCGCCGTAGATGGTATCCATCACGGGGCTGCAGGCGGTTTGCCCGTGCAGATGGGCCAGGCACCGGCGCCGGCCAAACATGCGGCTGATGGCACTGCACTGGGTCAGGTTGCCCCCTTCGGCCACGATCAGGTCGGGGGCGGGCAGTTCCAGCGCCAGGGACAGCTGCACCTTCTGATACCAGGGGTCATAAGGGGCGGCGATGCCCAGGCATCGCTCCAGAAAGACCAGGGGCCAGTAGCGGCGGTGGCCGTGGGGCCGGGCGATATACAGAATCTTGGTGTGCTGCAGCCCTTCAGCGGCACGGCGTGCCGCATCGTCCGGCACGCTGGCGCACAGCAGGTCCAGCCGGCCCTGCCGCTCGTTCTCGCGGATCAGATGGGTCAGCAGTGTCTCCACCGCGCCGCCCTGCACAGCGGGCACCGGCAGATCGGGCGGGGGGATCAGCAGGATGCGGGGGCGCTTGTCTTTGTCCTTGTCTTTTTCAGGTCGCAGGATCGCCAACGGTCGGCTCCTTCTGTGTTGGATTTGCCCGGGCGGGCAGTGTCATTTCTTCAGGGGGCACAGGCTTTCGGCGCTCATCATAGACCAGCGGGCAGCCGAAAGTTTTTCGGTCATCTTCATGTGGCGGCAGTTGGGCAGGTAGCTGATAAGCCCTTGCATCAGGAACTGCTCCTTGCTGATGGCCTTGATCAGTTCCGGGGTGGGGTTCTGGCGCACCTTGGCGCACAGGAACAGATACCGCCGCCAGCAGGCCGCATAGGCCGCGTCGATAACGGCGCGGTCAGCGTTGTTCTCCACATAAAAGCGATAGCGGTCCGCCAGGCCGTCCACGGCGTCAAAGGCATCAGGTTTGATGGTGGTACGGCAGATACTGCCGCTGCGCAGCCGGTAGTGGTACAGCACCTTGTTGATGCACACTACTTTGTCGCAGCGCCAGAACAGCCGGTGGGCCACAAAATCATCCTCGTGCAGACGGCCTTCGGGGTAGTGCAGCAGCTTCCACACCTCGGCGCGGTAGAGTTTGTTCCAGGCCACCGTATACACGGTGCCGTTGGGGGTGTAGAACTGGTTCAGCAGGTCTTTGCCGCTGAACACCCCTTCCTGTTCGGGGCGGGTAAAGCGGGGCGGGGTGCAGCTGGCACCGTTTTCCTCCACGTCTTCCACGGCGCACAGGGCCATGTAGGCGTCGTTGGCCTCGCAGGCTTCGTACAGGGTGGAGAGATAGTCCGGCATAACCACGTCGTCGGAATCCACAAAGGCGTAATAGCGCCCCCGGGCCGCATCGATGCCGGTGTTGCGTGCGGCAGAAAGCCCCTGATTTTCCTGATGGAACACCCGGATGCGGGGATCCTTGGCGGCGTATTCGTCGCAGATTGCACCGCCGCCGTCGGTGGAACCGTCATCCACCAGCAGCAGCTCAAAAGGTACGCTGATCTTCTGGGCCAGAATGCTGTCAATGCATTCTGCCAGAAAGTCCTTGGTATTGTAAATCGGCACGATCACGCTGATAGCAGTACGTTCCATCGATCAATTCCCCTTCCTCAACTTGGCCGTAAGGCCGCCCCAGGCGGTGGCTGTGCGGTACAGCGCCGTGGGGCTTATGCAGAACAGTACGGCGCGCAGCTTTTCCCCGGCGGGCAGCAGCGGGCTGCGCACAAGGTCCGGCAACACGGCGTCCAGATGTTTTTTGTGGGCCATAAAATCTTTTTTCAGCGCCGCCTGGTTACCCGCCGCCCCAGCCTGGCACCAGAACTGGTAAAACAGCCGCCAATAGCGGGCCGTGGCCCAGCGGACGTATTCTTCCCGCCCGGGGCGGGTGGCAAAGTATTGCAGCCAGTCCCAGTACATGCGCAGGTCATCCAGCTTGCGCGGCGGGAAGGTCACGGTATCGGTGATCTGCCCGGAGCGGGTACGGTAGTGGTACAGGGTGTCGGGCAGGCAGTTGCAGCGCTCCCCCTCAAAGACCCGATGCAGTACGCTGGCGTCATCGCCAAACAGCATGGTCTCGTCGTAGTGGATGCCCTTGTCCCGGAACAGGCGGATGTCAAACAGTTTGTTCCAGCTCAGGGGGCCGTAGAAACTGCCGGTCTGGAAAGCATCCAGCAGCAGTTCCTGGGCGTCCCGCACGCCGTGTTCCCCGATGGCCACCACCCGGCCCTGGATGGTGCGGCCCTCCTCGTCGATGCAGTCGCCGCTGCAGGCGGCCAGCCGCACGCCGGGGACCTGCACGGCGTTGTAGAGCTTTTCATACATGGTAGGCTCGATTATATCGTCGGAATCCACAAAGCCCACATAGTCGCCCCGGGCGTTGTCCAGACCGGTGTTGCTGGCACTGGCGGGGCCGCCGTTGGGTTGGTGAAATACCCGGATACGGGGGTCGGTCTTTGCCAGTTCGTCGCACAGCGCCCCGGAATTGTCGGGGCTGCCGTCATCTACAAGCAGCAGTTCAAAATCGGTAAAGGTCTGGGCCAGGATGCTTTGTACCGTGCGGGCCAGATAGTCCTGGGTGTTGTACACCGAGGTGATGATGCTGATTTTAGGGGAATCGGCCATAGATGGCACTCCTTACTGCGGTAGTTATAAAAAACGCTGTTTTGCCAGTGTGTAGGCGGCCAGAAAACCGGGCAGACGGCAGGCAAGGCCCAGCCGGTAGGGGAGCGCCAGCAGACGGTTGGGGTCGCTGCGCAGCCGCTGCCGCAGGGCGGCACGGGCATCTGCGTCGGCCAGGATGCGGGCAAACAGAGCCCGGCGCCTGGCAAAGGATAAGGTGCCCCGGCAGCCCGTCAACAGGCCGTACTGGTTCAGGCAAGCCCGTACCCGGCTGGTTTGGGCAAATGGGGCGGGGTCCAGACCGTTTTGCGCCAGCAGTTTTTCCAGCGCCGGACGGGTCACGGCCTCGGCGTCCAGCAGGTCACCCCGCAGGGACCGGGACAGGCTGCCGGCCTGCAAATCGTTTTGCTTATAGTATACACCACACAGGCAATAAATGGCAGTCGTTTTTTGTAAAAAAAGTATGTTAAACAGGACATCCTCATTGATTTTGAGGCTTTCGTCAAAGCGAAGGGGGCCCAGGGTGTCCCGGCGGAACAGCTTGGGATAGGGGGCAGCCAGCAGCCCGGTGTCGAACAGCAGGGCGGGCAGCGCGTCCCCCAGGGCAGCCAGCCCGGCGTAGCGCCCCGCGGGCAGCGGTGGCACCACGTCCCGGTCAGGGGCGCTGGCCCGGCGCAGCCCGAAGAGGATCAGCTCCTCATCGGTGACGGGGATTTTTTCCAAGGTCTGCCACAGTCCGGGCAGCAGTTCGTCGTCGGCATCCAGAAACAGCACCCAATCCCCCCGGGCGTGGTCCAGCCCGGTGTTGCGGGCGGCCCCTGCGCCGCCGTTGGGGCGGTGCAGGGCCCGGATGCGGGGGTCTTCGGCGGCCAGGGTATCGCACAGAACCCCGGTATCATCAGGGCTGCCGTCCTCCACCAGCAGCAGTTCCGCGTCGGCGGGGGCATCCCGCAGGGCGCTGGCCGCGGCGCGGCGCAGGGTGGCGGCGGCTTTGTAACAGGGGATGATGACGCTGATCGTGCAGTGCTTCACGGCGTTTCCTCCCGCACAATGGTTTCGTAGATGCCCCACAGGGCAGCGGCGTTGGTGGTGGGGTCGTGGGTGGTCAGCGCCCGGGTACGGGCAGCAAGGCCCAGGGCGGCACCGCCGTCGGGCCGGGTCAGCACTTCCGTCACGGTGCGGGCCAGGGCGTCAGCATCCAGCGCCGCACCGTACAGCCGCCCCTCCACGCCGTCGGTGAGCATATCGGGGATGCCGCCCACCGCGCTGGCCACGCAGGGCAGCCCCAGCAGCATGGCTTCCCCCAGGCTGTTGGGGCTGTTCTCGCTCAGCGAGGGCAGCAGGAACAGGTCGGCGTCCAGGTAGGCCTGGCGCATGGCGGCGGCGTCCAGGGGGCCGGTGTACCGGATATGCCCGCTTACCCCCAGCCGGGCGGCCAGGCGGCGGCAGTACCGCTGGTAGGGGAACAGCCGGTCCACCAGCGGGCGCAGCAGCGGCCCTTTGTCCAGGGGGGGCCACCCCGCAATGCGCAGCCGGGCGTCCGGCCAGCGCTCCAGGATCGCGGGCAGGGCCTGCAGTACGGTGTGCAGGTTTTTCAGCGGGTAGTTCCCCTGAGAGAGCAGCAGCACCGGAGCCCGGCCAAAGTTCCGGGGGTGCCACAGCGGCCCCTGGTAGAACAGCGGGCGCAGCGTCTCGTTGCAAGGGTAGTAGTGGGCCCCCGGGGCCAGCGCGGCCACCGCCCGGCGGTCAAAGGCGGTGCGCCCGGTAACATGGCGGGCTTTGCCCAGCAAGGCGGCCTCACTTTGGGCCAGGGCGTTGAAATTGGCCTGCAGTTTGTCCAGCTGTGCACCGGGGATCAGCCGGTCCAGTGCCCGGTCCAGCGGGGTGGAATGGCGGTAGGCTTCCGGTACGCCGTCGCACAGGTGGGCGGCGCAGTCCTGCATCACGCCCTGGATGCCTACCAGCGCCGGGATGTTCTGTTCCCGGGCGGCTTCCAGCAGGGCGGAGGCCGCAGCGTACTCGGTGCCCCAAAGATGCACCAGGTCGGGCCGGGCTTCCCGCAGCAGCCGGGGCAGGGCCCCGGTCTCCGGCAGAATGTGGTAGGTTACATCATCCCGCGTACCGCACAGCGCTTTCCGGCGGCGCCCGTCCACACAGGCCACCGTGAGCTGCAGGTCTTTCCGCCCTTGCAGGGCGGTCAGCTGTCCGGTCAGCCAGCCGCCGCTCACATCGCTGGCGGAATCCAACCCACAAGCCAGGGCGGCCTGGGGCAGTACCATGCTCACGAGCCAGAATACATGCATGGCGGGCACTCCTTTGTACAGAATTACAGCACGGCCAGAAAATCCTCGGCCACCCGCTGCGGGGTAAATTCCGGGTACAGGGCCGCGACCTGCTCATAGGGCAGGCGGCGGCCGGTCACATCGGCCAGCCAGCGGCGCAGGGCTGCTATGGTGGCCGGCGTCACGCCGTCTTTACGGTGCAGCACCAGCGCCAGCGGGTAGCGGGCCAGATAGGGCAGGGTGGGGTCCCTGTCGCTTACGGCCAGGTGCAGCACCGGTTTGCCGCTGCCCAGATAGCCGAACAGCTTGCTGGGCATCTGGTTGTCGTAGGCGTTGCCCAGGTTCAGCAGGATATCGGCCCCCGCCTCCAGGGCGGCGGCCTGGGCGGGGGGCAGCGGGCCGGGGCGTACAAAGCGCTCCCCCAGGGTATCGGCGGCCCGGTGGGCCGCCTCTTCAAACCGCTGCCAACCGCCTCCCGCCATGGTCAGTGTCAGGTCGGGGGCGTTCAGGGCGGCAAACAATTCCAGTGCAAAATCCGGTTCCCGCAGGGTGGGGTACAGGCTGCCGCAAAAGACGCAGCGGGTGCCGCTATGGGGCGGAACATCCGCCCCGGGCAGCAGCGCCGGGAAACCCAGCACGCGGACCTTGCCGCGCCAGGGGGTCAGGGGGCCGCCCTCGTAATCGGGCAGGGCCTGGGGCGTGATGAAGGCGGCGTCTGTCGCATCCAGCAATTTCCCCTCCCGGGCGAAGCCGCCGGGGGCCACATAGTCCCGGTTGCTGGCATAAGGGTCCAGCTGCCACAGCAGCTTTTTTCCGCTGATGCGGGCGGTCTCCAGGGCAAAAGCGGTGCGGTAGGGGGCGCACACCGCACATACTGCGTCAAAGTGGTGTTGTGCGTCCAGCTGCTGTACCGTGCGGCGACACTCCACCGTGCGGCGGGGGGCGTGGAGTACCAGCTGACGGAATGCCGCCGCCACCGCCGTGGGATGGGCAGCCAGCCGGGCCAGGCGCAGGGGCACCGGGGTGCCGCCCTTGGCGCCGTTCTCCAGGGCGGTGTTCATCAGCCGCTCGTCGGCAAAGGCCAGCCGGTGGGCGGTCACGCCGCGGGGCGGGGCCGGGGGCAGGGTCTGGCCGTCCCACAGTTCCAGCAGATGTACGGTGTGCCCCAGGGCGGTCAGTTCTCCGGCCAGACGGCGGCCCAGCAGGGCGTTGGCGCTGGCGGGGTTTTCTACCGAGTCAAGGAGGAACAAAAGTCGCATAGTCTACTGCCTGTCCTTCAGGAATCGGCGGCAGATGCGCCGCCACAATTTGGGGGTATGTACGGTGGCCCAGGCCGCCAGGCGGATAGTCAGGGGCAGCTTGGGGTTGCGGCCCAGCTGGGGGTCCTTGAGCCCCGCCGTGATGCCGATGTTCAACTCGCCCAGGTGGACGCGGTAGGTGTCGGCGTCGGCCCGGCGCTGGATCATGCTGGCCAGGTAGACCAGTTTTTCATAGTAAAAAGCGTTAGCTGACTGCTGCAGCTCTGGCCACTGGGGCGGTACGCTGCCCCGAATCAGCGCCGCGGCCCGGCGCTGATCGTCGATGCTCTGGGGCGGCAGGGCCCGGTGGGTGGCGCTTTCGGCGTGCTGGCGGTAATGGTAGCCCGCAAAGTCGCAGAACGCGCAGCCGGGCGCCCGCAAAAATGCCTTCCAGTTGGCTAGCAAATCTTCGTTGTAGGCCAGGCCGTTGTCCAGCATGGCTTCGGTCAGCAGACCGGCAGCATACAGCTTGTTCCACAGGCCGTAGTCCACGGCATGGTCATGGAGCAGTGCCTCCAGATGCTCCGGCGCCCGCAGGGTGCGGAAAGCAGCCGGGGCCGGGGCCTCAGCGGGGCAGGTGTCGGTGAAAGTGTCGTAGCGGCAGCAGGCCAGGGGCAGGGCGGCTTCCTGTGCGGCATTGTGCAGCGTGCGCAGAAAATCCGGGTGATACCGGTCATCGGCGTCGCAGAAAGCCAGCCAGATGGCGCCCTGCTCCCGGGCGGCCCGCATGCCCGCCGTGCGGGCGGCACTGACGCCGCTTTGGGCCTGATGCAGCACCAGGAACCGGCCATCTGCACAGGCGGTCTCGTCGCAGATGCGGGGGGAATCATCGGTGGAACCGTCGTCCACCAGGATGCAGCAGAAATTATCAAACCGCTGGGCGGCCAGGGAGTCCAGGCAGTCCGGCAGGTAGGTTTCTGCGTTGTGCACCGGCACGATGACCGCGATCTCGCACCGAGGGGCGGTGGTCTCAGGGGTCATGGGCTCACCTCCCCGAAACGGCGCAGGTAAAATTCCTGCAGAACCTGGGCGCTGGTGTGGATATCGTACCCGGCCTCCACAGCTTTGCGCCGGGCGTCGGGGTCTCGCCGGAAGCTGGCGGCGGCGATGGCATTGGCCCAGGCGTCTACATCGTTCAGGGGCAGAAAGTGCACCCGGTCAGTGAACGCCGCGCCGCGGTCGATGGTGTCGGCCACAAAGCAGGGCAGTCCGGCGGTCTGGGCTTCTACCAGTACCACCGGCATACCTTCAAACAGGCTGGGCAGCAAAAAGGCATCCATGGCGTCATAAAAGCCCTGGATGTTGCTGCGCACCCCGGCAAAGATCACACTGTCACCCAGGCCCAGTTCCCGGGCCAGCGCCTGGATTTTTTCTATGTAGGCTGCGTCTCCGCCGCCCAGCAGCACCAAACGGGCTTTGGGCAGACGGCGGCGCACCGCCGCGAAGATGCGCAGCAACCCGGTGTGGTTTTTCTGGGCGGTGAACCGGCCCACATGGCCCAGCAGAATCTCGTGATCCGTCACGCCCAGGTCGCCCCGCAGCAGGGCCCGGCGCTGTACGTCCCGGGCGGCAAAACGGGCGGTATCAATGCCGTTGGGCAGTACCGTAAAGGGGGTGCTGCCATACAGCATTTCGCCGGCTTTCTGGCTGCAGGCAAACCGGTCGGTCAGCCCGGCGGAAAACCGGCTGCTCATCAACCGGTCCAGCAGCCCCACCAGATTGGGCTCGTAGGCGGTGTTGTGGCTGTGGCCCACCCGCACCGGAATGCCTGCCCGGCGGGCTGCGGCGTTGTAAAACATGCCGAAGCCGCTGTAATGCCCGTGCAGAATCTTCCACTCGGGGTGGGCGTTGAACAGGGCGCGCAGGTCCCCCAGGTAGCGGAACAGGTCGTTATCCTGCCGCACCGTCAGCTTGAAGATGCGCCCACCCAGGGATTCGATCTCATCGTCAAAAAAGCAGCTTTTGTTATAGTGATAGATAAAGTCAAACTGTACCTGCTCCCGGTCAATGGCACGGTAGACGTTCATTACAAAAGTCTCCATACCGCCCGCGTCCATGGCGGGCATGACCTGCAATACGCGAATGGGGGCCATGTTTCAATCCTCCGCTTTCAGCCGGTCCCGGCAATCCTTCAGTTCCGCCAACGCGCTGGGCGCGAGGCGGGGGTATTCGTGGCAGCACCGGCCCAGGGCATCCAGCAAAATCTCACTGACCAGATACCGGGTGTACCATTTCTGGTCGGCGGGCAGGGCATACCAGGGGCTTTCAGGGGTGGCGGTGGCGTTGATGACTTTTTCATACAGGTCCAGGTATTCGTCAAAGTGGGCTCGCTCGGTCACGTCGCTGAGGGAAAACTTCCAGTTTTTCGCCGGGTTCTCGATGCGTGCCAGAAAACGCTCCCGCTGTTCTTCCCGGGACAGGTGCAGAAAAATCTTGACCACCCGGTAGCTGTTGTCGTACAGGTATTCCTCGTAGTGGCGGATCTGGCGGTAGCGCTTTTCAAAGAAGGCTTTCTTGTCCTGTTCCAGGGTGCGGGGGGCCATTTTGTACCCTTTGTACAGATCATGCAGCTGCACCACCAGCACATCCTCGTAGTAGCTGCGGTTGAAAATGGCAATGGACCCCCGGGGCGGCAAAGCCTTGTGCATGCGCCACAGGTAGTCGTGGCTCAATTCCTCACCGTTGGGCTGCTTGAAGCTGGTCACCCGTACCCCCTGGGGGTTCAGGCCGCCCATCACATGCTTGACGATGCTGTCCTTGCCGGCGGCGTCCAGGGCCTGCAGCACTACGATCAGCCCCTCCCGTCCGTCGGCGTAAAAGGCGTCCTGCAATTTTGCCATTTCTTCCAGGTTGGCAGCCGTCCGGGCCAGAATCTTTTCCTTGTCCAGGTCGTCCTGCTTGCCGTTGCAGGGCAGCGCCCGCAAGGCACAGGGGTGTGTGCCGTCAAAACGATAGCGATCGGCTTTCATGGCAGACCCTCCCACCTTAGTATACAGATACTCATAGTATACCCTTTTTTGTACATTTGCGCAACCTTCCGGTATAAAAAAGCACCCTTTCCCCTGGGGGAAAGGGTGGCATGTTTCAGGTTTTGGGAACATTGTCTTGGGGTGGGTCCTTGGGGGCCGCGCATTTGTTGTGGCAGTGGGCGCAGTTGCCGCCGCAGCCGCCCTGCCAGCCGCCGTTCTGGCAGATGAACAGCACCGCCAGCGCCAGCAGCACAAAAACAATGACCAGTACAATGATGCTTTCCAGGGTCATGGATACTACCTCCCCGGGCAGGGCCCGGCAATACTTTGGTATTTACTATAGCACAAAAAGTTTGCCGCCGCAACTGTATAATCCCCGCCGCCGCGGCCATACTACCGATAAGGAGGTGAACCCGCATGGAGAATACCAACGTTACCTGTGATGTCTGCTCCTGCGCGTACAACCAGAACGGCTGTACCTGCAATCTGGACGCCATCAAAATCACCGAGCATTGCGACAGCTGCAGCCAGGGGGTGGACAATCCCCATTACTGCCAGAGCTACCGCAAGCGCTGAGCAGCCTTGGCCGCACAAACCGGGCCGCGGGCATCTGCCCGCGGCCCGGTTTGTGTGTTGCGTCAGCGCAGGATGGAACTCAGTCCGCCGAACAGCCCGGCGATGGACTGCACCTGGCTTTGCAGCTGATTGACGCTGTTCATCAGGGTAGGCAGGCCGTCCAGCACTTCGTTCAGGGCATCCACGTCGATGCGTTTGAGCTGCTCGGTGATCTCGGGCAGGTCCTGCATCATGGCGTCCAGTTCCTCGGGGTCCAGCGTGGCCAGGCTGCTCTGCAGCGTCTCGACCAGTTCGTTGACCTGGGCGGTGGAGTCCATGACCTGATGGTATGCAATGCGGGAATAGTACCAGAACACACCCAGGGCGCCCAGCAGCACCACCGTCATGACCACGCTCAGCAGCATGCGCAGGCGCTGGTTTTTCATAATATGCCGGTTCTGCCGGTCCTGCAATTCCAGCTGGGCCTCGATGCGGTTCAGCTGGGCTTTCAGGTCGGCCACATCCAGCTTGCCGTCGCCGGTCTCGTCGTTGTGGGCGGTCAGGTCCGCCACACGCTGCTGCAGTTCCTCGTCCATTTTGCGGTTCATTTCATCCATAGGGGGCACCTCCAATCGTTCAGGGGTTCGGTTGGGTACGGGTATCGTGCATGATAAACCAGAAAGTAGAGCCCTTGCCCACAGCGCTGTCCACGCCGAAAGCAAAACCGTGCTGCTGCAGGATGGCTTTGGTGATGGAAAGCCCCAGCCCGGTGCCGGTTTTGCCGGCGTCCTGGCGGGCGCGGTAGTAGCGGTCAAAGATATAGGGCAGATCTTCCGGCGGGATGCCGGGACCGTGGTCTTCCACCTCCACCCGGCAGCCTTCATTCAGGGGCAGTACCCGCAGGGCCACCACGCCGTCGGCACCGATGTGGTGGAAAGCGTTGCCCAGCAGGTTGTGCAGCACCCGCTCCATCATGGCGGGGTCGGCCCGCACGGGGGCGGCCTGGTCGGCTTCCAGTTTCAGCTGCCAGCCGTTCTGATCGCACAGGGCGTCGTAACGGCCCGCCACCTCGAAGCAGAGTTCTCCCATATCGAAATCGATGAGATTGGGCTTTTCGGAGCCGTTTTGCACCTTGCTCAGCTCCATCACGCTGTTGACCAGGGCGGAAAGCCGGTCTGTCTCATCTACGATGATGTTGCACTGTTCGGTGTGCTTTTCGCTGCCCGGATCGGTCAGGTCCCGCACAGTCTCGGCATAGCCCTTGATGAGGGTCAGCGGGGTGCGCAGATCATGGCTGACGTTGGCCAGGATATCCTTTTCCAGTTGGGCGCTGCGTTTCACCTCGGCGGCCATATGGTTGAAGTCGGCGGCCAGCTGGCCGATCTCGTCCCGATGCACCACCGAAATCTGCACGTCATAGTTGCCGGCGGCGATCTGGCGGGCACCGGCGGACAGCCGCTGGATAGGCCGGGTGAACCAGCGGCTGAACAGCAGCGCCACGATCAGGTCAAGCACCAGCAGCACCAGGGCCAGCGGCCCCAGAATGGAGCGCATGACCTCGGCGGCGGTGGCGATCTGCGCCAGGCTGGCCGATACGATGACGCCGTACTGGCCATCAGCAGACAGGACCCCCACCAGCATCTGCTGGCTGGTGCCGGCCCGGGCGATTTCATACAGGGAGCCTTTTTCAAACAGTTTTTGCCGCATCTGGATGACCAGCGGGGTATTGACGTTGTAGACAAAGTCTCCGCCGAAAGCGCCGGTACTCTCGTGCAGCAGGCAGGGGTACATGCTCTCGTAGGCTTTCAGGCAGCGCAGGGTACTGTCGCTGAAATCCACACAGCAGCCGTCCACGTTGATGATCTTCTGGTTGAAGGTGTCGTTGACGTTTTGCCAAAAATCGTTGTTCAGCACCAGAATGCCGAAATCCCGGTTGGAGATAGGTACATCACAGGTGTCGATCATGGCCACGATAGCCGCGGCCTTGCTCTCCAGTTTGTTGCGGATGTTGCGGTTGTACTGGGGCACCAGGGCATAGGTGATGACCCCCCACACCAGCACCAGCGTCAGCAGCGTCATGGTACCGATAAACAGCATCAGCTGCCCGCGTATACCTACCACAAACAAAGGCTTCTTTTTGGGGGCGCTTTTTTTCAAACTGCCTCCACTCCTTTTTTACAGGGTATCAGGGTCGAACTTGTAGCCGATGCCCCACACGGTGACGATATAGCGGCGGCAGTTGCCCAGATGGCCCCGCAGCATTTTGATGTGGGTGTCCACGGTGCGGTCCTCGCCGTAGTAGTCGTAATTCCAGACCTTTTGCAGAATTTTTTCCCGGCTCAGGGCAATGCCCTTGTTGTTGACCAGGAACACCAGCAGATCGAACTCCTTGGGGGTGAGGGGGGCTTCCTGCCCGGCTACCTTGACGGTGTGGCTGGCGGTGTCGATGCTCAGGTCCCCAAAGACATAGCTGCCCTGGTTTTCCTCGGGTTTGGGCATGGTGCGGGCCAGCACCGCCTTGACCCGGGCCACCAGTTCCCGGGGGGAGAAGGGCTTTACCACATAGTCGTCGGCGCCGCTCTCCAGCCCGGCCAGCTTATCGTATTCCTCGCTGCGGGCGGTCAGCATGATTACCGGCGTCATGATGCGGCGGGTGCGCATCTCCCGCAGGCAGGTCATACCGTCCATAAAAGGCATCATGATATCCAGAATCACCAGGTCCACCCCGCCCTGGCTCAGCACACTCAGGGCGGCGGTGCCGTCGCCTGCTTCCTCGCAGGTGAAACCGGCGTGTTGCAGATTCTCCCGGATCAGGTCCCGGATGCGCGGCTCGTCGTCCACGATCAGTATTTTTGCCATCAGGTCGGCCTCCTTATTTCACACTTCTTATTGTATCACAATATCCCTTCGCCGTGGCGAAAATGTGAAAACTTTTGAAAAAAAGTATAAATTTTCGCTCCACGGTCCTGTCCGGCGGGGCAGAAAGTTGCAATCCGGCCCGGGACAGGGTAAAATAACAATAAGAGGTGAGAAAAATGTTCTGGCTGCTGCTGATCCCGGCGGTATGCATTGCCCTGTGCGTGGCGTTTTCGCTGTTTGCCGTCTGGCCTGGCGCACCGCGCAAAGCGCTGCGCCGCCCTTTCTATGGGCGCAGCTACGCCCACCGGGGGCTGTTCACCCCCCGGCAGGACCCGCCGGAAAACAGTCTGCCCGCTTTTGCGGCGGCGGCACGGCAGGGCTACGGCATCGAACTGGACGTTCAGTTCACCCAGGACCGCCAGCTGGTGGTCTTTCACGATGACACGCTGGACCGCATGACCCCGGCCCGCGGCGGTGTGCGCAGCACCCCTTGGCCGGTGGTGTCGGCGCTGCCGCTGGCGGGCAGCGGAGAACACGCCCCCCTGTTTGCCGATGTGCTGCGCACCGTGGCGGCGGCAGACCCTGCTACCCCGCTGATCGTCGAGATCAAAAGCCATTGGCGGCACAGCGGCGCCTACCTGACCGCCCTGTGCCGGGCGGTGCTGGCAGCTCTGGCAGCCTACCCCGGCCCCTACTGTATCGAGAGTTTTGACCCCCGGGTGGTACGGCGTATCCGCAAACTGGCGCCCGGTGTGGTGCGGGGCCAGCTGGCCGACAGCTACCGCAACCACCGGCGTATCGGCACGCCGCGGGTGGCGGCGTTTCTGTTGTCCCACTGTTTCGGAAATCTGATCGCCCGACCGGATTTTATCGCCTGGTGCCCCGACAAACGCAACTGGGCTGTCCGCCTGTGCGCGGCCCTGGGGGCTATGACCGTTATGTGGACGGCGGTGCCGGAATACGACATCCCCCGCCTGGAACGGGAAAACGACGCCCTGATCTTTCAGTGGTATGAGGCAGAACCCAAATACAAATAGCATACGCAGCGCGGCCCCCGCATATCATTCCATGAACGATGACAAGGGGGCTGCGCTTATGTTTTTATGTACGGTAACCAAACCCGGTTTGCGGCAGGCGGGGGCGCTTGCCCTGTGTGCGGTGTGCCTGTGCGGCACGGTGGCGGCGGCGGTGCACTTCTCTGGCGGGGCAGTCACGGCCAACGCGGCCGCCGCCCCGGGCATTGAGACCACCCAGGATATCGGCGGCTATTTTACCGGCTACGGGTTCGACACCGACCTGTCCACCGCGGCAGTGGATAAGGTCAAAATACCCAAAAAGTGGGACGACAGTTTTACGGCTTTCAACCAGGTAGTGCAGGAGAGCGACCTGGACCTGAGCGACTACAAGGGCAAAACGGTGGAAAAGTGGACGTTGCTCTGCCCGGAACTGTCCACCGGCGACCAGGATACCTATTGTGTGCTGCTGGTGTATAAGGCCAAGGCCATCGGCGCCTACCTGCTGCAGAAACCTTCCGGGGAAGTCACCGGCCTGGTGACGGCGGCCAAAACGACAGCGGAAGCAACCGCAGCCGAGACCCCCGCCCCGGAGGAGACAGACCAGGAGGCTCAGGCCACCGCGGCTGAGACCGAAATCGAATATCCCACGGAATAAACTGACGACGGAGGCTGCCCCGGAAAGGACGGCCTCCGCCGTTGGTTCGTTCTATTGTTTGCTGCGTTTCAGCGGAATACTGCATACCAAAGCGATGCCCAGGGCCAAAGCCACCGCAATTTTTATGGTTTCGACCCCTTTGTTGGCAAACAGTGTGCGGTCATTGCGCAAAAAGTAGTAGGCGGTGTAGTAGATGCCCGCTCCCGGCACCAGCGGGAAGATGCCGCACAGGAGAAACAGCGTGATGGGCGCTTTGTGCCGGATGGCAAAGAACCGGGCACAGGCGGTCAGCGGCAGGGCGGCGGCCAGGGTGGCCACCGGGGCGCTCATGACCAGCAGATCGGCGCACAGTACATAGACCAGCCAGCCCACCGCGCCGGTGAGCCCGCAGGCCAGATAATGCCGGGGCGAGACCCGGAAGGTGACGCCGAAACAGATGGTGGCCACCACAGCCACCCCAAACTGCAATAGATAGTCCATTACCATGGCAAAGCCCCCAATCCCCGGGCGGCCAGCCAGGCCAGCACCACACCGCAGGCGATGCTGCCCGCGATGAGTACGGCGTCCAGCAGCCGGATGGCCCCCGAAAGGTAATCGGCGTTGATGATATCCCGGATGCCCATGGTCAGGGCCACGCCGGGGGTAAGCACCATCAGCGCGCCGATGGTGGCGGTATTCACATCCAGAACGGGCAGAAAACCGCTGACAACCAGTGCACACAGTGTGTTCAGGCAGGCGGCCACGATGTCGGTAAAGATGCGGTTGATGCGCCGTTTGCCGAATTGCTGGCAGATCAGCGATTCCACCAGGCCGCCCAGGGCGGCCACGGCCATTTCCAGCATGCCGCCGCCGAACAGCAAGGCGAACCCGGCGGAACCCACCACACAGGCCAGCCGGTCAGCCCGGGGGGAAGTCTGGGGCAGGGCCCGGGCGTCCTCCAGCTTGCGGCGGGCGCCGTCCAGGTCCAGCTGACCGCCGGCCAGTTCCCGGGACAGTTCATTGACAGCCTCCACCCGGCCCAGATGGATGGAGACCAGCGGTACATGGCGTATCCGGCTGACCCCGGCGCCGTCCCCGGCCCGGGCAGAGGCAAAGATGCCGTTGGTCAGTACATATACATGGAAATTCTGCACAGCCAGGCTGCGGGCCATGATCTCCATGGTCTGCTGGGCACGGAAGACTTCACCGCCGTTTTCCAGCAGAGCCTGTCCGGCGTCCAGAATCAGGTCCAGGGATTCTTCAAAGCGCTCACTGTCCACGGATGTTCTCCCGCACCGCGTTGAATTCGGGGTAATGGTCGTAGAGGTGGCGGGCGATGGCCTCCATCAGCAGGTAGTCGTGCTCCGAGTCAATGTCGATGATGCCGGTATCCATCATGACACTGACGCCGATCTTGCCCCGCCACAGCATGCCGTCGGTGTTGTTGGCCAGAAAATCCCGGCGGAACACATAGATGGAGGCGTTCACGTCATACACATCGGGGGCCTGCTGGCGGCCGGTGAACTCGCTGCGGATCACCTGCTCCACGTGGTCGTCCACCGTTTTGACCATGTTGAACCAGGGGTTGCGCCGGGCTTCGCAGACGCTGAACACCAGGTCCAGATCTTCCCGGGCCTGCTTTTTGGCAAAGGCGTTTTCTATGTCGGCGGCGGTGCGCAGCGGGCTGGTAATGTCCAGGTCCATGTGCCAGTCATAGGGCGCACCGGTGCGTGCTTCCATGCGGCGCAGGCTGTCCTGGTAGACGGCCATCTTGGGCACTTTGTCGCCGCCCAGTTCCTCGCCCCGGGGCAGGTAGACCACCTCGGGGTACTGGGCTGCCACCAGATCGGCCAGGTCCTGGCTGTCGGTGTTCAGGGCAATGTCCACCTGCAGTTCCGGGTGGTTGCGGCAGAACAGCTCCGCCGCGCTCAGGGAATAGTAGACCAGGGGTTTGCCGCAGAATACTTTCAGGTTTTTGTTCTTGAATCCCTTGCTGCCGGCACGGCCGCAAATGGTGATGAGCAGACGATTCATGTCATTTCTCTCCCAACGTCAGTTGTAATACCTGCAATGCCAGTTCCGGCGGGTTGCAGCTGGCCGGGGTATCTCCCAGCGCATAGTCCACAAAATAGGCCATCTCCCGCTCATAGCGGCGGTTGATATCCTCTTCGTAGTGCTCCACGGTGCCGTTTGGCAGGGTCAGGGTGCCGGCACCAAAGTCCGCCACCACGCTGCCGTCTCGGCAAAACAGTTCAATGCTGCGCCGGTAGCCACGACCAAAGTAGTCCAGATGCACTTCGGCCAGCAGGGAAGGATAGCGAGCAATGTATACCGAGAGATCGTCGGAGTCGATCTCCAGTTCAGAGTAAGTGCCCTTGAAATTGTACAGCGCCTCCGGTACGCCGAACAGATCCACCAGATAATCCCACTCATGGATCAAATCAATGGTCACGCCGCCGCCCAGGGCTTTGTGGGCGCTGTACACCGTGCGATAATCCACCCCGGGGCGCCAGTCCGGCAGGTAGCTGGAACAGATAACCCGGGCGCAGTAAGGCCGCAGGGAGGGCATCCGTTCTTTCAGCGCCAGCATGGTGCCGCACCAGCGCATGGGGGCCGCCACATAGGCTTTCTGCCCGGCGGGCAGATAGTCGGCCAGGTCCAGGCCGGTCTGCTCAGCCGAGAAGATGGGCTTTTCAATGAACAGTGCCCCGGCCCGGCCATAGACATCCCGCAGCGCCTGGGCGTGCAGGCTGGTGGGGTTGGTGATGAAGATCAGGTCGTAGTGCCCGGGCAGCGCGGCGGCGTTGGTGTACTGGGCATGGAGCTGTTCCGCCACGCCGGGGCGCAGCGGGCGGGCCGGGTCGCTGCGCAGGGCATCGGCCTCCAGCGTCCAGCCCCGGTCCGCGCACAAGGCGGCCAGGTTATTCAGGTGGCGCGTGCCGATGGAGCCCAGCCCCACGAACAGTGCGGTCAAAATTTTCATGGCAAAGCCTCCCCGTCAGGTGGTCAGGTCCCGGTCAAAGCCCAGGTAGCGGGTGCCCTGGAAGTGCAGCGTACCCCGGTCTCCTTCGGCGATCATGCCGGCATCCCGCCAGGGCAGACGCAGTTCCAGCCGGTCACCGCTCTCAAACTGGAAAGTGGCATAATAGCTGGTGCTGCTGGTATGGGTGCTGCCGTTGTGGTGATGGGCCTGGCGCCGGGCTACCACGGTGGCGGGCACACTGAGCCGGGGCGAGGCGTTGTTGCGGGACCACTCCCGTAGTCCTCGCACCAGAATGACCACGAACAGCACCATGACGATCAGCGGAAAGATAGAAAACGCAAGGGAAAACGGGTCAAAAAACATGGCCGGGTCCTCCTTTGTACAGGGTCAGCTGCGTTCCACGGCGTCCATCAGGTCGATGGCCGCCAGGTCCTTTTCAAAACTCCAGCGGGGGGCTTCGGTGCCCTGCAACACGCCAAAGAAGTTGGTCAGCTCGTCAACATAGGCGTTTTCCACAATGTTGTCGCTGTAGCGGCTGTCGTGCTCAAAGCTTTTGTAGGTATCCACGAACCGCTTGTCGCCGTCCCGGAACTCGTACAGAGCTTTGGGATTGCCCTCCCAGAACAGGTGCAGCCCGTCGCCGAAGCATTCAAAGTTGCGCACGGCCTTGCGGGAGACCACGTCTGCCGCAAGCACGCCCTGGGCACCGCTCTTGTGGCGCAGCAGCAGGGTGGCGCAGTCGGGGTAAGGCAGGCCCAGGTCGCTGATGGAATCGGTCTGCACCGTCATGGTTTCCACATCCCCGAAAGCGTCCAGGAGCCAGGGCAGATCAATGCCGAAAATCTCCCGCACGCCGCCGGTACGGGCGTTGCCCACGAAGAAGTTCTTGTAGTTTTCCCAGGGGTGCCAGTCGGGCAGGTATTGCCCGATATGGTAGATATAGTGCACCGGCTTGCCGAACTCCCGCACCGCTTGCTTGATGTACTGGGTCTCCCGCCGGTACAGCATGGTGGAGGAGAGGAACAGCGGCAGATTCTTCTGTGCCGCCTTGGCCATGTTTTCGGCGTAACCGTCCCGCACCAGGTTCAGCTCGGTAAATACCGGCAGGTTGAGGTCCAGCAGTTCACTGATGATGGCCGCGTGGGACAAGGGTGCCGTGCAGACCAGCGCGGCGTCGGGCGCGGCGGCTTCCACCGCTTCTTTGATAGAAGGATAGGCAGCCTCTACCAGCCCCAGTTCCACCGCCTCGGCGCGGCGGGCCTCGGCGCTGTCCACGCCTACGATTTTGATGGTGGGGTCGATGCCGTGGGTCAGCCGGGCGCGGCGCTTGCCCATGCTGCCCAATCCGACGATCAGAAGTTTCATAATGCAACGCTCCTTTGGGGATCAAAATCCGGCACGGGGCCGTCGTAAAAGTTCTTTGCCGGGCCAAAATCAAAGCGGCGCAGCACTTCGCAGATCTTGCCGCTGGTATCGCCTCCATTGTAGGGGCTGCGGGCCGCCCGGGCCTGCCGGACAAAGGCAGGGGAGAGGGCGGTGCGCAAGGCACTGCGGATGGCAGCCTCCTCACCCGGACAGCTGACAACATTTTCACACAGAAGCCGCCCGGCCTGGCGCCGGCCAATGTTTACGGTGGGCACGCCGAAAGTGGGAGTCTCCACCACGCCGGAGGAGGAATTGCCCGCCACCAGCGCGGCGTACTGCATGGCGGAAAGATACCGCCGCAGCCCCAGGCTCTGGATAAATCCGGCCCGGTCCGGGTGGGCGGCGGCAAAGGCCTGCATTTTTTGGGTGCAGACCTGCCCGCCTGCGTCGGCGTTGGAGCCGGTGATGAGCCAGAACACGCCGGGTGTGGCCGCCATGGCGGCGCACAGGGCGTCTGCCTGGTCGGCAGGGTCGGGGGCGTCGGCGCTGGTCTCGGGGTGATAGGTCACCAGGGCAAAGGGCTGCATCAGGTCAAAACCGGTGGAAGCGGACAGCTCCTCCCGGCTCATTTTGGGCAGGGTGCGGATGTTCTCATCCCCCAGCCCGCCCACGCAGAAGACCCGGCCCGGTTCCTCGCCCATGCGCACCAGGCGGGCGGCGCTGTCGGCGCAGGAGGGAAAATGCAGCGCCGCCATCTTGCTGATGCAGTGGCGGTAATACTCATCAGCGGCCCCCAGCGTCACGTCCCCGCCCGAAATATGGGCGATGGGGATATGCCGGGCGGCAGCCGCAGCCGCCACCGCGAAAATCTCGAACCGGTCCCCCAGCAGCAGCACCGCATCGGGGTGGTGTTCGGCAAAATAAGCATCAAAGACGGTCAGCGTCCGGGCTAGGGTCCGGGCCACCGGTTCCTCTGTCTCCGCAAAAATGGGCAGCCGCGCCGCGATGGGCAGACTGTCGGCCTCGATCTCGGCGACGGTCAGCCCCAGCCGGGGGGACAGGTGCGCCCCGGTCACCACCAGCTGCAAGCGCAGTTCGGGGGCCGCTGCCAGTTTTTTCAGCACAGGGCGCAGCAAACCGTATTCCGCCCGGGTGGCGGTCACAACGCAGATGGTACGCATAGGCTCTCTTTCCAGTCAAATGCGGCGGCAGAAACTGCCGCCGCAGCTGTGTCACAATTCGATTTTTTCGTCCTCTTCAAAATCCCGGGGGGCGGTCTTGCCCAGCACCTCGTACCAGCGCATGGGGCTGATGCCGTCGCCGGGACGCTTGGTGGTCAGGTTGTCGGCGGTAAAGACCTCCCCGGCACGGATGGGCCGGGCCGCCACGATGCTCTTGCGGGCCACCGCCTTGTTGGGGGCTTCGCTCTCGGTCAGGTGTTTGTGGCCGTCGCCCAGGGCGGCCTCCACGTTGCGCACCGCCTGCACCATGGCCTTGAATTCGGCGGGGTCCAGGCTGGCCTGCTGGTCGGGGCCGGGCAGCGATTTGTCCAGCGTGAAGTGCTTTTCAATGACCGCGGCGCCCAGTACGGCAGCGGCCACATCACACTCCCATCCCGGTGTATGGTCGGAGAGGCCCACCGGCAGCCCGAACTGGTCGAACAGTTCCAGCATGGCGGTCAGGTTGGCGTCCTCGTAGGGGGTGGGGTACTGGGTGTTGCAGTGCAGTACCGTGGCCTCGGGGCAGCCGCCGTCATCCAGAACGGCCAGTGCATCGGTGATCTCATTGAGATTGCTCATGCCGGTGGAAAGCAGCACGGGCGTGTGCAGCTTGGCCACTTCTTCCAGATAAGGCAGGTTGGTGATCTCTCCAGAAGGAATCTTGAGCAGCGGCAGGTCCAGCGTGCCCAGAAAGCGCACACTGGGAATATCAAAGGGAGCCGACAGGTACTGGATGCCGATGGAATCGCAGTATTCCTTCAACTCCCGGTGGGCATCAAAGGAAAAGTGCAATCGGCGGATCATTTCCAGCTGGCTCTCGGCGGCATCGGTGGTCTCTTTCTGGTAGGCGGCTTTCTCGGCAAACTTGCTTACCACCAGTTCCGGCACAGCGGTCTGGTATTTTACCACGTCGGCGCCGCATTCTTTGGCAACCAGTGCCATCCGCTTGGCCATTTCCAGGTCACCATTGTGGTTGACCCCGGCCTCGGCAATAATCAAAACGGGCATGACAGTCTCCTTTCGGCACCTCAGGGCTGGTTTTCCAGCTTGCGCCGCATTTTTTCCAGTTCTTCCATCTGCCCCATGTCCATCCAGCTGTTTTCTGAGATGGGGTAGACGCCGACCCGTTCCCCGGCCAGGCGGTAGCGCTCGATCACATCGGGAAACCCGATCTTCTCGCCGTCGCGCATCTCCTCCACCACACGGGGCTCTACCACGTAGACCCCGGTGTTGGTCAGGAAATCCAGTTCCGGCTTTTCCCGCATGGCGGCAATGCCGCCGTCCTCGCCCAGCTCCACCACGCCGTAGGGCACGGTATAGTGCTTGAAAGCGCAGACCATGGTGATGAGATTGCCGTGCTTTTTGTGGTACTCATAAATGTCGCCGAAATCCACATCCAGCAGCGTGTCGCAGTTGGTGAAAAAGAAGGGCGAATGCATTTTCCCTTTCAGCAGGCACAACCCGCCGCCGGTGCCCATGAACACATCCTCATCGGCAAAATCTACAGTGTAGTCCTTTTCCAGTTCGGCAAAGTAGGACTTGATCATGCCCCGTTTGTAGTTGACGATCATGGTGAATTCCCGGCAGCCAAAATCCCGGAACCGGTCCATGATGAGCTCGGCGATGGGCTGCTCGCCCACCGGGATCAGCGGTTTGGGCAAAATCTTGGTGTAAGGGTACAGCCGGGTGCCCAGGCCGCCCGCCATCATCACCACCGGAATGTTGGCCCGTTTGCGATTGTCCACATCCAGACCGTGGGCGAACACGATGTCGGTGATGACGCCCCGCTTGTCCAGAATGGGCAGCGCGTCGATGCGGTGGGTCTGCAGTACCTCTTTGGCGCGGCCCCGTTCCGCGATGGGCAGGCTCAGGGGGTGGTAGTTGGCGGCCAGATCGATGGGCTGATCCGGCGTGCCGCCCCGTAAAAAGAACTTGCGGATATCCCCGTCGGTCAGGGCGGCTGCCAGCCGGCCCTCCGGCGCGATGAACAGGATGCGCTGGCCCGTCTCGTCCAGCTTGCGCAGCGCCTCCAGTACGGTGGCTTCGGGTGCAATAAACAGCTCTTCTACTTGGATCAAGGGTGGTCCCCCTTTCGGTGGGTGATTACAGGCTCAGCACGGCCTGGCAGACCCGCTCGCACTGGTCCAGGGTCAGGTTGGTGGAGCAGGGCAGGTTTACGATATACCGCCGGTACTCCTGGGCCTTGTCCAGGGCGTAGGCTTCGTTGCGGGGGTAGTCGGCCTGTTCATGGATCAGTGCCCAGATGGGCCGGGTCTGGATGCCCTGGTCCTGCAGGTTCCCGATCACGGTATCCCGGTCCAGCCCGGCTTCCTTCAGGTACAGGCTGAAGAACCAGCGGTTGGGACGCACGTCCCCGGTGCGGAACGGCAGGATGTGCAGCCCCTTCACGCCGTCCAGCCGGGCCACGTAGTGGTCGTACAGCTCCTTCTTGTGCGCAATAAAGGACTCCAGCCGTTCCAGCTGGGCCAGGCCCAGGCAGGCCTGCACGTTGGTCATACGGTAGTTGTAGCCTACCTCGTCGTGTATGAACTGCAGGAGGTCGGCCTTGGCCTGGGTGGAGATGTGCTTGGCGTGTTCCAGCCAGTCGGGATGGTTGGACACCACGGCGCCGCCGGCGCCGGTGGTGATGATCTTGTTGCCGTTGAAGCTGTAGCAGCCGATATCGCCGATGGTTCCGGCGTACCGGCCCGCAAAAGGCCCCTCGGTATAGCGGGTGCCCAAAGCCTCGGTGGCGTCCTCGATGAGAATCAGGCCGTAGCGTCGGGCAATATCGGTCAGGCGCACCATATCAGCCATATTGCCGAACACATGCACCACACACAACGCTTTCACATGGGCACCGGTGGTCTTGTTATACAGTTTGCCATCCCGCAGTTCGCAGTGGTCGCGGCAGAACGCCTCCACGGCGTCGGGGTCGATGCACAGCGAATCGTCGCAGCCAATGAAGATGGGCTCGGCACCCGTATAGCGGGTCAGCGGGTTGACGGCGGCGATAAAGGTCAGCGTGGGCACGATGACCTCGTCCCCCCGGGTGATCCCGGCGGCCATGGCGGCCAGGTGCAGGGCGCTGGACCCGGCATTGCAGGCTACAACCCGGTCTGCGCTCAGGTAGCGGGCCAGAGCTTCCTCAAATTCCGTGACCTTGCCGCCGCTGGTGGAAACCCACCCGGAAGTGATGGCTTCGCCGGCCAGTTCTGCCTCCCGCTTGCCGAAATTGGGGACCGAAAGGGGGATAAATTCAGACATACAGACTGCCTCCATTTATGCTGACCGTCCAAAAACGGTGTACACTTACAAATATACAGCATCATTATACTGCGTTTGCCCCGTCACGGCAAGAGAAAACCCGATTTTTCGGTGCGGGTGCCGCAAAATACAAAAAAGGCGCAGCCGTCGGCTGCGCCTCAGCAATGCTTGTGTTGCCTTGTGATGTCCTTGTTACAGATAGCTCAGTTCTTCTTTGCGGCGTCCGGCCAGATCGGGGTTATCCAGCACGGCACCGGCGCCCAGAGCCACGCAGTCCAGCGGGCTTTCCGCCACATGCACGGTGATGCCGGTCTCGTTTTGGATCAGGGTGTCCAGTCCGCGCAGCAGCGCACCGCCGCCTGAGAGCATGATGCCCCGGTCAATGATGTCGCTGGAAAGTTCCGGCGGGGTACGCTCCAGGGTGTCCTTGATGGCTTCCACGATGCGCAGCAGACTTTCGCTCATGGCTTCCCGTACTTCCTCGGAGCGGATCAGAATGTCTTTGGGCAGGCCGTCCACCAGGTTGCGGCCTTTGATCTCCATGCTGGTCTCGGGGTCCTGGGGGCAGGCGGAACCGATCTCGATCTTGATCTGCTCGGCGGTGCGCTCTCCCACCAGCAGGTTGTACTTGCGCTTGATGAAGGCGATGATGCTCTGGTCCAGCGTATCCCCGGCGCAGCGCACACTGCGGCTGGCTACGATACCCGACAGGCTGATGACCGCCACTTCGGCGGTGCCGCCGCCGATATCCACGATCATGCTGCCCACTGCGTCGGTGGTGGGCAGCCCCGCGCCGATGGCGGCGGCCATGGGTTCTTCGATCACAGTGACCTGGCGGGCCCCGGCTTTGGCGGCGGCCTGACGCACGGCCCGGCGCTCCACTTCCGTCACGCCGGAGGGCACGCAGATGACCACCCGGGGCCGGGCAAACAGGCTGTTGCCGCAGGCCTGGCGGATAAAACTCTGCAGCATGGCGGCGGTGATGTCAAAGTCGGCGATGACGCCGTCTTTCAGCGGGCGTACCGCCACGATGGAGCCCGGTGCCCGGCCGATGACGGCCTTGGCCTCATGCCCCACGCTGCGTACCCGCAGTTCATCGCTGCGGGGGTCCACGGCCACTACGCTGGGCTCCCGCATAATGATGCCGCGGCCTTTCATGTAGACCAGCGTGTTGGCGGTGCCCAGGTCAATGCCGATGTCTTTGGTAAACATAGCGCGTATTCTCCCGAAAAAACGTTTCAATAGATCTCGTAACCAGTTCATGCGCAGCTCCCTTGCCGGGGCTGCGCCCGGCGGCCCGCCTCAGCGGAACTCCCGCAGCAGCTGTGCCGTCCGGTGTACCGGCAGCCCCATGATGTTGTAATAACATCCCGCGATACCCGCGCACCACAGCGCGGCATGGCCCTGGATCGCATAGGCTCCGGCTTTGTCATAGGGTTCCGGCGTGCGCACATAGGCCAGCAGGTCCTCCTCTTCAATAGGGGAAAAGTGGACCAGCGTGGTCTCCACCGTGCTGGCGGCCCGGCGGCCCCGGCAGACACACACCCCGGTATGTACCTTGTGGGTACGGTCTGACAAAGCCCGCAGCATGCGCAGAGCATCGGCCTCGTCCCGGGGTTTGCCGAACACCTCACCGCCGCAGTCCACCACCGTGTCGAAACCGCATACGGTATCACCGGGGTGCAGGGCGGCTACGGCGCGGGCCTTGGCGGTGGCCAGGGCCTGGGCCAGGCGGGCGGGGGTGTCGGCTGCGATCTTGCTCTCGTCAACATCGCTGGTCACGACGGTGTAATCCGGGGTGATAAGGGCCATCAGTTCCCGGCGGCGCGGGCTGCCGGAGGCAAGGATCAAAGCCATGGCGGGATTCCTTTCGTGTTCGATTATAGCGGCCAGGGGGCGTCGAAATGTGCCGTACCGGCACGAGGCTGGAAATTTTTGGAAATTGCTTGTCCTCACACCTTGCCGGTAGAGCCGAAACCGCCGGCCCCGCGGTCAGTATCGCTCAGGGCTTCCGCCTGCACAAAGGCGGCCTGCCACACAGGGGCAATGCACAACTGGGCTACCCGTTCCCCGGGCTGGATGGTGTAGGCAGTGTCGGACAGGTTGACCATAGGCACCCGCAGTTCGCCGCGGTAATCGCTGTCAATGACGCCCACACCGTTGGCCATGCACAGCCCGTGCTTGATGGAAAGGCCGCTGCGGGCATAGACCAGCGCCACGCATTCGGCGTGGGGCAGTTCAATGGCCAGGCCGGTGGGCACCAGCACCCGCTGCAGCGGGGCCACGGTCAGCGGTTCGTCCAGCAGGGCGCACAGGTCGGCGGCTGCGGCACCGGCAGTGGCGTAGGCGGGGGCCTGGGCGCGGGGGTCCAGTTTCTTATAGTGTACGGTCAACGGCATACAAACCTCCCGGTTCAGTTGTTGGTATAGTATAGCCCACGGGTGAACTCGCTGTCAAACGGCTTGCCCGCAAACAGCGCTGCCAAAACCTGGGCAGCGCGGGCGGGGGATTCGGTGGTAAAGGCGGCCACGGCCACATCCACCGGCAGTTCGGCCAGCCGGTCCCCCATATACAGCGGCACAGGGTTGTACACCGTGCGGATACCCGCGCCGCCGGGGGCGGTGCAGGTCACGGTAAAATCCCGGCCTTTGCGGTCCCGCAGGGTGCCGCCGCCCGGGCACTGGGCGCAGCTGCGCACGTTGCGCAGCGGGCAGGCCCGGGTCAGCATCAGTGGGATATGCCCGTAGCACAGGGCCGCCGTGGGCACCGGTGTGCCGTTGCGTGCCGGGGCCACCGCCTGCATGGCGGTCAGGGCAGTCTCTGGCTGGAGCAGCAGGCCCTGCAGACCCAAAGCAGCATATTCGGCGGCGGAGACCGGGTTGGTGATGTTCAATCCCAGCCCGCCATACAGCGGCCAGTCCTTTGCCAGCAGCAGGTGGGCGGCGTTGTTGGCCACGGCCCCGGCAAACCCGTCGTTCCGCAAAGCGTCCAGGCGGGCGGCGGTCTGTGCCTCTTTTTGGCCGAACATCACCCGCGGCAGCTCCAGCAGCGTTTTGCCGCGCCAGGCGGCAGGGACTTTTTCGGCTTCGGCGATGGGAAACACCAGCCATTGCAGTTTGTCGGCGCAGGCAGGCGGGCACTGTTCCACGGCGGCAAACCGGGCAGCCAGCGCAGGCACGGTGCCCACGCTGTGTGCGGCAAACTGGGGCGGCAGGTAGGGCTGCACGGCGTGGGGCGTCACGGCGGAACGCTTTTCCAGCAGCGTCTCCAGTGCTTCCCGGCGCAGTTCGTTCCAGACGCTGCCGGGCAGAAAGCCCGGTTCGCCGGTGATGGACAAACGGTTGAGGAAAAACGGCGTGCCGCCGGTCTTGCCCAGCGCCCGCTCTATGGCGGGGGTCTGGTCCTTCTGGGCGGGCTGGGGGACCTCCTCACTGTAGACGACAGCCTTGCGGCCGGCCCCGTCGGCCACGGCCAGCTTGACGCCCTCCGGCTCCAGTGTCACGGCAAAATCCACCGGGATGCGCTGCAATTCCCGGCGGAACAGTTCCCGGGCCTTGGGGGTGGCGGTGCGGGTGGCGGCAGCGTCCGCCTCGGTGCGCACGCCAAACATCGTCCCGTCGATGCGTCCGGTCAGGTAACCGTCGGTAAAGCCGGAACGGGAGAAAATGTCCTGTACCAGTTTTTCGTCGTAAGGGTGCCCTTCCCGCACGGCACGGCAGGCCGTCACCACGGCGGCGGCATACTCCGGCGTGCGCAGCCGCCCTTCGATCTTGACGCTGGCCACCCCGGCGTCCATCAGCTCCCGCAGACGGGGAATGTGGTCCATATCTTTCAGGCTCAGGTGGCAGGCTTTTCCCGGCTTGCCGGGAGCCAGCCCGGCGGTGGCGTCAAAGGGCAGACGGCAGGGCCCTGCGCAGGCGCCGCGGTTGCCGCTGCGCCCGCCCAGGAAGGCACTCATCATGCACTGGCCGCTGACGCTCATGCACAGCGCCCCGTGGATGAACACCTCGCACTCGATGGGGCTGGCGGCGCAGACCGCCCGAATCTCCTCCAGGGACAGTTCCCGGGCCAGGATCACCCGGTCGTACCCCAGGGCCGCCAGTTCCCGGGCCCCGGCGGGGGTGTGTACGCTCATCTGGGTGGACCCGTGCAGATGCAGCGTGGGGGCGATGGTCTTGACCAGTCTGGCGGTGGCCAGGTCGTCGGCAATGACGGCGTCTGCTCCGGCCTCGGCCACGGCGCGCACAGCGTCGGCCAGGCCGTCCAGTTCCCGGGCGTAGACCAGGGTGTTCAGCGTCACGTGAACCCGCACGCCCCGGGCATGGCAGAAAGAGACTGCCTCCCGCAGTTCTTCCGGGGTGAAATTGCCCGCCGTGCGGCGGGCGTTGAAGCCGGTAAGCCCCAGATAAACAGCATCAGCGCCGCTGAACACAGCGGCGCCAAGCATTTCGCGGTTGCCCGCGGGGGCTAGAATCTCCAGCGGGCGGCTCACGGCAGCTCCTTGCTGTTGGCGCGGCGCAGACGCTGTTCCAGTTCGTCGATGCGGCGTTTGAGGGCGGCGTTTTCACGGCGCACTTCCTCCGCCGCCATCTTGGCGCTGGCGGCGTCTTCCAGGTAATCTTTGATCTGGCGGCGCATGTTGTCGGCGCTGCCGCTGGCTTTTTCCAGTTCATCCCGGTAGTTCAGGGCCGTCATCACGGCGGCGGTGGTGATGGACACCGAATTGGAGGAGGCCATCAGTTCGTTCATATCCAGATTCAGCCGGTCGGCCAGATTCTGCATATAATCCTCGCTCTCACTGGTGTTGACTACATAGCTGGACCCGCAGATGTTCAGCCGCACTTTCGAGGTAGCCATTCCCATAAAATTGTGCTCCTTCCTGCTCTATGTTCAAAATTTGATCCTGCGCACAGCGGGCAGGGTTGCAATCGTACCAATATTATAATACAAATTCCCCTCCAGCAAAAGCCCTTTTTGTGGAAAAGTGTAAAAAAGCCTTTATCCGCACAAAATTCCCTTGCGCAAAATCCACTTTTTGGATATAATCAAGAGGATGGCAACTTTGTATGCCTGTTAAACCTGTATAAAAATCAGTGATCCCAAACCAAAATACAGCAAGGAGAGAACGATTTTGAAATACACCAAGCGTGAATTTGAGAAGATGCTCAAAGATAAACTGATGAGCGAGTGCAACGTTACGCTGGATACGGCTTCTGCCGACCAGATCTACCGCTGCCTGGCTTCCATCACCCGCCAGATCATGTCGGACAACCAGAAGAAATTCCAGTCCAAGGTCCTGGGCGAGGGCAAAAAGCAGGTGTACTATCTCTGCATGGAGTTCCTGATGGTCCGCAGCCTGCGCACCAGCCTGTTCAACCTGGGCCTCAATGAAGTGGCCGAGAGCGTGCTGGCCGATGCCGATATCAAGATCGACACCATCTATGACCGCGAGCCGGATGCCGGCCTGGGCAACGGCGGTCTGGGCCGTCTGGCCGCCTGCTACCTGGACGGCATGGCCACCGACTGCATCCCCGGTACCGGCTACTCCATCCTGTATGAGTACGGCATCTTCAAGCAGAAGATCGTGGACGGCTGGCAGCAGGAAA
>DXBO01000125.1 GCA_019116485.1 Candidatus Gemmiger excrementavium
CCTGGCGTCCATGGGCATCTACATCTTCAACTGGGATATCCTGAAAAAGTACCTCACCGAGGACGAGGCCGACCCCAACTCCGAAAACGACTTCGGCAAAAACGTCATTCCCAACCTGCTCAAGGACGGGCGCCGTATGTACGCCTACCACTTCAGCGGTTACTGGAAGGACGTGGGCACCATTTCCAGCCTGTGGCAGGCCAACATGGAGGTCCTGGACCCCAGCCATTCCGGCATCAACCTGTTTGATGAAAACTGGAAAATCTATTCCCGCAACTCTGGCCAGCCCTGCCAGCGCATCGGCAACGACGCCACCATCGTCAACTCCATGGTGTCGGAAGGCTGCCGTATCGACGGCACCGTCAACAACTCCATCCTCTTCCCGGGCGTCGTCGTAGAGAAGGGGGCTACTGTGGAAGCAGCCGTGGTCATGGGCGGCACCGTCATCAAGGCGGGCGCCTCCGTCAAGCACTGCATCGTGGCCGAGAATGTCTGCATTGAGGAAGGCGCCACGGTCGGCGCCATGCCCGAAGGCGGTCTGAACATTGCCGAACCCGGTGATGTGGCCACCGTGGGTTCCGGCGTGGTGGTCGGCAAGGGTGCTACCGTCGGCCCCAAAGCAATGGTTTCCAGCGATGTAAAGGATGGTGAGGAACAATGGTAAACAGCAACGTCAACGCTCTCGGCGTTATTTTCGCCAACACCTACGATAACCTCGTTCCCGAACTGGTGGCGGAGCGCTCCATGGCCTCCATCCCCTTCGGCGGACGCTACCGCCTGATCGACTTCACGCTGTCCAGCATGGCCAACGCCGGCATCGACAACGTTTCGGTCATCGTGCGCAAGAACTACCATTCCCTGATGGACCACCTGGGCGCGGGCCGTGAATGGGACCTGACCCGCAAGCGCGGCGGCCTGAACATTGTGCCTCCCTTTGCCGAGCGCAGCGTCAAGCTGTACTCCGGCCGTGTGGATGCCATCGAGAGCATTCTCTCCTGGCTGGAAGACCAGAAGGAGCGCTACGTCATCCTTTCTGACTCCTACATTGCCGTCAACTTTGACTACGGCAAGCTCATCGACGCCCACATTGCCACTGGCGCCGATGTGACCATGGTCTACAACCGTGCCCCCATTCCTGAGGGTGCCCGCAGCGACAACTACACCATCCGTATCGACGACAGCGGCCGCGTGACCGAGATTCTGTCCAACGATTACCGGCTGGGCGAGCAGAACCTGTCGATGAACATCTACGTCATCGAGCGCGAGAGCCTGATCCACCTGATCCACGATGCCGCCGTCCGCGGTCTCGTCTACTTCGAGCGCGACATCCTGGCCCGCAACCTCAAGCTGCTCAACGTGCAGGCCTTTGAGTTCACCGGCTATGCCGCCCGTGTCTCCGACATGAAGAGTTACTTCGACGAGAACATGCGGCTGCTGGAGCCCGGCAGCATGGATGCCCTGTTCGGCGGTGCGCCCATCTACACCAAGATCCGCGATGACAACCCCACCCGTTATCTGGAGGGCAGTTCCGTCAAAAACAGCCTGCTGGCCGACGGCTGTGTGATCGAAGGCACGGTGGAGAACAGCGTTCTGTTCCGTGGCTGCCAGGTCAAGAAGGGCGCCGTCGTGAAGAACTGCGTGCTGATGCAGGATACCGTGGTGGAGCCGGGCTGCGATGTGGAGTATGTGGTCACCGATAAGAATGTCCACATTACGGAGGGTAAGAAACTCACCGGCACCGATACCTTCCCGGTATTTATTGCCAAAAACCACAGCGTATAAACGCTCATAGAGGCTGAACTCCCTCTCCCCGGAGACAGCTTAGATGAGGGGGACGGGGAGCGCGATGGCGTCCCCCCGTCCCCCCTGTTTTTGTAAAAACCTTTCACCATCTGTATGGAGGTGCTGAATGAGAATTTTATATGCGGCCAGTGAAGCTGCCCCCTTTGCCAAATCCGGTGGTCTGGCTGACGTGGCGGGCGCCCTGCCCAAAGCGCTGGTCAAGGATGGCGTGGATTGCCGTGTAGTCATGCCGCTGTACGGGGACCTGAAATTCAAAGACACATTGACCTATGTGACCAATTTCAGTGTGCCGGTGGGCTGGCGCAGCCAGTACTGCGGCCTGTTCAAGGCCGAGCGCGACGGCGTTATGTTCTACTTTATCGACAACGAATATTACTTCAAACGCAGCGGCCTGTATGGCTTCTACGATGACGGCGAGCGTTTCGCTTTCTTCTCCCGGGCCATCCTGGAGATGCTGTTCTACACCGACTTTGAGCCGGATATTATCAACTGCAACGACTGGCAGACCGCCCTGACCCCGGTATATCTGAACCTGTATTACCGTCATCTGGACAAGTTCAACCGTATCAAGACGGTATTTACCATCCATAACATTGCCTACCAGGGCAAGTACGGCCTGGATATCCTGGAGGATACCTGCGGCATCGGTGCCCGGGACGCCCATGTGGTGGAGTACGACGGCTGTGCCAACTTCATGAAGGGTGCCATCGAAACCGCCGACAAGGTCACCACCGTCAGCCCCACCTATGCACAGGAAATCCTGGACCCCTGGTTCAGCCACGGCCTGGACGGTCTGCTGCGCCAGAAACAGTACAAGACTTGCGGTATCCTGAACGGCATCGATGTGGATGTATTCAACCCGGCCACCGACCCCGATATCCCCAAAAACTACGACGTCAACACCTTCCAGGAAGGCAAGGCAGCCTGTAAGGCAGCGTTGCAGGATGAGCTGGGCCTGAACAAGGACGGGAGCCCTGTTATGGCTATGGTCACCCGTCTGGTGGGCCATAAGGGCGTGGACCTGGTCCGTGCCATTGCCGAAGGCCTGCTGCAGCAGGGGATCGAACTGGTGATCCTCGGTTCCGGCGAAGCGCAGTACGAGAACTTCTTCAATGAACTGTGTGCCCGCAACCCTGGCCGCGTGGGCGTATATATCGGCTTCAATGCCAAGCTGGCCCAGCGTATCTACGCCGGCGCCGACATGTTCCTGATGCCTTCCCGCTCTGAACCCTGTGGTCTGGCTCAGATGGTCTCTTGCCGGTACGGCACCATCCCCATTGTCCGGGAGACCGGCGGTTTGCGGGATTCCATTCATGACTCCGGCGACGGGTTCGGCAACGGCTTTACCTTTGCCAACTACAATGCCCATGAGCTGTACGAGGCCTGCTGGCGTGCCAAGGAAGGCTACTGGCAGAAAGAGGGCTGGCCCATCCTGGTCCGCCGCGCCATGGAGTGCGACTTCAGCTGGGACAATTCCGCCAAGAGCTACGAGGGCCTGTACAACGAGGTCGTCAACCTCTGGTAAACAACGGTTCAGGCTTTATTTCACAAACTTTTCCAAAACCGGCGGGGTTTCCCGCCGGTTTTTCCTTGCCGTTTTCACATTTTTGGGGTATGGTAAAAACAAAGAGTATGCAACTGCATAAGAATACGAGCGTGAGAAAGTTTGAAAACGATATTGCGCAGTGGTGCCTGCCTGCTGGCGGCCCTGTGCCTGTGCGCCTGCGGTGCCACCGCTGTGATTCCGGCTGGCGCCACGGCGGAAACGGCAGAGAGGAATGGACTGGGCCTGTTGGAAGCGCGGCAGAGCAGCGATCATGCCGAGGCATTGTTAGCTGCTCTGACGCTGCTGCCACAAACTGGTGAGACCGCCCTGTGGCTGCCCGAAGCGGTCCGGCTGGAGGTAGAAAACATTGACCAGAACCCGGAATTGCCCAACGGGTGTGAGATCACTTCGGCGGCCATTGTGCTGAACTGCCTGGGATTTGCTGCGGGCAAAGTCGAACTGGCTGAACAGTATCTGCCCAAGGGTCTGTATTGGGAAGTGGACCCCAACCAGGCGTTTATGGGCAACCCGGCGGACGAGTTGGCGTTTTACTGCCTGCCCGGGCCGGTGGTTGCGGCGGTGAACGCCTATCTGGAGACGGTGGGGGGCGGCTACAAGGCGGTGGACATTACCGGCGCCGGTACAGAGGACCTGTATGCCTTTGTGGCCAATGGTCTGCCGGTGCTGGTGTGGACCACCCGGGCTTTCTCTGACCCGTTATACAATTACAGCTTTCAGCTTCCCAACAGCGGCTGGCCCTATAGTAACTCCCACTGTCTGGTGCTGACCGGTTATGACAGTGAAAACTGTTACGTGGCCGACCCCATGCTGGAGGTCGCCCAGACAGACCGCGCCAGTTTTACCCAGAGTTTCATCGACCGGGGGCGCTATGCCGTGGTGATCCTGCCCGAAGAGTGAGCTGCAAAAACAGCGCGGAGACCGCAAGGCCTCCGCGCTGTTGCGCTGTTATGATTCAAGAATCACTTTTCTGAAAAACGAGAAACAGGCCGAAACCGCCCAGCAGAATCCCCAGGAGAGAAAAGGGAATACCCGAAAGGACACGGGGCCAAAGGCGGACCAAGCTGCCCGCCCCGGCGCAGAGCAGTAGCCCGAACAGAAGCAGGGCAAAGCCCTTGTATACTTTCTCCGGCATGGGGTGTTTCTCCTTGTCTTATTCGCTCACCCGCAGGTGGTCGGCCACCCACTTGATGAGCAGTTCCAGCGCCACCAGATTGTGGCCGCCCTCCGGCACGATCAGGTCTGCCTTGCGCTTGCTGGGTTCCACAAACTGCTCGTGCATGGGTTTGACGGTGGTCAGATACTGGGACACCACGCTGTCCAGGGTGCGGCCCCGTTCTTTTACGTCCCGCACGATGCGCCGCAGAATGCGCACGTCGGCGTCGGTATCCACAAACACCTTCATGTCCATCAAATCGCAAAGTTCCGGCGAGTCAAAAATCAGGATTCCCTCCACGATGATGACCGGCGCGGGGCGCACCAGCACCGATTCATTGCTGCGGTTGTGGATGGTATAATCGTAGACCGGCACCTGCACCGGGTGCCCGGCCCGCAGTTCCCGCAGGTGTGCGATCAGCAGCGGCGTGTCAAAGCTGTCCGGGTGGTCGTAGTTCAGTTTGCAGCGCTCTTCGTAGGGCAGCTCGTCATGGCGCTTGTAGTAGCTGTCATGGTTGATGACGCTGACCTCGTTGGCGCCGAAATGTTCCCGCAGCCGCTCGGTCAGGGTGCTTTTGCCGCTGCCGGTGCCGCCCGCAATGCCGATGATGATGGTTTTCATCCCAGTTCCTTCTTTCTCAGACTTTCAGCTTGATCTCCCGCCCGGTGGGCTCGTAGGCACGGTATTTTACGCCGGTCATGTTGAACATCCGCCGGCTGGCGATGCTGGCATGGGTGTCGTGGTATTTGTCGGACAGATAGATCAGTTCTTTGATGCCGCTTTGGATAATGGCCTTGGCGCACTCGTTGCAGGGGAACAGCGTCACATACATGCGCGCCCCGGTCAGGTCGTTGTGCGGGCTGTTCAGGATGGCATTGAGTTCCGAGTGGCAGACATACATGTACTTGGTCTCCAGCTCATCGCCTTCCCGCTCCCAGGGCATCTCGTCGTCGCTGCAGCCGATGGGCATGCCGTTGTACCCCAGAGAGAGAATCTTGTTCTCGGGGCTGACGATGCAAGCGCCCACCTGGCTGTTGTTGTCCTTGGAGCGCATGGCAGAAAGCAGGGCGATGCCCATAAAGTATTCGTCCCAGCTGATATAATCTTGGCGTTTCATGGCAGTCCCTTTCCTTGTTTTTTCCTTTATTATACTGTGCGCCGCGCCCCCGTGCAAGGTGCCCCGCGTAAATATTTGCGCCGGGTAGCCTCGCCGCCCCGCAGGTGGCGTTCCGCTTTATTGCGCTGTACTACGGTCTGCACTTCGGCCCACAGGCCGGGGTTGGTGTGGCGCAGACGGGTCTGGTCCTTCCAGATCGTGCTTTTGCTCACCCCGAACACCGCGGCAGCTGCCCGTACCGTGGCGCCGCTGCGCACGATATACCGCCCTACTGCTACGGCCCGCTCCTCCGGGTCACCTTTCATACCGCAAACCTCCTCACATGGAATTTCTGTCAAATCCTATGTGAAAAAGATTGTGGATATGCCCGATAACACAAAATCCCTGCCCGGATGGGCAGGGAGCAGGGGTTAACTCATATAATCGGTACAGGCCCAGCCAAACTGGCCTTCGTAGTTGACCAAAATCCAGTTGTCGGCTTTCTCGCTGCGGCCCAGACAGTCCACCGTGGAAGAAGGCGGGATGGTGCCGACCTTGTCATACTCGGTACCGGGCCCGGCACGCAGCATCAGGTTGCCGTCCGGGGTGGTGTTGTATCGGAACTGTTCGTTCTCACCGCAGGGGCGGTCAGGGGATGTGATGGTATCCGGCATCCCTTCCAACGGGTCCGGCGTAGGGGCGGGGGTGGGTTTGACCACGCCGGGGATGGTGTAGGCGTGCCAGCCGTCCTCCTGCTGCAGCCACAGGGTGCCGCCGTCCCAGGCAGCGCCGCTGTAGGCACAGGGGACGATCTCTGCGCCGGTGCTGTCCAGCAGGCCCCACTGCCCGTCCCGGCAGACGGGTGCATAGCCGTTCAGCAGGGGAGAGGCATACGCCGCATCGGTATCACCGTAGGTGGCGTCGTACACCGCGTCGGTGACCGCCTGGCCGGAACTGTCCAGATACAGCCACTTGCCGTTCCGGCAGGCCGGGGCCAGGGCCTGGTCATAAAAGCAGCCGCCCGCCTCGTAGGTCTGGTCGTTGAGCAGTTCCCCGTAGGCGCTGGCGTAAACAACGGTCACCGGGTCAGAAGCCTTGTAATAATCAGGGTCTCCCTGGCCGTCCACAAAGGTGCCCAGGCGGCAGGGCAGATAGGTGCCGAACTGTGTATCGTAGTCTTCCAGGTCGTGTACCGTGCCGCCGAACAGCCCGCCGTCCACCTGGACTTTGTGGGCGTTGGTATCGTAGTACCAGTAATGGGCACTGCCGTCGTGCTCAGCGGAACACATTTTCCCGTCGCCGCTTGCCTGCAGCTGCGTGCTCAGGGCTTCCAGCTGCTCCCATTCCAGAGAGGAATGCCAGCGCAGGTCGGCGGAAGCACACCCGGACAGCGGTACGGAAGAACGGCACGCCAGTACCTCGGTGCCGTCGGTGCGCATCAGGCCCCACAGGCCGTCCCGGCTCATGGTGTAGTAGCCGTCCATCTGCTCCAGATAGGGGGCGCTGTCCCGGCGGATGGCTCGGATTTCATCATAGTCCAAAACACCGAGTCCGGCATCTTCCAGCCCGGCGGGAACGGCGGCACTGTCCGGGGCAGGGGTGCTGCTCTCGGCGGTGGCATGGCCGGCAGCACTCTGCGGTACAGATTCCGGCAGCACATCTTTCGGAGCGCCGGTACAGCCGCACAGCAAAAGCGCCGCCGTCAACGGCAGCAGCACCCAACGCGTTTTCATAGCCCCATCCCTTCCTGGAAAGATTATTCGTACATTTTCCGTCCCGCGAACACACAAAGCGGACGTTTGGCCTTGCCGGTGCCCATCAGCTGCACGGCGGCGGCCAGGGTGGCGCCGGCACTGGTGCAGGCGGGAATACCGTCGAAGAACAATACCTCCCGGGCGGCTCGCTCGGCGTCGGCGGTGGAAACGGTGAGTACGGTGTCCACCACATAGGGGTTGTAATTTTCCGGCACAAAGCCAGGACCAATGCCCGCAATGCCGTGTTGCCCGATAAACCCGCCTGAAATGGCGGCACATTCGGCGGGCTCCACGGCCACGATGCGGATCATGCTGTTCCAGGCTTTGATGTACTCGGCCACACCGGTGATGGTGCCGCCGCTGCCCACGCCGATGACGATGGCGTCGATGGATTCCCCGGCATTTTTCAGGATTTGTGGGCCGGTCACCCGGCGGTGGTATTCGGGGTTGTCGTCGTTGGCAAAATAGCGGGTGAAGTAGCCGCCGTAGCGCTGGGCGGTCTCCTCGGCAATGCGGTCCATGGCCCGGCGGCCGCCGCTGCTGCACACCACGATCTTGGCGCCCAGGTCCTGCAAACGCTTGCGCCGCAGGATCGGCAGACTGCTGGGGACTACCAGAATGCAGGGGTGCCCGGTGGTGGCGCAGCTTACAGCCAGTGCCGCGCCGAAACTGCCGGAACTGGCTTCCACCACCGGCATGCCGGGCTGCAGGGTGCCGCGCTCGGTGGCAAAGGCCAGCATGGTTTCGGCCAGACCGTCCTTGGAGGTACCGGTGGCTCCGCCGAAATCCAGATACGCCAGAATGCTGGAACTCAGGTTATGACGGCCAGAATAACCGTCCAACCGAACCACGGGGGAGCGGTAGACTTCCTGATAGTAACTTTTCAAAATGGGCATGGCGGGCACCTCCTTTGCTGAAAATCTGCACAGGGCAACAAACTGTTCCTTATTATAGCACACATCGTGTCGGTTTGCACGGGTTCGGTGTGCTGCCGGGCAAAAAAAGTTGTACGCACGGCAGGCCGGGCGATGCGGGGAAAAAGTTGCCGAATCCCCTTGACTTTCGTCCTCAGGCCTGTTATAATGCATACGCTGTAAAGAAAAATACTTTACACAACAGCTTCAGACAAGGGAAGGGGCGCGGGCCATGGCGGGCAAACCGCAGAAAAATCTGGCCTATTCGGTCCTGCTGGATTTCTACGGTCCGGTTTTGACGGAAAAGCAGCGCCTGATCCTGACCGAGTACTATGACGAGGACCTCTCCCTGGCCGAGATCGCCGAAAATTTCGGCATTACCCGGCAGGGGGTGCGGGACGCCATCAAGCATGGTGAAGCCGCGCTGGATGAGCTGGAAGCCAAGCTGGGTAATGCCCGCCGCCATATGGCGATGCAGGCTGACCTGACCCGGCTGCGCCAGCTGGTTATGGAGGTGCGCTGCTGTAACTCGGGGCTGTTCAACCCGGTGCCGCAGATCGGCGCCGACACCGACGAGATGCTGGCGATCTTGCAGCGCCTGGACACGCAGGAGGAAACCGATGGCCTTTGAATCACTGACAGAGCGCCTGAACGGCGTATTCAAAAAGCTGCGCGGCAAGGGCAAACTGAACGAGACGGACATCAAGGCCGCCATGCGGGAAGTCCGCATGGCCCTGCTGGAAGCCGACGTCAACTACAAGGTTGCCAAGGACTTCTGTGCCCAGGTCTCGGAACGGGCCATGGGCCAGGAGGTCATGGAAAGCCTGACCCCCGCCCAGCAGGTGGTCAAGATCGTCAACGAGGAATTGACCAAACTGATGGGCGGCGATGAACCCCAGTACCTGCGCATCAAGAACAAAGGCCAGACCGTGCTGATGATGTGCGGCCTGCAGGGCAATGGTAAAACCACCCACGCTGCCAAGCTGGGCAAGTATTACCGCGGCCAGGGCCGCCGCCCGCTGCTGGTGGCCTGCGACGTCTACCGTCCCGCAGCTATCGATCAGCTGCAGATCGTGGGTGAACAGGCCGGTGTGCCGGTGTTCACCATGGGCACCGAAAAGCCGGAACTGATTGCCCAAAAAGCGATGGCCTACGCCCGGGACCACGGCAACGACATCGTGATTCTGGATACCGCAGGCCGCCTGCAGATCGATGACGCCCTGATGGACGAGCTGGTCCGCATCAAGCAGAACGTGGAAGTAGACGAAACGCTGCTGGTGGTGGACGCCATGGCCGGCCAGGAAGCCGTCAACGTGGCCAAGACCTTCAACGAGAAGATCGGCATCACCGGCGTGGTGCTGACCAAGACCGACGGCGATACCCGCGGCGGCGCCGCGCTGTCCGTGCTGGCGGTCACCGGCAAGCCCATTTACTTCCAGGGCACCGGCGAAAAGCTGGAGGACCTGGAACCCTTCTATCCGTCCCGCATGTCCAGCCGCATCCTGGGCATGGGCGACGTGCTTTCGCTGATTGAAAAAGCCCAGAGCATCCAGAATGACAAGGAGGCCGAAGAGGCCGCCAAGCGCATGATGGAGAACAAGTTCGATATGAACGACCTGCTGGCCCAGTTCCAGCAGGTGAAAAAGATGGGCGGTGCCTCGGCGCTGCTCTCCATGATGCCCGGCGGCAATCAGATCGACCCCGATGCCCTGGATGATAAAATGCTGGCCCATATCGAGGCCATCATCTATTCCATGACCCCGGCGGAACGGGCCAAACCCGACATCATCAACCCCAAGCGCAAACGCCGCATCGCGGCGGGCTCCGGCCAGACGGTGGAAGCCGTCAACAAGCTGCTGCGCCAGTATGAGATGATGCAAAAGGTCATGAAAAAGGTCCGCCGCAACCCCAAGGGATTCATGCGCAGCCTGGGCAATCTGGGCGGTATGGGCGGCATGAAAGGCTTCGGCCGCTGAGATTTACTTTGGTATGACCCGCACGGCTTTACGGCCCACGGGATATACAATATAAAATTCGCCCCGCAAGGGCCGTATACAAGTATTTGGAGGAATTTACAATGGTCAAGATTCGTCTGCGCCGCATGGGCGCCAAGAAAGCTCCTTTCTACCGCGTTGTGGTGGCTGACAGCCGCTTTGCCCGCGATGGCCGCTTCATTGAGGAGATCGGCTACTACGATCCCACCAAGGAGCCCAGCGTTGTCAGCATCGATGCCGACAAGGCCAAGCAGTGGCTGGCCAACGGCGCTCAGCCCACCGATACTGTCCGTGAGCTGCTGAAGAAGGCTTCCGTTCTGTAATCTGCTCTTCACGTCTGCAAGGGAGGGAACGCCACATGCAGGAACTCTTAGTAGCCGTTGCCCGCGGCCTCGTCGAGGACAAGGAGGCCGTGCAGGTGACCGTTGACCCCATGCGTGAGGACGGCACCGTCGTCTATCACCTCAAAGTGGCCGAGGCCGACATGGGCCGCGTCATCGGCAAACAGGGCCGCATCGCCAAGGCGATCCGCGTGGTCATGCGCGCCGCAGCGGTCCGCCAGGGCGAGAAAGTCATCGTCGAGATCGACTGAAAAGCCAAGAGCACCCTGCCGGTTGGCAGGGTGCTTTTTTGCAGGGCGGCGGGAAAAAAGCCGGCCGCGCCAAATTGTACAGGGGAGAAAAAGTATGCAAAATTACCTGCCTGCCTGCAAAATCGTCACCACCCACGGCGTCCGGGGCGAGATGAAAGCCCTGCCGCTGTGCGACGGGCCGGAATTTCTGGCCAAGTGTAAGCGGCTGTTCGCCAAAACGGACGGCACCGGCGAGGTCCGCCTGCTGGGTGTGCGCGCCCAGGGCAATATGATCCTGCTGCGCCTGGAGGGTGTGGGGGATATGGACGCTGCCCGGGCCCAGGTAGGGCGCACCTACTACTTTGCCAAGGGCGACGTGCGTCTTCCCAAAGGGCGCTATTTCATCGACGACCTGCTGGGATGCCGGGTGGTAGACGCCGATACAGGCCGGGACTACGGCGAACTGACCGCTGTGGACCACCCCGCCGCCCAGGATATCTACACCGTCACCGACGCCCAGGGGGGCACCCATATGCTGCCTGCGGTGCCGGAATTTGTGCGTTCCATCGACATGGAGAACCGCACCATCACCGTTACGCCCATCGACGGCATGTTCACCGAAGCCGTCAACGGCGACAAGGAGTGAACCCATGCGCATCGACATCGTCACGCTGTTCCCGGAACTGTGCGACCAGTTCTTGTCGGCCAGCATCCTGGGCCGGGCCCGGGCCAAAGACCTGTTTGAAGCCCACTGCCACCAGATTCGGGACTACACCACCAACAAGCAGAAGCAGACCGACGACTACCCCTATGGCGGCGGCTGCGGTATGGTGCTGTACGCCCAGCCCATTGCGGACTGCCTGCGGGAAGTGCAGCGCCAGTGCGCCGAACAGGGCAGAAACAAACCCCATGTGGTATTTTTGACCGCCGCCGGGAAACCCTATAACGAGGAGGCCGCCAAGCGTTTGGCCGGATATGACGCCGTGACGCTGGTCTGCGGCCACTACGAGGGCATCGACGAGCGGGTCATCGAGGCTTTTGGCGACGAGGAAATCTCCATCGGGGACTATGTACTCACCGGCGGGGAACTGGCCAGCCTGGTGGTGGCGGACAGCGTGCTGCGCCTGCAGCCCGGCGTTTTGGCCGAGGAAAAGGGCTACCAGGAGGAAAGCTACTGGGACGGCCTGCTGGAATACCCCCAGTACACCCGCCCCGAAGTGTGGGAAGGCCGTGCCGTGCCGCCGGTATTGCTTACCGGCGATCATAAAAAGATCGACGCCTGGCGGGCGGCCCAAAGCCGTACCCGTACCCGGCTGCGCCGTCCCGACCTGTATGAGCGCTGGTGCGATACTCACCCCGTTACCGACCTGCCCAAGTGGAAGCGGGGGGAGAATGCCCGTCTGGTCAAAACCGGTGAACAGATGGACCGGGCCGCCGCGCTCTTTGCCGAAGGCCGCCGTACGGTCTGTGCCGAAATCTGTACACCGGCGTACCTGGCCGCTATCACGCCGGAAAACATGCGCGACCTGCTGGAACAGGAGCGGCGCAGCGGTTGGGCGTTCTACCTGCACTACACCGGCGGCGAGGCCGACGCCATGGTGGGGGTCTGCCACCAAACCGGAGAGATCAGCCATCTGTTTGTGACCGAGGCGGCCCGGGGCAAGGGCATCGGTGCCAAAATGCTGGAATTTGCCCGCAAAAAGCTGCCGGAACATCCCCATCCCACCCTGGGGGTACTCAGTACCAATATCCGGGCCCAGGCGCTGTACCGCCGCATGGGCTGGCGGCCTGACGGTGTACTGCATGTTTTTGACCCGGAACAGGACCCCACGGCTACCGTGTACAGTGAGGAACTGCGTTTTCGATACGACAGGGCCTGACGTGGAAATTGTCGTCAATCCACAACAATGTTGAAAACAAACTGGTTAAGTTGCACAAACCCCTCGGCTGAGATTTGGCGGAATTACAGAATCCTGCCAAATTTGCAAAATTCCACTGTACAAAATCGACCAAATAGGATAAAATAGAAACAATCAAGGCGGCGTATCCTACGCAAGAGACCGCCTGACAAGCGCCCACGGTAGAAACGCAGGGGCATATTATTTTCAAAAGTAGGAGAGAATAACTATGTACGTCAAAGAAGTTACCGTTGAGAATCAGGTTGGTCTGCACGCCCGTCCGGCTACCTTCTTCATCCAGAAGGCGAATGAGTACAAGTCTTCCATCTGGGTCGAAAAAGAAGAGCGCCGTGTCAACGCCAAGAGTCTGCTGGGCGTGCTGAGCTTGGGCATCGTGGGCGGCACCACCATCCGCATCATCGCTGACGGCGCCGACGAGCAGGCTGCCGTGGACGGCCTGGTCAAGCTGGTCAGCTCCGGCTTTGCCGAGTAATTTTCTCACAAACTGCAACGGCGGGGTCACCCGCCGCTTTTTTATTCTCTGCCATTTTGGTAAAGGAGCGCCATGACAAAAGCTGAACTCTACCGCAAAGCCTGTATGCTGCCGCTGCTGCCCGGCGTCTACATCATCCGGGACAAAAGTGACACCATCATCTATATCGGCAAGGCCAAGCGCCTCAAGACCCGGGTGTCCCAGTATTTCCGGGAAGGGGTGCCCCACGACGCCAAGGTCACCCAGATGATCGCCCACGCCTTTACCTTCGACGTCATCGTATGCCAGAGCGAGTTCGAGGCCCTGGTGCTGGAAGCCAGCCAGATCAAGGCCCATACCCCCAAATACAACATTCTGCTCAAGGACGATAAGGGTTACAGCTATGTCAAAGTAACCAAAGGCCCCTGGCCGCGTATCTCGGCGGCGCTGCAAAAGGACGAGGATGACGCCGACTACATCGGGCCGTTCACCTCTTCTTTCGCCGTGCGGGAAATGGTAGAGATGGCCCAGGACTGTTTTTTGCTGCCCCGCTGTAACCGGGAATTCCCCCGGGACTTCGGCAAGGGGCGGCCTTGCCTGAACGCCCACATCGGCAAGTGTATGGCGGTGTGCAGTGGCAAGATCAGCTGCGAAGCCTACAACGACGCTGTGCAGGGCGCCCTGCGCATGATCCGCTATGGCAAAAAGGACATCGTCAAACAGCTGCGGGAAAAGATGGAGGCGGCCTCGGAACGGTTGGATTTTGAGAATGCCGCCCTGCTGCGGGATCAGATTCTGGCCATCGAGCGGGTGGCCGCGGGCCAGAAAGTGGTCATGGATGCCGATACCGAGATGGATGTGATCGCCCTGGCAGGCACCACCCGGGCGGTGTGCGCGGCGGTGCTGCGCTACCGGGATGGCCGCCTGACCGACAAGCGGGAGTTTGTGTTCCACGATACCACCGATATTGACGCCGTGCGGGAGGAATTTCTGCCCCAGTACTACCTGGACGGAGAGACCATCCCCAAAACGATTGCGGTGGACGCCTTGCCCCCCGACGCCGAGGCGCTGAACGAAGCGCTGAACCAGGCCCGGGGAACCAAAGTGGAACTGTATGTGCCCCAGCGGGGCGATGTGGCCAAACTGGTGACCATGGCCTACACCAACGCGGTGGAGCGTCTGGGCCGGGAGAGCGGCCGTTATACCCGGGAGGAAAAACTGCTGGAAGAAGCCGCCCAGATGCTGGGCCTGAAAGCGCCGCCCCGCATTATTGAAAGCTACGACATTTCCAACTGGGGCGAGGGCTCCAGCGTCTGCGGTATGGTGGTGTTCAAGGACGGAAAGCCCCACCGGGCCGGGTATCGCCGTTTCCAGATCAAGAGTGTGGCCGGTACTGACGACTATGCCTCTCTGGCTGAGACACTGGCCCGCCGCGCGGCGGAGTACGAGGCGGCGCGCCGGGGAGAAAAACCGGACGGCCCCCAGAACCAGTTTGCCGCGATGCCCGACTTGCTGCTTATCGACGGTGGCCGGGGCCAGGTGAGCGCTGTAAAAGAAGCGCTGCGGGGTACGGCGCTGGAACATGTGCCCGCCTTTGGTATGGTCAAGGATGACCACCACCGCACCCGGGCCATTGTGGATGACGCGGGGGGCGAGATCGCCATCAACCGCAATCGCAATATCTTTACCTTTGTCACCAATATCCAGGACGAGACCCACCGCTATGCCAACGATTACCGCAAACGGGCCATGAAGAAACGGTCCTACGCGGCTACCCTGACGGCGCTGCCCGGTGTGGGCGAAAAGACCAGCGCCGCGCTGCTGGCCCATTTCAAGACGGTGGCGGCGGTGAAATCTGCCAGCATTTCCGACCTGGAAGAAGTCAAGGGCATCAGCCACGCCAAGGCCGAAAAACTGTACAACGCCCTGCGCCAGGGTGTATGACCATAAAGGCGCCTGTGGTCATGGCAAATTTACACATAGAGGAGCACCCTTATGCTCATTCTCACGATTTTTCTTACGCTGCTTATCGCGGCGCTGGCTGCCTGGCTGCCCGGACGGCTGCTGAAACGAAACTTTATCCGGGCCGATCTATGGGCCGGGCCCGGCGTTGTGCTGGCCGTCTGGCTTTGGGCGGCCTGTGTTTACAGCAAACCGGGCCTGGCGGTGGATTTCGACGGTTTCCGCCTGCTGGGCATCGCGGGTATGGTCCTGTGGGCCTGTGCACTGGTCACCGGAGTCCGGCTGCGGGAACGGTTGCCCCGGTTCCGCATTGCCGCGGCAGTGGGGCTGCTGCTGGCGGCGGCTCTGGGGGTGGAGCTGTTTGTCTGCAACCTCAACTTCTGGGCTACTCACAGCTACACGCCGGTGGACCTGCGCCCCTATCTGGTGGAGGACCCTGATCCCAACGCCCCGCTGACACTGAATGAGGAACACACGGTCCTGAACTTCGGGGGGCTGGATCAGGAACTGTATAACCTGCAGCTTTCCGGTCTGGCCTACCAGTATGACGGCCCCCATCCCGAGGTGCAGAACCCGCTGTTTGTGATTCGTGTGGCCGCCACCGACGCCTCCACCTCGGCCTCCCGGCAAAGCTGGGAATGGCAGGTGGCGGCCAACGCCCCCCGCAGCCAGGTGCGCAGTTTGGATCTTTCCGGCAAGGCAACTACCCTGACGCTGACCGCCGCCGGGTATGACGGGGAGTACCGCCAGTACCCCCTGACCTATACGCTGCAAACGGTGTATGCCAACGTGCCGCGCCCGCTGGATTTTTCGCTGGTACGGTTTGCCGTGTTGTTTGCTTTGTTGGGGGCGGCTTTCGCCCTGCGCCCGGCCAGTGTTCTGTGGCGGGACGTTTACCTGGAACATACCCGGCGCTACCGCCCGGCGGTGGCGCTGGTGGTGGCGGTGCTGGCGGTGCTGGCTTTTGCGGCGCCCTTTGCCGACCGGTTCAACGCCGGGGTGGCTACCAGCTTTTACAATATGGCGGACTGGGACGGCGGCAGCCGCCTGAACTTTACGCTGCACATCAACGGCGAAGCCAGGGACACCGCCGCCCAGTACGGGGCGCTGGCCCACAGTCTGCTCAGCGGGCGGCTGGACCTGGAACTGGACCCGCCCGAAGGGCTGGTGGCCCTGGAAAACCCCTACGATACCGCCGCCCGACAGGACGCCGCCCCCGATGCCTTGTGGGACGTGGCCTACTATGAGGGGCGCTACTACGTCTATTTCGGTCTGGTGCCCTGTCTTTTGTTCCAGCTGCCCTTCGAGGCACTGACCGGGGTGGGGGATTTGCCCCCCAGCCTGCCGATGATCCTGCTGGCCTGGCTGTTCATTCTGGCGGCCTTCGGCTGTGTCAAACAGGCGCTGCGCCGGTGGTTCCCCCGGGCCAGCGCAGCGGCTTATCTGCTTTCGGCTGCCGGGGTGGCGGCGGGCAGCCAGGTCTGGTATCTGCTGCTGCGGCCCTCCACCTATGAGTATGCGATCCTTGCCGGTGCGGCCTTTGTCATGCTGGCGCTGTGGCAATGGCTGGCGGCGTCCAACACGCCGGTAGAACGCCGGGGGCCGCTGCTGGCCCACCTGGTGTTGGGCAGCCTGTGCATGGCGCTGGCGGCGGGCTGCCGCCCTCAGATGGAACTGTTCGCGGTGCTGGCGCTGCCCATCTTCTGGCCGCGCTATGTGGCGGCAAAACGCCTGCGCAGCCGGGCCGGGGCGGGGGAAGCTGTGGCGTTTCTGCTGCCGGTGATCGCGGTGGCGGCGCTGCTTATGGGGTATAATGCCGCCCGCTTCGGCTCGCCCTTTGATTTCGGCGCCAACTACAACCTGACCAGCAACGATATGACCAGCCGTGGTTTCAGTGTGGGGCGTATGGCCCCGGCGGTGGTCACCTTCCTGCTGGGAATACCCGGGGTCGGCACGGTGTTTCCGTACCTGAGCGCTACCCGCATGGCCACCAACTATATGGGCCTGACCATCACCGAACTGTTCTATGGCGGTGCCTTCGTGTGTTTGCCGCTGCTGTGGGGGCTGGCGGTGCTGCCCCTGGCCCGGACCCGCCTGGGACAAAAGCGGGACCTGCGGGCACTGCTGCGGCTGACCCTGCTGGGAATGCTTGTGCTGGCTGTACTGGATTGCCAGATGGCGGGCGTACTCTACCGTTACCAGAGCGACTGGCTGGGCCCGCTGCTGCTGGCGGGGGCGCTGGCCTGGCTGCTGGCCGAACAGGTGCTGCAGGACCACGCCGGGCAGCCCGGCATGGCGGTGCTTCAGGCTGCGCTGCGCCGAGGGCTGCCGCTGGCGGTGCTGGCGGGAGCTGTCTATAACTTCTGTGTCTACTTTGCGGCGGAGCCCGGGCTGATCGGGCAGAACCCCGCCCTGTACCAGAACGTCAGCCGTCTGGTGCAGTTCTGGCTGTAAAAACTCATCCCCGGCAGAGTCCGAAAAGACTCCGCCGGGGATTTTTTATGGCAGGAAGTTGGCGGCTGCCGGTGCCAGCACCGCCGTCATGATGCCTGCCACCGCAATGGCCAACCCGCTGATGGCACCCTCCACCTCGCCCATCTGCAGGGCCTTGCTGGTGCCCACCGCATGGGCCGAGGTGCCCAGTGCCAGCCCTTTGGCCAGCGGGTCGGTGATATGGCAGACTTTGCAGACTGTCTCGGCCAACAGGCTCCCCGCGATGCCGGTCAGAATGATGACCGCGCTGGCCAGGGCTGCCTTGCCGCCCAGGGTTTCGGCAATATCCATGCCGATGGCCGTGGTCACCGATTTGGGCAGCAGCGTCACGGCGTGGGCCCGTTCCATCTTCATCAGCCAGGCCATGGCCACAATGCTGCCCAGGCTGGTCAGCGTGCCGGCCAGCGTCCCGGCCAGGATGGCAGCCAGATTCTTTCGCAGCAGTTCCCACTTTTCATATAAAGGAATCGCCAGGCTCACGGTGGCGGGGGCCAGCAGCCAGTTTACCGGCGCGGCGCTGGCACTGTAGTCGGCATAGGGCACCCCGAAGCACCGCAGAAACACGATCACAAAGATGCTGCCCAGCAGCAGGGGATTGAAAATCGCCCGCCCGGTCTTGCGGTTGACCCACATGCCCAGGGCGTAGGCGGCCAGGGTAGCCAGCACGCCCCAACTGCCGCATTGGCGTAAAAACTCAGCCATGGGGTTCCTCCTTCCCGGCGGCGCAGCGCTGGGCCACCACGCCGGTCACCGCCATCACCAGCGCCGTTACCGGCACAATGGCGATCACCAGGGGCAGCAGTACCTCCAGCAGTTCACTGCCCAGCTCCAGCACGCCGCTGGCGGCGGGCACGAACAGCAGCGGAAAAATGCCGGTCAAAAACAGCCCTGTCTCCCGCACCTGGTCCAGTTTCAGTACGCCCAGTTTCAGGGCGGCAGCCATCAGCAGCAGGCCGTAGACACTGGCGGGCAGCGGTAACGGCAGCAGGGCGGCCAGTACTTCGCCCAGCAGACAGAAGCCCACGATGCGGGCCAACTGGAATACATACTTCATTTTTCCATACCCTCTAACATAAAGATTTCGCCTCATCATACCACGTTCTACCCGTTTCGGCAATGTGTGATGGGGCCGGTACTTGTTTTTTTATGCGAATTGTGGTATACTGACCAAAAATCATCCCGGAAGGGTTTTGAAAAGAGGGTTTTGCCATGTCTTTGCTGAAGAAACTGTTCGGTCTGGCCGTGGGCGCCGCCGCTGTGGGTGCTGCTGCCTATGTGCTGAAGAACCGCGAGCATGCCCAGGAGTACGAGCATATTGTGGGCCCGGAGGATGAGGTCGAAACCGACTCCGCCGAGCCCGAGACCGATGCGTCTGCCGAGGCTGAACCGGCCCCCGCTGCCGTGTCTGCGCAACCCGCCGCACCCGCTGAGCCTGCCGACGACACCCCCAACGCCAACCCCGTGGAGTTGGGTGCCGTGGAAGTGCCCAAGACCGAGGACGGACGGATTGATGCCACCAAAATCGCGGACCCCGCGGATTTTGGCGACTGGGACGAACAGGGCTGCAAGGGTTGATACCATATAGGCGTCAGGCGCATCTTTGTGTGGCAAAGGTGCGCCTTTTTGTATTTGCGACTGCATAAAAATGCACTTTACAACTTTACTGCGCGAAAGTATAATATTTTTATATGTGTGAGAGGCGGGAACTTGTATATGGAGATCCAACTGCAAAACTTTACCCCGGCGGAACAGGCGACTCTGCGCCTGCGTGCCCTGTATGAGGGGGCAGGCTACCGCAAATACCGCTGTTCCCGGTTTGAGGAATACGCCCTTTATCAGGAGTATCAGCGCTTTCTGCCCGACGCCCAGGTGGTGACCTTCACCGACCTGGACGGCAAGCTGCGGGCCATCAAACCGGATGTTACACTGTCCATTGCCAAAACGGCCCAGCCCGGGGCGGGGGAGTGCAAGCGCTTTTATTATAATGAGGAGGTCTGCCGCCCCAGCCGGGAAAGCCACACTTTCCAGACCATCCACCAGATGGGGCTGGAATGCATGGGCGCCGTGGACGCGGCCACCCAGGCTGAGGTGGTGCGCCTGGCGGTGCAAAGCCTGGCGGCACTGCAGGTGCCCACGGTACTGGAAGTCAGCCATATGGGATTCGTGACCGGTCTGCTGGAGGAACTCTGCGTGCCCGAGACGGCCCGGCCAAGGCTGCTGGAACTGCTTAACGAGAAAAACGCCCACGAACTGCACGCCGCAGCACTGGCCGCCGGTCTGCCGGAAGACGCTGCCGATGCACTTTGTGGTCTGCTGGAACTGCACGGCCCCCTGAGCGCCACCCTGGCGGCAGCCCGGGCCGCCTGCCGCAGCGAGGCC
>DXBO01000126.1 GCA_019116485.1 Candidatus Gemmiger excrementavium
TGCACGTCAAGCAGATGCTCTACCAGCTGAGCTAACCGTCCATGTTCAATTTGGTGCCGAGCTTCTTGCGACGCCAATAATCATACCAAACCCGGAACAAAAAATCAAGCCTTTTTTTCAAAAAAATAAACTTTTTTTGGAAACGCTGACTTTTCGCGGTTTTCAAAGGCGCAAAAACCCTGCCCGGCCAGTGGACGGGCCACAATTTTTGTGGTATACTATATCGGTTAAAGTGGGGAGGTGTAAGACGTTGCGGGTACTGGGCATTGACCCCGGCTATGCCATTGTGGGCTGGGGGGTGGTGGAATACGTGGGTAACCGTTTCGCCCCCGTGGGGTACGGCGCCGTCGTTACCGAAAAGGACACCCCTTTTGAGCAGCGTCTGGCCCAAATTTACGACGGCGTGCTGGATATCTGCCGCCGCTACCAGCCCGAAGCCCTCTCCATTGAAAAACTCTACTACCAGCACAACCAGACTACCGTCATCGGCGTGGCCGAGGCCCGGGGCGTGATCCTGCTGGCCGCCGCCCAGTGCGGTGTGCCCATTTACGAGTACACCCCCATGCAGGTCAAGCAGGCCATTACCGGCTATGGCAAGGCGGTCAAAAAGCAGATACAGGAGATGACCCGTATGATGCTCCGCCTGGATGCTATTCCCAAGCCGGACGATACCGCCGACGCCCTGGGCATGGCCATCGCCCATTGCCATTGCAGCCGCAGCCGCCTGATGGGCACCCGGCCCCGCTGAGGCGCGGCCCTACTTTTTATATCTATAAAAGAGGAACCAGACCATGATTTACTGCCTGACCGGCAAAATCCTGAAAAAGACCCTGGACACCGCGGTCATCAGCTGCGGCGGTGTGGGCTATGCAGTGCAGATTCCCGCTACGACCGGCGAATCCCTGCCCGCCCCCGGGCAGGAGGGCACCGTCTACACCGTGATGAACGTCAGTGAGAACGATGTATCTCTCTACGGCTTTGCCACCGAGGAACAGCGGGACTGTTTTAAAATGCTGACCGCCGTGTCCGGCGTGGGTCCCAAGGCCGGGCTGGCCATTCTGTCCGTCATGAGCCCTGAAAAAATTGCCTTGGCGGCCTCCTCGGGGGACCACAAGGCATTTACCAAGGCGTCCGGCGTGGGGCCCAAGCTGGCCCAGCGCATTACGCTGGAACTCAAAGACAAGGTGGGGAAGGGCCTGGCGGAAGGCACCGGCTTTGCCGCCGGGGATTTTGCCGCCCCGGCGCCCAGTTCCGCCCCCGCCCAGGCGGTGGCTGCCCTGGTCAGCCTGGGGTATACGCCCTCCGACGCGGCGGCTGCCGTGGCCCGGGTGGACGAGACCCTGCCTGTGCAGGATATCATCAAAGTGGCGCTGCGCAGTTTGTCGCGCGCCCGGTAAGGAGGGGATAGACCGCCATGAATCAGGAATATATCGTGGACCCCAGCCGGCTGGTCAGCCCCGATGCCCTGCCCGCTGATGCCGAGGAGATCAGTCTGCGCCCCAGAACGCTGGATGATTACGTGGGCCAGGAAAAAGCCAAGGGCAACCTGCGGGTCTATCTGCGGGCGGCCCAGCAGCGGGGCGAACCCATGGATCACATCCTGCTGTACGGTCCGCCGGGCCTGGGCAAGACCACCCTGGCAGGCATCGTGGCCCAAGAAATGGGGGTGCAGATCCGCATCACCTCGGGCCCTGCCATCGAGAAGCCCGGCGATCTGGCCGCCCTGCTGACCAATCTGCAGGAGGGGGACGTACTCTTCATCGATGAGATACACCGTCTTTCCCGCCAGGTGGAAGAGGTGCTTTATCCGGCGCTGGAAGACTACGCGCTGGACATTATGATCGGCAAGGGACCCAGCGCCCAGAGTATCCGCATCAACCTGCCCCGATTCACCCTTATTGGTGCCACTACCCGGGCAGGCCAGCTGACAGGGCCCCTGCGGGACCGCTTCGGTATCCTGCTCAAGCTGGAACCCTACAGCCCCAAAGAGCTGGGCCGCATCATCGAGCGAAGCGCCGGGATTCTGGGCATTCCCATTACCGAGGACGGCGCCCTGGAACTGGCACGGTGCAGCCGGGGCACGCCCCGTATCGCCAACCGGCTGCTCAAGCGGGTGCGGGATTTTGCCACTGTCCAGGGGGACGGCACCATCGACGAGGAGACCGCCGTGGCGGCCCGCAAGTGGATGGACATTGACGCCATGGGTCTGGACGAACTGGACCGCAGTCTGCTGCGGGCCATCATCGAGATGTACGGCGGCGGACCGGTGGGCCTGGAAACGCTGGCTGCCGCCCTGGGGGAAGAGAGCGTCACCCTGGAGGATTTGTGTGAGCCTTATCTGATGCAGATGGGCATGCTGACCCGTACCCCCCGGGGGCGCTGTGTCACCCGCCTGGCCTACGAGCACCTGCACATGGCGGTGCCCCGCCGTTTTGACGAGGCGGACGGTCAGCAGAGCATGTTTTGAACCGCTTTTTAGCGATTTGACAGACCGCCGCGCTGTGCGGCGGCATACAATGAACCGATACCAATTTGAACACGAAAGGACCTGATGATTATGGGTAAACTGTTTGGAACCGACGGCGTCCGCGGCGTGGCGGGCAAAGACCTGACCTGTGAACTGGCGCTGCAGATCGGCCGCGGCACCGCCGCTGTGCTGACCCAGCTGGATGGCCACCGCCCCAAAATCCTCATCGGAAAAGATACCCGCGTCTCTGGCGATATGCTGGAATCCACCCTGGCTGCCGGTCTGTGCAGCGTGGGCGCTGACGTGGAACTGCTGGGCGTGATCCCCACCCCCGGCGTGGCCTATCTGGTGCGCAAGTATAACGCCGATGCCGGCATTATGATCTCGGCATCCCACAACCCCATGGAGTTCAACGGCATCAAGATTTTCAAAGGGGACGGTTACAAGCTGCCCGATGAGGTGGAAAACCAGATCGAGGCCCATGTGTTCAACAATTGTGCCGATATCCGCCTGGCGGAAGGCGCCGACATTGGCCGTATCCGCATGTGCCGTACCGGCCTGGCCGACTATGTGGACTTCTTGCAGGAACACATCGACGCCGACCTGACCGGTCTGCGGGTGCTGTTTGACTGTGCCAACGGTGCCTCGGCGGCGGTGGCCCAGCAGCTGTTCCCCCGGCTGGGCTGTGACTGCGGCTTTATGGGCACCCTGCAGGACGGCCTGACCGTCAATGATGGCTGCGGTTCTACCCATCTGGAGGCTCTGGAGGCAGCCGTCAAGGAGGGCGGCTACGACTGCGGCGTGGCCTTTGACGGTGACGCAGACCGCTGCCTGGCCTGCGACGAGACCGGCGCCGAGATGGATGGCGACAAGATCATGGCCCTGGTGGGCACCGATATGAAAGAGCGGGGCCGTCTGGACGGCAACACGGTGGTGGTCACCGTTATGTCCAACCTGGGCTTCATGAAACATATGGAAGCCCTGGGCATCGAGACCGCCCGCACCGCTGTGGGTGACCGCTATGTGCTGGAAGAAATGCGCGCCCGCGGCTATGCCATCGGCGGCGAGCAGAGCGGCCATGTGATCTTCCTGCATCATTCCACCACCGGCGACGGCGAGCTGACCGCCGGCAAGCTGCTCAAGGTGCTGGCCCGCAAGAAAGCCGAAAACCCCGCCGTCAAAATGAGCGACCTCAACGCCGTGTACACCAAGTTCCCCCAGGTGCTTATCAATCTGGCGGCCAACAAGGAACAGAAACAAGCCTACAAAGAGGATGAATACATCGCCGGTTTCATCGAGAGCCAGCAGCAGAGCCTGATGGGCATGGGCCGTGTGCTGGTGCGTGTCTCCGGCACTGAGCCCAAAATCCGCGTCATGGTGGAAGGCCAGGACCAGAACGCCATCCAGACCAGCGCCGAGCGCATCGCCGACATGATCCGCCAGCGTATTCTCAGCAAGTAAGAAAGGAGAAACGCCTATGCGCCCTGCCGACAGCTGGCGGGATTATGAACTGCTGGACGCTACCAACCACAACCGGCTGGAGCGCTGGGGCAGCACGCTGCTGATCCGCCCCGACCCCCAGGTCATCTGGAAAAACACCGAGGCCAGCCCCCTGTGGGCCAAGGCCGACGCGGTGTACTACCGCTCCGCCAAAGGGGGCGGCCAGTGGAATTACCACAAAAAACTGCCCCAGAAATGGCAGATTCACTGGCAGGACCTGACCCTCATTGTCAGCCCCACCGGCTTCAAGCACACCGGTGTTTTCCCGGAACAGGCCGTCAACTGGGCCTGGTATCAGGAAAAAATCAAAGCGGCGGGGCGGCCCATCCGGGTGCTCAACCTGTTCGGCTACACCGGCGGCGCCACGCTGGCGTGTCTTTCGGCGGGGGCGTCGGTCACCCATGTGGACGCCAGCAAGGGCATGGTGGCCTGGGCGCGGGAAAACGCCGCCGCCAGCGGTCTTTCCGACCGGCCCTGCCGTTGGATCGTGGACGACTGCGCCAAGTTTGTGCAGCGGGAGATTCGCCGGGGCAGCCGGTACGACGGCGTCATCATGGACCCGCCCAGCTACGGGCGGGGCCCTGGCGGCGAGGTCTGGAAGCTGGAGGACAACGTCTACGACCTGATCACGCTGACCGAGCAGGTCCTCAGCGACGACCCGCTGTTTTTCGCCATCAACTCCTACACCGAAGGGCTGAGCCCCGCGGTGATGGAATATATCGTCAAGACCACGCTCTGCCCCGTACAGGGCGGGCACACCCACTGCGATGAGATCGGCCTGCCGGTCTCGGCCACCGGCGGCGTGGTGCCTTGCGGCGCCACCGCCATCTGGGAGAAATAAACTATGCCGACTGAAAAACCCATCCTGCAGGTGCAGGACGTAAAATTCCGCTATGACCCCGACGCCCCCCGCTATGCGGTGGACGGTGTGACCATGGACCTGAAACGGGGCGAGTTTGTGGCGGTGCTGGGGGCCAATGGCTGCGGCAAAAGCACCCTGGCCAAGCACTTCAACGCCATTCTGCTGCCCGAGACCGGCACCGTGCTGGTGGAGGGGATGGACACCCGCAACGAGGAACATCTCTATGATGTGCGCCAGACTGTGGGCATGGTGTTCCAGAACCCCGACAACCAGATCGTGGCTACCATCGTGGAGGAGGACGTGGCCTTTGCCCCGGAAAACCTGGGCGTTCCGCCGGAGGAAATCCGTACCCGCATCGACGAGGCCATGAAGCTGGCGGGTATCTATGAAAAGCGGGACAGCGCCCCTTACAAGCTGTCCGGCGGCCAGAAACAGCGGGTGGCCATTGCGGGGGTCATCGCCATGCGGCCGGACTGCCTGGTGCTGGACGAGGCTACCGCCATGCTGGACCCCCACGGCCGGGGCCAGGTCATGCGCACCATCCGCCAGCTGCGGCAGGCGGGTATCACCATCGTAGCCATCACCCACTATATGGAGGAAGCCGCCCAGGCTGACCGGGTGCTGGTGATGAACCGGGGCCGCATCGTCATGGAGGGCACCCCCGAACAGGTGTTCAGCCAGACCCAGCGGCTGCACAGCTACCATCTGGATGTACCCCAGGCCGCCGAGCTGCGGGATGAACTGGTGGCTGCGGGCATCCCCATGCCGGAAAACGTCATCACCCCCGAGCGCTGCGCCGAGGAATTGTATAAACTGCTGGCGGACTGAACCGCCTGCCCCCTACAAGGCGGAAACGGCACCGGCGATGTGCGCCGGGCGGTATTCCGCGGGAAAGGAAACCAACTGTGTCAGAGATTATTCGTGTAGAACACCTGAACTATGTGTACAACCCGGGCATGCCGGACGCCACCACCGCCCTGGAGGATGTCTCCTTCAGCGTGGAGGAAGGGGATTTTGTGGGCATCATCGGCTCTACCGGCAGCGGCAAGTCCACCCTTATCAGCCATTTCAACGGCCTCAACCGCCCTACCGGCGGCCGTGTGCTGGTGGACGGCAAGGACCTGTGGGCCCAGGGGGCCGACCTGCGCGCTTTCCGCTTCCTGGTGGGGCTGGTGATGCAGTACCCTGAGTACCAGCTCTTTGAGGAGACCTGCGCCAAGGACATCGCCTACGGGCCCCGCAATATGGGCCTGGACGAGGCCGAAATAGACCGCCGTGTCAAGGAAGCGGCAGCTTTCGTGGGTCTGCGGGAGGAACTGCTGGAAAAAAGCCCCTTTGAGCTGTCCGGCGGCCAGAAACGCCGGGTGGCCATCGCGGGCGTTATGGCCATGCATCCCCGGGTGCTGGTACTGGACGAACCGGCGGCGGGCCTGGACCCGGAGGGCCGTGATACCATCCTGAGCCAGATCCGGGACTACCACGAGAAAACCGGCATCACGGTGCTGCTGGTCAGCCACTCTATGGAGGATATCGCCAAGTATGCCAACCGGGTACTGGTGCTGCACAAGGCCGGGGTGGCTATGTACGACACGGTGGAGAACGTCTTTGCCCGGGCCCAGGAACTGCTGGAACTGGGGCTCTCGGTGCCCCAGGTGACCCAGATCTTTCTGAAACTGCGCCGGATGGGGCTGGATATCCCCACCGACGTGTATACGGTGCCCTACGCGGTCAAGACCATCAAGAAGGCGCTGGCCGCCAAACAGAACAAGGGGGTGGAGTGATGCTCAAGGATATCACCATCGGGCAATACTACCCCGGGCGCTCGGTATTGCACCGGTGCGACCCCCGGCTCAAGCTGGTGGCCACCATTGCCTATATCGTGGTGTTGTTTGTGGCGCCCAACCCCCTGGGCATCGCGCTGTCGCTGCTGCTGCTGGCCGCGCTCTACCGGGTGGCCAGAATCCCCGGTAAAATGATCCTGCGCAGCCTCAAACCCATTGTGCCCATCGTCATTTTTACGGCGGTGCTCAACCTGTTTTTCGTCACGGGGCAGGGGGAGCCGCTGGTGCATTTTTGGGTGTTCAACATCTATAGCGAGGGTGTGCGCTATGCCGTGCTGCTGGCGGTGCGGGTCTGTGCCCTCATCGCGGGCACCAGCCTGCTGACTTACACCACCAGCCCCATCGTCCTCACCGACGCCATCGAAAACCTGCTGCGTCCGCTGGAAAAGATTCATTTTCCCGTCCATGAACTGGCCATGATGATGACCATCGCCCTGCGGTTCATCCCCACTCTTATCGAGGAGACCGAAAAGATCATGAACGCCCAGAAAGCCCGGGGCGCCATGCTGGACACCGGTAAATTCACCCAGCGCGTCAAGGCGCTGGTGCCCATTCTGATCCCGCTGTTCATTTCGGCGTTCCGCCGGGCCGACGAACTGGCCATGGCCATGGAATGCCGCTGCTACCACGGCGGCGAGGGGCGCACCCGCCTGAAACAGCTGCGCTTTACCGCCACCGATGCCCGCTGTGCCGTCATTATTACGGCGGCGCTGGCGGTCATTGTGGCCACGCGGTTCTTTGTGCCGGGGTTGGTGTGATGACGCTGCTGCTCTGGATCGCCTACAAAGGCACGAACTACGGGGGCTTTCAGGTACAGCCCAACGCCCCTACTGTCTGCGCCGCGCTGCAGGACGCCATGGAGGCCGTGCTGGGCTGCCGCCCCGACGTAAAGGGCTGCTCCCGCACCGACGCGGGCGTCCATGCGCGGCGTTTCGCGCTGAGTTTCTGTTATACTGGCAGGGTGCCGCCCGAAAGGCTGGTGCCCGCTCTCAACGCTCACCTGCCGCCCGATATCCGTGCACTGGAAGTGCAGCCCGTGGCGGAAGGGTTTCACGCCCGGTATGCCGCCCATGCCAAGACCTACTGTTACTATATCCTGAACAGCCGGGTGGACGATCCCTTTACAGCGGACCTTTGCCACCGGGTGGCCCAGCCCCTGGACCTGGCGGCCATGCAGGCTGCCGCCGCGGCCTTTGTGGGCACCCATGATTTCCTGGCGCTGTGTGCGTCGGGGTCGGGCGTCGCCGCCCGCGGCGATACCGTGCGCACCATCACCCGCTGCACGGTGAACCGCAGCGGCGACCGTTTTGTCATTACCGTCACAGCGGACGGTTACCTGTACAACATGGTGCGCATTCTGGCCGGCACCCTGGTGGAGGCCGGCCTGCACAAGCGCAGCCCGGATTCCATCCCGGCGCTGCTGCAAAGCCGGGACCGCCGCCGCGCCGGGCCCACGCTGCCCGCCAGGGGGCTGTTTCTGGAATCGGTGGATTATCCCGGCCTGTAAAGGCCTGATCTTACAAGGAAAGGAGGCAGGACCCTCTCGTGAACAAAGCGGAAAAGGAACGCCTGGAACGCCGCCAGCGTATGCTGGCCCGGGAACAGGGCCATGCTTCCACCAAACCCATCCCCGGCACCAGCGGGGACATTGGGCTGCGCACCCCTCAGCCCGTCCGGCGGGAGGCACCGGCCCCCGGGTCCCAGCCATCTGCCCCGGAGCGCCAGACCCAGACCAACCTGAAGTCCCTGAAACCGCTGCTGCAGCAGCGTCAGCGCCGCCGCCGCGCCCTGCTGGGGGCAGTGATCCTGGCGGGGGCTCTGGCAATCGCGGTGTTTACCGGGGCTATGTCGGCCTCCATTGCGCTGCTGGGGGACAGTGTGGACAGCCTGGCGCTCTACCTGCAGCGGGGCAGCGGCGGCTGGCCGGTGAATACCGGCATCAGCGAACCGCTGCAGATTGAGGAACTGGACGGCGGCTTTGTGGAGCTGGGGGCCGAGGATGTGGTGGTCTATTCCGCCTACGGGTCCCAGGTGCGCAGCTTTCAGCCCGGGTATGCCCGCCCTGTGCTGGCGGTGGGGGGCACCCGGTTTGCGGTGTACAACCGCGCCGGCAATGAACTGCAGGTATCCAGCCGGACCCGCAGCCTGTTTACCAAAACTTTTGAGGAGGGCATTCTGTTGTGTGCCATGTCGGCCAACAACTCGCTGGCTGTAGTCACCGAGTCCAGCCGGTACGCCGCCCAGCTGCAGGTGTTCGACCCCTCCTTCCGGGTGGTGTACAACTGGCAGATGACCAGCAGCGAGGGTACACCCATCGCTGTGGATTTTGCCCCCGACAACCGCAAGTTTGCCGCCGGGACCCTGGCCGCCCGGGACGGCCAGCTCAGCTGTACCGTCTATTTCATGGACCTGGATTCCGAAGAACTGGGCCCTGCCTACCAGGCCACCCAGGGCAGCATGCTGCTGGAACTGCACTGGCAGAGCGACACCCGGGTGGTGGCGGTGTTCGATACCTATATCGCGGTGCTGAACCCGCGCACCGCCACCGAGACCGCCCGCTACGATTTCGGCGGTGCCACGCTGCAAAGCGCGGCACCCGGCATCCACCAGACGGCGCTGCTGCTCAACATCCGGGGCGGCAACAGCCTGGTGACCTTTGACGGCGACCTGACCCCCCTGGCCGAGATTCCGGCCCGGCAGGCTTTCGGCGTGGCCGCCACCGATACCGATGTCTACCTGCTGTGCCCCAACGCCGTGGAGTGTTATGGCTACGACGGCGTGCAGAACTGGGTACAGAACGACCTGCCCGCCCATCCCGCAGCCGTGCTGGACGCCGCCCAGACGCTGGTGTTCACCGGCTCCACCGTGGAGGTGCTTACCGCCCCCGACGACTGATCTGAAAGAAAGGACACATACTCTTGACTTCTGTTGCTTCCCTTGTCTATGATTTTCTGTTTCTTTGTCTGTTTGCTTACGCCGCCGTGTGCAGCTGGAAAAAAGGCTTTCTGGCCGGGCTGACCGAGCTGGCGGGGGCTGTGCTGGGCGTGGGGGCTGCCGTGTGGGCCAGCCGCACGCTGGCGCCGCCTTTGTATGAGCAGTTCCTCAGCGGTTCGGTCACCGACCAGGTGGAACAAGCCGTGCAGCAGTCCGGCGGGGACCTGGCCGCCGCGGTGCAGGGCATGGATTTTCTGCCTGATACCGTGCGTCAGTCGCTGACCGACCTGCTGCTGGGGGCGGGGGATGCCCTGCCCGAACAGATCACCGCTGCCCTGGAACCGCTGCTGCTGCCCTTTGTGCAGGTGGTGCTGTTCCTGGTGTTCTGCATGGTGGTGCGCTGGGTGTTCCGGCTGCTGGTGGGGGTGCTGCGCCATGTGAACGGGGTGCCGCTTATCGGCGGTGTCAACCGGCTGCTGGGCCTGGTGCTGGGCCTGCTCACCGGCGCGCTGGACTGCTGGCTGTTTGCCATGCTGTTGTGGTTTGTGGCCAGTATTACCGCCAACAAGCTGGAGGTGCTGACCCTGCCCATTTTGCAGCAGAGCGTCGGCTACAGCCTGTTCGGGGCGTTCAACCCCTTTTTGACCCAATATTAAAGTTTCGATGAAAAAATTCTGAACAATCGGCCCCACGCCTTGCAAAAGCAGGGCCGGGGCTTGATAATAAGACCATACGATCCGCATTTTGCATAAAATGCTTTTTATAGAGAGGTGAAGCAGATGCTTTGTGTACGCTGCAAAAAACGTACCGCTGTCGTCTTTATCCAACGCATGGAAAACGGTAAGCCCCAGCAGGAGGGATATTGCCTGACCTGCGCCCGGGCTATGCATATTCAGCCTGTGGATGATCTGATGAAACAGTTCGGTATGTCCGACCAGGACCTGGAAAATATGGAGGAGCGCATGAGCTCCTATCTGCAGGAGGCTGCCGAGTCCGGCGCCCTGGCGCCCATGATGGGGGAGGGGGCCGACGGGGAGGCCCAGGATGATTTTGTGCCCGGCGGGTCCCCGGTGTTCCCCTTCGGCTTCGGCGCCCAGCGCCAGAACGGCGAGGAGGGCAAGGCCCCCAAAAACGGCAAGAAGGAAAAGGCCCCCCGCCGCAAATTTCTGGATACCTACTGCGAAAACCTGACCCAGAAAGCCCGGGACGGCAAGACCGACCGCATCATTGGACGGGACCGGGAGATTTACCGCACCATCCAGATCCTGTGCCGCCGCCAGAAAAACAACCCCTGCCTCATCGGCGAAGCCGGTGTGGGCAAGACCGCCATCGCCGAGGGCATCGCCCAGCGCATCGCCGAAGGCCAGGTCCCGGCCCGTCTGCGGGATAAAGAAATTTTCCTGCTGGACATGACGGCCCTTATCGCCGGCACCCAGTTCCGCGGCCAGTTCGAGCAGCGGGTCAAGGGGCTGATCAGCGAGGTCAAGGCTGCCGGCAACATCATCCTGTTCATCGACGAGATTCATTCTATCGTGGGGGCCGGGGACTCCGACGGCGCCATGAATGCCGCCAATATCATGAAACCCGCTCTCTCCCGGGGGCAGGTGCAGGTCATCGGCGCCACCACTTTTGCCGAGTACCGCAAATATATCGAGAAGGATTCCGCCCTGGAGCGCCGCTTTCAGCCCGTCAAAGTGGAGGAACCGTCCCTGCAGGATACCATCGAGGTACTCAAGGGCATCCGCGTTTATTATGAGAAACACCACTGTGTCCGGGTGCCGGACCCCATCGTGACCACGGTGGTCCAGCTGTCCGAGCGGTACATCACTGACCGCTTCCTGCCTGACAAGGCCATCGACCTGCTGGACGAATCCTGCGCCTGCTGCAACCTGCGCCATCCCGAGATCACCGAGCTGATCGAGGTCCAGCGCCGGGTGGCGGAACTGGAGACCCGGGAACATGAACTGGAAAATCCTGAGCCGGAAAACGGCCAGGAACCTGCCATCGACTACGAAGCCCTGGCTTCCGTCAAGACCGAACTGGCCCAGCAGCGGGAAAAACTGCCTGCCCTGCAGCTGCGGGTGGCTGAAATCCAGGTCACCCTGGACGATGTGGCCCAGGTGGTGGAACTGTGGACCGGCATCCCCGCCGTCAAGATCAAGGAGACCGAGTACGGCCGCCTGCAGGGGCTGGAAGAAGCCCTCAAGGCCCATATCATCGGCCAGGACCAGGCGGTGCACGCGGTGGCCGGGGCCATCAAGCGGGCCCGGGCTGATCTGTCGGGCCGTCACCGCCCCGCCAGCTTCATCTTTGTGGGGCCCACCGGCGTGGGCAAGACGGAACTGGTCAAACAGCTGGCCAACCAGCTGTTTGACACGGTGGACCCGCTGATCTCCATCGACATGAGCGAATATATGGAAAAATATGCCGTCTCCCGGCTCATCGGTTCGCCCCCGGGCTATGTGGGCTACGATGAAGCGGGCCAGCTCACCGAAAAGGTGCGCCGCCACCCCTACAGTGTGGTGCTGTTTGACGAGATCGAAAAAGCGCACCCCGATGTGATGAACATCCTGCTGCAGATTCTGGACGAGGGCAAGATCAATGACGCCCAGGGCCGCACGGTGGATTTTTCCAACACGGTCATCTGCATGACCTCCAACGCCGGTTCCACCGACCAGAGCGGCGCCACCGGCTTCGGCAAAAAGCTGGAGACCGCCAGCGCCGACAAGAGCCTGAAAGCCCTGCAGGAGTTCCTGCGTCCCGAGTTCCTGGGCCGTGTGGACGAGGTCATCACCTTCCGCCCGCTGGAGCAGGCCGACCTGGAAAAGATCGCCGCCCTGATGCTGGAGGAATACAAACCCGGCCTGACCGCCCACGGTGTGACGCTGCACTACGACCAGGCGGCACTGGCCGCCATTGTGGCTGAAAGTACCACCCGCTACGGCGCCCGGGAACTGCGGCGCACCATCCGCAAGGTGGTGGAAGACCCCATCGCCGAGGCGCTGGTGGATGGCCGCCTGGGCAGCGGCGCGGCCCAGGTGACGCTGGCCGCCTGCGACGGCAAACCCGTACTGAAACTGTAAAAGGGACCGAGGAATGATGAAAAAACGCCTTGCGGCTCTGTTGGCGGCGGCGGTGCTGCTGTGCGGCTGCATGCCCCACCGGCGCATCCAGACCCTGCCTGCAATGCCCTATGTGGAGGAACAGCCGGACCCCACCCCGCTGCCCACCCCCGAGCCGGACCCGGTTTCGGAGGATGCACTGTACGGCAGCGTCCGCCTGCTGAATGAGCCTACCGTGCTGGTCAGCGTATACCTCAACGATGCAGCCACCGGCAGCATCTGGACGGCGGACGCCCGGGAAGAAGCCCGGCAGCAGGTGGCCATGGCGGTGGACTGGATCACCGCGGAGGCCGGGCGCTACGGCGTGACCGCCGAACTGTACTATGACGACGGCGGCACCGACAGCCCCCTGTGCCATACCTACTCGGTGCGCAGCCGTCTGCAGGGGGGCGCACCCTCCATGGAGAGCGACGATTTCCTGAACGAGATGGACGCGGTGTGCGCCACGCTGGATACCGACGACCTGCGGGCCCGGTACGGCACCGACCGGGTGGGATTTCTGATCTTCCTGCCGGTAAGCGGCACTTCTTTTACCATGGCCCACTACGCCGACGACGGCGAGGATTTCTTTTACGAGTACAGCTGCCTCTACCGTTTCGACGCCTATGCCGATACCGCCGAACCGGAATCCCCGGCCACGTATGCCCACGAGATTCTGCATCTGTTCGGTGCGCCGGATTACTACGCCGAGAGCGGTGACTTCTTTGTGGATGAGGAACTCACCGCCTATATGGAGAACAATCACCCCGACGAGATCATGCTCAGCACCTACACGGCGGAGGGGGAAAACCTGTACACCGCCATCGAGAAGGAACTGGGCACCCTGACGGCCTACTGTGTGGGCCTGACCGATACCTGCCCCGAACTGCAGCTGTTTCCCCAGCTGGCGGCGGTGGAACCGGGTATTTTCCGCTATGAGGCGGCCCCCGGGCCGCAGGACTGGATCGGCGACGGGTCCGTTGCCGTATAAACCAGGGAGGCTCTATGGCGACCCAAGAAGATTTTCCCCTGCGCATCGAATCGGTGCCCGCCGCCTGGGCGGCGGAACGACGTACCGAGGATTTCCTGCCCCCCGGCTGTACGGTGGGCTGGCAGCTTGTCTATGTGCGGGAAGGCGCGGTGGAGGAACAATGCGGTGAGCGCCGGGTCCTGCTGCGGGCGGGGGGCATCCTGCTGCACCAGCCCGAGGAGGTCTTCTCCATGCGTCCGGTGGGAGGAATCCCGCCTGAGGTGCTGCGCATAGACTTTTATTGCACCGATGCTGCCATGGACCGGTTCCGGGGCGCGGTGTTTCATGCCGAGCCGGTGGAACAGCACGACCTGAACTGGCTGATGAAAGCGGTGGGGGACTTGTACGATCCACCCGCAGTCCCCGGCGGGCGGCCTGTCCCCCGGGAAGATGTACCCTTCGGGGCACGGCAGCAGCTGGCCATCCACCTGGAAAATCTGCTCATTCTGCTGGGGCGGCGCTGCAAACGCCCCCGCAAACCCACCACCCGGGTGCGGCGGGAACGCCGCCAGGCTGCTTTGGTGGAGGCCGCCCGGGCTTATTTTGCCCAGAATCTGACCCATGAAGTCCGCATCGAGGAAATCTGCGCGGCGGTGGGGTGTACCCGTACCCAGCTGCAGCAGGCTTTCCGCGCCCGGCTGCGCCGCACCGCGCTGGAAGAGTTTGCCGCCATGCGGCTGGACTATGCCGCCCAGCTGCTGGCCCGGGGCGCCACCCCCGGCGAAGTGGCGGCCCAGATGGGCTATTGTTCCGGCGCGTACTTCAGCCAGAAATTCCGCGCAGCCACCGGCAATACCCCCAGCGCCTACCGGCGCATGCAGCAGGGGCTGACGGCCCGCCGCCCAAACAGGCAACAAAAAGACAAAGAGGCACCGAAAACGTCTATTCCAGAATCCGACCAGAAAAAGTAGAATAAAAGTAACGGAACGGGCAGCCGCTGCCCGTAAAAGCGCAACAAGAAAACATAAAGGAGACGATTGGTATGGCAATTTTGGTTAGCGGTGGCGCCGGGTACATCGGCAGCCACACCTGTGTGGAGCTTCTGGCCGCCGGCTATGACATCGTTGTGGCCGACAATTACTACAACTCCTGCCCCGAGGCCCTGGCCCGCGTCAAAAAGATCTCCGGCAAAGACTTCCGCTTTGTGCAGGCGGATATGACCGACAAGGCCGCCGTGGAAAAGATCTTTGCCGAAAACCCCGACATCGACTGTGTCATCCAGTTCGCCGCCTACAAGGCCGTGGGCGAAAGCGTGGCCAAGCCCATCGAGTACTATTCCAACAACCTGAACTGCACGCTGAACATTCTGGATGTTATGCGCCGCCACAATTGCCATAACATCATCTTCTCCTCCTCCGCCACGGTTTACGGCGACCCCGCCAGCGTGCCCATCCGCGAGGATTTCCCCGTGGGCGGCACCACCAATCCCTACGGCACCACCAAGGCTTTCACCGAGCGCATCCTTACCGACTGCTGCGCCGCCGACCCGGCCCTGAATGCGGCGGTGCTGCGCTACTTCAACCCTATCGGCGCCCATCCCTCCGGCCTCATTGGCGAGGACCCCAACGGCATCCCCAACAACCTGGTGCCCTACATCGCCAAGGTAGCCGTGGGCAAGCTGGAAAAGGTCCATGTCTTCGGCAATGACTACCCCACCCACGACGGCACCGGCGTGCGGGATTACATCCATGTGGTGGACCTGGCCCGGGGCCATGTGGCCGCCGTCAAGAAGCTGGAGTCCAAGCCCGGCCTGTTCATCTGCAACCTGGGCACCGGCCACGGCTACAGCGTGCTGGATGTGATCGGCGCTTTCAGCAAGGCTTGCGGCAAGGACCTGCCCTACGTCATTGATCCCCGCCGTCCCGGCGATATCGCCGAGTGCTGGTGTGACCCCACCAAGGCCAAGAATGAACTGGGCTGGGAGGCGCAGTACGGCATCGACGAGATGTGCGCCCACAGCTGGAACTGGCAGAGCCACAACCCCGACGGCTACAAGACCGCTGAATAATTTTCCCTATGCAAAAAATGTGCACAGCCGCAAGGCTGTGCACATTTTTTATACAAACATTTCGGCGCTGCGGGGCGGCAGTTTGGGGACTGCCGGGGGCGGCGCTGCGGCAGCCCGCCAGGCGGCGGGGGAAAGGCCTACCTCCCGCTTGAAAACCCGGCACAGGTAGTTGGCGCCGGAAAATCCCGTCAGCCCGGCGATCATTTCCAGGTTGTACTCGTCGGTGAGCAGCAGTTCCTTCACGGCGTCCAGCCGTACCTGGGTCAGGTATTTGCCCGGCGTGACGCCCAGGGCCTGCTTGAAGGTACGTACCAGGTGGCATTTGGTCACACCCAGCTGCTCGCTCAACTCCTCCACCCCGTACAGGGCCATATAATTCTGGCGGATGGCCGCCAGTGCTTCGGCCACCAGCGGTGGCAGCGGACGGGCGCTCTCGTCGGCTTTGGCCACGGCGCACAGCAGCGCGTAGGCCAGCTGGGGTCCGCCGCCGCTCTGCAGCTGGGCCAGCAACTCCGCTGCGCCGGGGCAGGCGGCGCCGTCCGCCCAGCGGGGGGCACCCAGCCGCAGCCGGTAAGCGTCGGGGCAGTAGCCGGTCAGCCGCGCCGCCAGCAGGTGGCAGTCGTTTTGGGGGACCAGGGCCAGCGGCGCACCCCCCAGCAGGATATCCCCGCTGCGTCCGGTGGGGCCGTCTGCGCCCAGGGCGCATGCCCCGCGGGAAAGTACCCCTATCCACAGCCCTGTACCTTCCAGCTGGGCGGGGGCTTCCCCGTCCAGTTCGACGGTTTTTGTGCAGGCACAATAAAATTCCGGCTCGAATATCAATTTCCCCACCTCTATATCAATATTTTGCTATTTTCAAACCTATTGTAACCTGATATTATAGTCGTGTCAAGAAAAACAGCCCCGGCACCGGGGCACAAAAACCATATTGGAGGGTTTTGTCATGGCTTCTATCAGCTGCCGTCACGTCAAGAAGGTTTACCCCGGTAACGTTACCGCCGTTCCCGATTTCAGCCTGGAAATCGCGGACAAGGAATTTGTCGTCTTCGTCGGTCCTTCCGGCTGCGGCAAGTCCACCACCCTGCGTATGATCGCCGGTCTGGAAGAAATCTCCGGCGGTGAGATGTACATCGGTGACCGCCTGATCAACGACGTTCCGCCGAAAGACCGTGACATCGCCATGGTGTTCCAGAACTACGCCCTGTACCCCCACATGACCGTGTACAAGAACATGGCCTTCGGTCTGGAACTGCGCAAGATGCCCAAGGACGAGATCGACAAGCGCGTGCGTGAAGCTGCCAAGATCCTGGAGATCGAGCACCTGCTGGACCGCAAGCCTAAGGCTCTGTCCGGTGGTCAGCGTCAGCGTGTTGCCCTGGGCCGCGCCATGGTCCGTAACCCGGCGGTCTTCCTGCTGGACGAGCCCCTGTCCAACCTGGATGCCAAGCTGCGTACCAGCATGCGCACCGAGATCATCAAGCTGCACAAGAAGCTGGCGACCACCTTCA
>DXBO01000127.1 GCA_019116485.1 Candidatus Gemmiger excrementavium
GGCATTTTTGTGGTGCCAATTTTCCAATACAAATGATAGCCGTACTACTAATTTCTGTAGTACGGCTATTTTTTATGCTCATCCTGAAGGAGGTGATACCCGTGCACATCTAAAATGGACCGTTTGCTTTACAGGTGCTTATACACCAACCATAAGCGCATGCCGTCTTGGCGTGCCACCCAGGCTGCTGGGATGGCATGACCAGGAGGCATAATGATGGACACTGACAAAAATGAAGAGCGGGACGAACTGCGAGGCCGCTTTACTCGGTTCATGGAAATTTGTGTCCGTAACGCTCGCTCCAATTACTGCAAAATGCTTTCCCGTGAAATCCCAACAATTTCTATCGAAGATGTTCCCGAGCGTCTTTTAGCTGAAGAAAATCCGCCAGAATACAAAAGCGGGCGCGATTTTGACTTTGAAGAAGAAAAACTTTCGGAAGCTTTCAGAACACTTCCTCTGATGAAAAGAAGAATACTGACGATGCTATTCGTTGAGCAGCTATCACCCCGAGAAATTGCCTCTCATTTGAATTGTTCCGTTCAGTATGTCTACAACCAACGATCCTTGGCTCTCAAATCGCTGCGCCGTATCATAGCGAACAGGAGTGATGATGCATGAAGGCAAGTGAATTTCGTGCACTTCTTCAGCTTGCTATTTCCGGTGAGCGTACTGCCGTAGAGGCGCTGATTTCCCTATACATGCCGCTGATTAACCGATACAGCGTAATTGACGGAAAATTTGATGATGACTGTCGGCAGTACATCCTGCTGCATATCGTGATCAGCTTGAAGAAGTTTGTAATCTGATAGTTGAGGCCGCCTCATTTCAAGGGGCGGCTTTTTTATAGAAAAATTTGGTGGATGCAGTAGAAATGACATTTTTCGATTGTTCTTACATTGTGAAGGCACCCCAGTACCTTGAAAAGAGAATAAAAAGAGCTTCCTATAACTTCCCCTTCTGAATAGCGGCCCATCTGCCCGGCAAGCAGTTCTGGTGCTCTGATATATGGATTGCTACCATATAACGCGAGGACGCAGAAGGTAATAATGGTACTTCCGGTCTGGACGCATCACCGCATCGACCGGCTCGGCATAAGAATGCGGGAAACATTGGTTTATGGATCTGCTAGCTACGGATCATAGGATAGCTATAAATTTGAAATCATTTCATATACGCGATCTATTTCTTACCTAACCATAAGAGGTGTAACTATGGATAATTCCTGTGAAAAAGTACCGATTCATCTGAAAGTGACCTTGACCATTCGAGAAGCCGCTGAATACAGTAACATCGGCATCAATAAAATCGACCAACTCCTGCGGCAGCCAAACTGTCCGTTCGTGCTTTATGTTGGTGCAAAAAGGCTGGTCAAGAGAAAAGAATTCGAGGAGTATCTGAATAAGATGCTGACCATATAAAAGAGCAGTCAGAGCGCCCACTGTACCTTGAGAAAAACCGCTCATTGTGGTATAATTTAGCGTGTTGCACTGGCTCTTTTTCTGCAATTGGAAAAGGGGTCAATATTATGGGCAAAAATCTGAAAGGCAAAGAATGCGGAAAAGGCATTTGCCAGCGAAAGGATGGTCAATACTACGCAAGGTTTGTAAACAGGAGTGGAAAACGCCAGGATGGCTATTTCGCCACCCTCCCAGAAGCACGGAATTGGTTGGAGGATGCCCGCTATCAAGATAAGCACGGAAAGGTGCTTACCTCCCCGGACATGACGGTAACTGAGTGGTTTCAGTTTTGGCAAGCAGAACTCCTGCAGGGCCTTTCCCCCAATACCAAGCGCAATTACAGGGATCGCTTTGAACTCAACATCAAACCCATCATTGGTGATATGCGGCTGGTCGATGTAAAGCCCATGCACTGCAAAATCGTGTTGAATCGCATGGAGGCAAAATATGCCGGTTCCACGATCCGGCAGGCATATATCGCCATGGGCAGTATGTTCAAATCGGCCAAGATGAACCAAATGATTGATTCCCACCCGATGGATGGAGTGCGATACACAAAACCCGTGCGGGCCGTGGATGATATCCACTATCTTACGGTTGAAGAACAGGAGAAATTTTTAGACGCTGCCCGAAGCTCTCACAATTTCTACCAATACGCACTCATTCTGGAAACTGGCCTACGCACAGGCGAGATGATTGGGTTGACCTGGGACGCCATCGACTGGGAAAAACGGACTCTAACTGTCAATAAAACGCTTGAGTTCAGGCACAATCAAAAAGATTGGCGAGCCGGGCCACCTAAAACCGTGTCCAGCTATCGAACCATCCCTTTGACCACCCGTGCATACGATATTCTGAAAGCCGTCTATGCCACCCGGGATTTCCGCAAGCAATCGCCGATGTTATCCCAGACTTTAACTTACATTGATCGGCGAACCGGGAAGGAAATGACATTTTTCTTGGGAGATCTGGTTTTTCTGAATTATCGAACTGGCGAACCTTCAAAAAACAGCAGTTATGATACCCACCTCTATAAACTCTGCGATGAGAACGGAATTGAACGATTCTGCATGCACGCTCTTCGCCATACCTATGCCACCCGGGCCATCGAGCGCGGGATGCCGCCCAAGACACTCCAGAAACTTTTGGGCCATGCAAGCATCAAGACTACCATGGATCGGTATGTTCATGTAACGGATGAATCCCTGGTAGCAGGTGTCCGGCAATTTGAGCAAGGTCAGCAGACAATTACCCCCTCAGAACAGGGTGAGAGGAATGGAAACAGCAAAAACCCTGACAGCGCGGCCTAAAAAAGCGAAAAATGGTGTAAAAATGGTGTAGAAACACTCGCCAGAAAATCGCAAAACCGCGTAACTAAGCCAAAAATTAAGGAGATAGATCGAACTATGAAATTAGGTATCGTCGGGCTGCCCAACGTGGGCAAATCGACTCTGTTCAACGCTATCACCTCTACCCGCAACGCCCAGGCTGCCAACTATCCCTTCTGCACCATCGAGCCCAACGCCGGCATCGTTGCCGTGCCGGACGCCCGGCTGGACAAACTGGCCGAAATCTGGCAGACCGACAAGAAAACGCCTGCCATTGTAGAATTTGTGGACATTGCCGGCCTGGTCAAAGGCGCAGCCCACGGTGCGGGCCTGGGCAACAAGTTCCTGGGGCATATCCGGGAATGCGACGCCCTGGTACATGTGGTGCGCTGCTTTGACGACGACAACATCGTCCATGTGGTGGAAGATGTGAACAAGCCTGAGGGCGTGGACCCCATCCGGGACATCGACGCCATCGACCTGGAACTGATCCTGGCCGACCTGGAGATCGTGAACAACCGCCTGGGCCGCCAGCAGAAAGCCGCCAAGACCGGCAACAAGGCCGCGGCTGCCGAGGCTGCCTGGCTGGCCGAACTGGCCGCCCATCTGGAAGCGGAAAAACCCGCCCGCACCTTTGCCTTTGACGACGCCGACGACAGCCAGAAAGCCGCCCGCAAGGAACTGGGGCTGCTGTCCGCCAAGCCGGTGATCTACGCCTGCAACGTGGGCGAGGACGACCTGCTGGGCGGCCTGGAGGGCAACCCCTACTACCCGCTGGTGGTGGAGCGCGCCAAGGCCGAAAACGCCCAGGCCCTGCCCATCTGCGCCAAGACCGAGGAGGACATTGCCGATTCCACCCCTGAGGAGAAACTGGCTTTCCTGCAGGAGATGGGCATTGAATCCACCGGCCTGGACAAGCTCATCAAGGCCAGCTACGAACTGCTGGGGCTCATCAGCTTTTTGACCGACGGCAAAAAGGAATGCCGCGCCTGGACCATCAAGAAGGGCACCAAGGCCCCCCAGGCCGCGGGCAAGATTCATTCCGACTTTGAACGCGGCTTTATCCGCGCCCAGGTCATCGGCTACCAGGACCTGGCGGACGCCGACTTCAACTACGCCGCCGTCAAGGCCAAGGGCCTGCAGCGCACCGAGGGCAAGGAATATGTAGTGCAGGACGGCGACGTGATCGAGTTCCTGTTCAACGTGTAAACGGAGGTTTGCCATGATTTTCGGCATTATGGGCGCCATGCCCGACGAAGTGGACCAGCTGTGCGCCCGGCTGCAGGATGTGACCTGCGAGACCTACGCCGGGGTGGACTACCACAAAGGTACGCTGCAGGGCAAGCAGGTGGTGGTGTGCTGCGCCGGCATGGGCAAGGCCAACGCCGCCAGCACCGTGCAGGTACTGTGCACCAGGTACGGCATTGACCGGCTGATCTTCAGCGGCATTGCCGGCAACATGACCAGCAAGATCGGCATCGGGGATGTCTGTGTGGGCGAAACAGTAGTCTACCACGACGCCGAACTGGACATGCTGGCCCAGAGCGCCCCCTTCCTGAAGGAATACCACGGCGACCCGGCCCTGGTGGCCGCCGCGCTGGACGCCTGCGCCGCCTGCGGCGTAAAGGCCATCGCGGGCAAGATTGCCACCGGCGACACCTTTGTGGGGGACGCCGCCACCAAGAAAGCCATTGAGGAGAAATGCCGCCCCGACTGTGTGGAGATGGAGGGCGCGGCGGTGAGCCAGATCGCCGGGCGCAACGGCGTACCCTGCGTGGTACTGCGCGCCATGAGCGACAACGCCGACGAAAGCGGCTACGAAGTGCTGGTGGTCAAGCAGTTCAGCATTGCGGAATACATCAAGACCGCCACCGACATCGTGACCCATATGATCGAGCATCTGTAAACAGCACAAATACCGCGCCGGGAAAGCCGATGCTTTCCCGGCGCGGTATTCTTTTGCCGTTACAACAGGGTATCAATGTCCTCGGCGTCCACCAGCGGGATGCCCCGGGCGGCCAGCGCCGCCGCCAGCATACCCTGGCCGTCGATGCGGCGGCCGGTAAAACTGCCGTCATAAATTTGCTTGACACCGCAGGTAGGGCTGCGGGACTGCAAAATGGCCAGGTCGATTTGCTGCCCCGCGATCTGCTGCAGAGCCTTTTGCACCCCGGCGCGGAACGCCGCGTCCACGTTTTGGCCGTGTTCGTTGTAGGCCACGCCGTCCCGCAGTTCCACGCAGGGGCGGGGCACCCCCAACCCGGCCAGCACCTCGGGGCAGACGGGCACGACCTCATGCCGGCGCACAAAGTCCAGTACTTTCTGGCTGCGGTTGTTCTTGCCGTTGTATTTGCAGTTTTCGCCCAACAGGCAGGCGCTGACCAGAATCTTCACGGCGGGTGGGCTCCTTTCGTTGCTTTTGCCCCGATTATACCAGCCCGCCCTTCGCCGTGCAAGAGTGTGTCAGATAAATTCCCGCCAGGTGGACTCTGCCTGAGCCTGGAAATCCCCCAGTTCCCGGCAGAGTTTGCGGGCGCCGGGGCTGGCCTCGGGGTAGTCCCGCTCGGCCCGCTTGCAGTCCATGGCGCCCTGGCCGCTGCCCTCGGCCAGCATGGTAGCCAGGTTGCGGGTGGACTTGTCCAACATGGTGCGGGTGCGGATGCCCATGCTGACGCTCATGCGGGCGGCGGCACTCTGGCCCTGGGCCTGGGCGCCGATGGCCTCCAGCGCCGTGTGGGCCGCCTGGTTGATGCGGCGGTATTCCCGTTTCTGACGCAGCATCTCGTCCTTGAGGGGCTGGTCGCGGGTCAGGCCCATAAGTTCGTTCAGGGTGTTCTTGCCCATCTCGGTATTCTGCACGATCTCCTGCAGCATTTTCTCGTTATCGCTTTGCATACAAAATCCCCCTTGTGTACCTTTGGTCAAGCCTAGTATGTACACAAGGGGGTCACTTTTATTCAGATCACAGCCGCTGCTGGGCCAGGGCCAGCATCATTTCCCAGGAGGATGTCTCGCCCCATTCGGCACTGGCCACGCTGACCGTAAAGGTGCCGCGCCGGGCCAGCGTGATGCTGAACACCCGGCGGGAAGATTCCAGCGCCGCGTTGATGTTCTGGGCCAGCCGGGCGGCAGGGGTGCCCACCGTAACAGCGGCAAAGAGGCCTTCCTCCAGCCGGGCCAGCACAGCATGTTCCCTGTCGGTGCCCACCGCCAGCTGCAAAATACCGGCGGCGGTATTCAGACAGCATTCCGCCGCCTGCTGGGATTCCTTGCTGCGCAGGGCCCAGTATTCATTCACGCGCAGCATCACCACGCCCACCGGCTGGCCCTGCATGGCCTGCTTTTCGGCGTAGTCGCGGTATTCCCCGTTGAGATAGTTGCTGTTGTACACGCCGGTCACATAGTCCCGGCGCATATCCTCCCGGTACTGGGTCAGGGCACGGTCATAGGAGTTCTGGGCGCCGGTGGAGGTACGGTATTGCTTGGGCAGCGGGCAGTACAGCGCCAGCACCAGGGGCCTGCCTTCCACCTGGATGCCCTGGCAGACCAGCAATTCCCGCTTTTCGCTGCGGGGGGCCAGCTGCACGGCGCGGCCCTCCTCGTCCAGCGGGGGGATAGGGGGCATACTGCCCTTGGCTTCCAGGGTGACCGGGTCCAGCAGAACGCCGCGGTAGGCATCCACGATGCGTACGGCCGAGAACAATTGTTCCAGTGTCGCGACCTGTACCGCCAGTTCTTCCTTCGTATAGTCCAGCTTCATGTTCAGCCCTCACTTATGCCACGCAGATTACAGCCCGGGAGCGGGCGGGGTCATTTTTGAATATTTTACCATAAATACGGTATTTTTCCTAGGTTTTCCTTGCACAAAGAATGGTGCGCCGAATCCCCCAATACTAGGCGATTTTACAAATCAGCCCTGTTTGCTCTCTTTGGGGGTCACGGTGGTGCGGAAATACCGCGCCGTCAGGGCGCGTATCTCCTTGGCCAGGGCCGGAGTCAACGCCTTGTCGTCGACCCGCCACTGCCAGTTGCCCTGGGCCAGGCCCGGGGTGTTCATACGGGCGGCGGGGCCTTCCTCCAGCCAGTCGGCCAGGGGGATCACCGCCAGCGCCGCCGGGCTGGCCAGCACGCCCCGCAAAAGCCCCCGCAGCAGGCCTTCCTGCTCGGTCAGGGCAAAATACTCGGTGGCCTGTTTGCGGCCGGCCTCGCTCAGTTCTTCGGCGAACCAGCCCGCCAGGGTGTTGTTGTCGTGGGTGCCGGGGTAGGCCACGCAGTTGCGGGGATAGTTGTGGGGCAGGTCCACACTGTCCTGCCCGGTAAAGGCGAACTGCAGCACCTTCATGCCGGGAAAGCCGCTTTCTGCCAACAGCCGCCGTACCGAGGGGAACATCTCGCCCAGGTCTTCGGCCACGATGGGCAGGTCCCCCAGGGCGGTGCGCAGCGCGCGGAACAGTTCCATACCGGGGCCCTGTTCCCACCGGCCATTGCGGGCCGTCTCCTCCCCCGCCGGGATGGCCCAGTAGGTGTCAAACCCGCGGAAATGGTCGATGCGCAGAATGTCATACACCGACAGGGCATGCCGTACCCGGCGCACCCACCAGGCATAGTCGGTACGGTGGTGGTAGTCCCAGTCGTACAGGGGGTTGCCCCACAGCTGACCGTCAGCGGCAAAGTAGTCCGGCGGACAGCCTGCCACCCGGCGGGGGCGGCCCTCCTGATCGGTCTCGAACAGTTCCCGGCCCGCCCAGGCGTCGGCGGAGTCGGGCGCCACATAGATGGGGATATCCCCCATGATGGAGATTCCCTTGGCGGCTGCATATTCATGCAGGGCACGCCACTGGCGGTCAAACTCATACTGTACAAAGGCCCAGAATTCGATCTCCTCAGCGTGTTCGGCACGGAAAGCCGCCAGCGCGGCAGGCTCCCGGCGGCGCAGGGGCATCGGCCACTGCTGCCAGTCTGCCATCTTGTTTTCTTCCTTGATGGCCATATACAGGCAGTAATCGGGCAGCCAGTCGGCGGCCAGGAACTGGAACCGATACCAGTCGTCGGGGTAGGGGGTCTCATACCCGGGCACCGGGCGCCCCTTGCGGAAATTGGCATAGGCCTTGCGCAGCACCGGGAAGCGCCGCTCATACAGCAGGCCGTAGTCTACCTTGTCGGCATCGGCCCCCCACTGGGTGAACGCGTAGTCCTTACGGGTAAGCAGGCCGTCCTTGGCCAGCAGGTCCAGGTCGATGAAATAGGGATTGCCCGCAAAGGCCGAGCAGCTCTGATAGGGGCTGTCGGCGTAGCCGGTGGGGCCCACAGGCAAAATCTGCCACACACTCTGCCCCGCCCGCACCAGAAAATCCACAAACCGGCGCGCCGGTGCGCCCAGGCTGCCGATGCCGTAGCCGCCCGGCAGGCTGGAGATGGGCATCAGGATACCGCTGCAACGTTTCCATTCCATGATAGTTCCTCTTTTCCCGACGACTGCCCCGCAAGGGAGCGCGCCGTTATTCTTGTTCGGCCTCGGTCACGCCCAGGGCCTGCAGCGCCGAGTCGATAAACTCGGCGCGGGTGCGGCTCTCCCCTACGGCCAGTTCGTTTTCAGCCAGGGCATCAGCCTGGGACGCCGTGAGCGCCAGGCCGGGCAGAATGCCGGTGCCGGCCTGTTCCACCTGCATGGCCCCCAAGGGAGTAACGTCCGATGCGGTGTTCCACGGGGTGATGACCCCCAGGGTCTCGGTCAGGGCCATCTCGCCGTCGCCGCTGCTGTACAGCCACAGTGCGGCGCTGCGGGCCGCCTTCTGGGTGTCGGCGTCGGTCTCGGCGTTGAGGGCCAGGTAACCCGCGTCGGCCAGCACAGGGTAATTCAGCAGGCCGGTCAGATTATATTCCTCGGTAGAGAGGTCGCTCTCCTCCAGCTGGCATTTGAAGGGCACCAGCACCAGCTCCTGGCAGGCCTCGGACCCGTAGGCAGCCAGCAGGTCGGTGAGTTTGGCCCGGCGGAACAGGGCGGTCTCCTCACTTTCCGCCAGGTTTTCCATTTCCAGCGCCACCGCGCCGTATACACCGCCCAGGGGCCCGGTCAGCGTGTCTTCATTCATCTCGTCACCGGCAGCCAGCAGCGCCGCCGTATAGCCGGAGACCCGGTCCATGGGGGCGGCAAACACCCCGGTGGCGGTAACGCCTTCGGGCTTTTCGGCGGGCAGGGTGTAGTCGCTGCCGTTCAGCGTTACGGTGGCCTCACCGGGTTCTTCCAGCCAGCCCTGCAGTGTCTCCACAAAATCGCTCCACTCGTCCCAGTCAGCGTTCTGCAGGGCGGTCAGGGCACCGTCCCCCAGCAGCGCGTTGACCACCGTGCCGTTGACCCAGTAGCCGTACAAGCTGCGGCCCACCGGCAGCGCGGTGGCATCCTCGGCCAGACCGGCCCGGGCCGCCGCCGCAGCCAGCAGTGTGTCGCTGTTCACTGCCTGAGCGCTGAACAGGTCACCGGGCAGGCAATCCACCGCCGCCAGCGCCGCCGCAGCGGCGTCCTCGGTCACCTGCAGGTCCACCCCCTGGGCCGCCGCGTAGTCCTGCAGCGCAGGCAGCAGTGAAGGCGATGCATATACGGTCAGGGACTGGGGGGCCGGGGCGGCGGCAGTCTCCACCGTGGCGGTATTTTCAGCCGGGAGCAGCGTTTCCAGCGGGTTTCCGGCGCAGCCGGCCAACAGCAGCGCGGGCAAGGCCAGCGCCGCCAGTGTGATCTTTTTGTACATAGAGCTTGATTCCTTTTGTATGTAAAATAGTACCGACTCTTATTATATAAGATTTCAGTGGTTTTTTCCACACCTGTTTTGTGCTATAATGGGAAAAATCCAAAAAAAGAGGAGGTTTCTCCCTCACCGTGACCGAGAAGTTATACGAATCCGACGCCTATGTACAGAGTTTTACCGCCACCGTGCGGGCCTGCACCCCCGAAGCCGACGGCTACGCCGTGGTGCTGGACCGCACAGCTTTTTTCCCTGAGGGGGGCGGTCAGCCCTGTGACACCGGCACCCTGGGAGGTGCCCGGGTCACCGCCGTGCACACCCGGGACGGCGAGGTCCGCCACACCACCGACATCCCCCTGCCGGCAGGCGAAACCGTGACCGGCACCCTGGACTGGGCCCGGCGGCTGGACGCCATGCAGCAGCACACCGGCGAGCATATCCTGAGCGGGGCGCTGCACCGGCTGTACGGTGCCGAGAATGTGGGGTTCCACATCGGCACCCCCTATGTGCGCATGGACACCAGCATTCCGCTGACGGCGGAACAGCTGGCACAAGCCGAAGCCGAGGCCAACGCCGCTGTGCGGGCCGACACGCCGGTGCACTGCTTTGTGCCCGACGCCGCTACCCTGGCCGCCACCGAGTACCGCAGCAAGAAGGAACTGGAAGGTCCTGTGCGGCTGGTGGAGGCCGGCGGTGACCGCTGTGCCTGCTGCGGCACCCACCTGCACCGTACTGGTGAGGTGGGGCTTATCAAAATTCTGGCCGCCCAGCACTACAAGAGCGGTCTGCGGCTGACGGTAGCCTGCGGGCAGCGGGCTGTCGAAGCTGTGGCCCATGGCTGGGCCGATGCCGAAGCCGCCGGGCGGTTGGTCAGTGCCCCGGTGGGCGGCCTGCAGGACGCTGTGGGACGGCTGCAAAATGCCGAGACCGCCCTGAAACAGCGGCTGGCAGCCCTGCAGAACCAGCTGGCCGACGCCTACGCCGCGGCCGCCCGGCCCGGCGAAGTGCTGGTGGTGAGCGCCGACGGTGCCGACGGCGATGGGCTGCGGCGCATCGCCATGGCGGTAACGGCCAAAACCGGCGCGGCCTGCTGCGCCCTGGCCCCCGGCGGGCAGGGGCTGGCCTATGCCCTGGCCGCGGCCCCGGGGGCTGATGTACGCCCCGCCTGCAAGGCGCTGAACCAGCAATTTGCCGGGCGGGGCGGCGGCAAACCGGCTTTCTGCCAGGGCAGCCTGGCGGGGGGCAGCCCTGAAGAAGTACGCGCCCTGCTTACCGAAATTTTATAACAGATCAGGAGTTTTCCATCTATGCGAATGCGTTTCAAACCTTATGCGCGGCCCGAACTGCTGGCCTGCGATTTCCACGTTCACGAACCGCTGACCCATGCGGGGCACTGGCGGGAACTGTACGCCCGGCCCGGCCAACCCTGGCACCTGGAACTGGGCTGCGGCAAGGGCGGTTTTCTGGCCCAGCTGGCCCCCGCCCACCCCGACATCAACTACCTGGGCATCGACATTACCGACAAGGTGCTGATCCTGGCCAAGCGCAAGGTGGAGGCCGCCTACGCCGCCCGGCAGCTGCCCCCCGACAATGTGCTGATCGCCAGCCTGGACATTGAGCGGATGGGCAATGCCTTTGCACCCGAAGACCGGGTGGCGCGTATCTACATCAATTTTTGCAACCCCTGGAGCAAAAACGCCGGCAGCAACAAGCACCGGCTGACCCATCCCCGGCAGCTGCTGCAGTACCGCCAGCTGATGGACGAGGGCGCCGAAATCTGGTTCAAAACCGACGACGACGACCTGTTCCGGGACAGCCTGGGTTACTTCCCCGCCGCCGGGTTTGAAATCACCTGGCAGACCTTTGACCTGCATGCCGACGAACCGGCCTGGAACCTGCGCACTGAACACGAGGGCATGTTCACCCAGCAGGGCATTCCCATCAAGGCGCTGATCGCCCGCAAAGGCCCCGACAGTACGGTCCACTGGGTAGAGCCCAAGGCGCTGGCCCGCCAGCAGGAGGCTGACAATGACGAGCTTTGAGCTGGCGGTGCGCACGCTATACTGGTTTTATGTCTACAGCATGCTGGGCTGGGGCCTGGAGGTGGTCTACGCTGCCGTCAAGGAACGGCAGCTGGTCAACCGCGGTTTCCTGTGCGGGCCGGTCTGCCCTATCTACGGCTGCGGCATGGTGGTCCTGCTGTACGCCGTGCAGTTTCTGACCGCACAGGGCGGGGAACCCGGCCTGATCACGGTATTCCTGGTGGGCATGCTCCTGACCACCACCCTGGAACTGGTGGGCGGCTGGGCACTGTTCCGGCTGTACCATATCCGTTGGTGGGACTACTCCCACCTGAAATGGAACCTGGGCGGGTATATCTGCCCCCAGTTTTCCCTGTTGTGGGGGCTGGGCAGCGTCGTCATGGTCAAGCTGATACACCCGCTGCTGGCCCACACCGGCAACCGCCTGCCCCTGCGGATCGTGGCGCCTCTGGACGCCGTAATAACGGTGTTTTTCCTGGTGGACCTGGGCGCGTCCACGGCGGCGGCCATCGGGCTCAACCGGCGCCTGCGGGAGATCGACGAACTGCGGGCCAAGCTGCGCCTGACCAGTGACCGGCTGACCACCCTGCTGGGCACCGGCGCCATGACCGCCGACACCCTGCTGGATGAACAGAAGCTGCAGCTGGCCCTGGCCAAACTGGAAGGCCGGGAGAACGCCGCCGAACTGCGGGGCGAACTGACCGCCCGGGCCGATGCCCTGCGCGGCAAGCTGCGGGAACTGCAGCGGGACAGCCTGGGTGCCCGGCGCCTGCTGCGGGCTTTCCCCCGCATGCAGAGCCCCCACTACACCGAGACGCTGGCCGCCACCCGCACCGCGCTGGCCCACCTGCGCCGCCTGGCGGAAACCGCAAAAAAGGCAGCCCGGGAGGCTGCCGAAAGCGCCGCGGACAAGCTGCGCCGGGACTGATCCTTACGACCCAAACGGCCCCCGCCGGTCAACACCGGCGAGGGCCGTTTTTTTGCGTCTTTTACAGTTTGTTGCGCCGGAAAAGCACCCGCAGCACCACCCAGGCCGCCGTCAGGCATACCAGGGCGATGAGGGCCAGCGCCCGCCAGCACTCCAGCAGGTTGGAGATGGTGGCGTCGTACATAGGGCCGTCAAACCCGGCTTTCAGCCAGGCCATACGGCTGTTCAGGTCGGTAGAGGCCCCCAGGGCCCCCATGCCCCACCGGCAGACGATCACGGTGGCGATGGCACTGGTCACACCGCTGAGGTTGAACATGATGCCGCTGAACACCACCTGGCCGATCATGACCACCAGCACCACCAGGATGGCGGTCTCGCCGCTTTTGAAGAGCGCCGATACCAGCAGCCCCGTGGCGCTGGAGGCAAACAGCATAAGCAGCACCGTGACGAAAATTTCCAGGTTGGTATCAAACAGCAGGTGATTCTGGGGGATGTGCACCACCGTGACGAACCCTGCCGTCAGGATGGCCGCCTGGGCGATCTCGATGAGCAGCAGCACCACCGCCTTGCTGAGTACCACGGCCAGCAGACTGACCCCCACCGAGGCTTCCCGCAGGATGATATCCCGCTCTTTGCAGATTTCCCGGTAGGAGTTGAGGGTGCCCATGAACGCCGCCATGGCGCTGAGGATGAACAGTGCCGTGCGGCTGCCCACGTTGACCAGATTGGAGGTGAAGCAGTTGGGGTCCACCACCAGCCGGATGACGAACACCATAAAGGGCGACTGCAGCACCAGGCTGCCCAGCAGCATCTTGTCGTTCCAGATCAGGCGCAGGTTGCGCTGTACCAGCACCCAGAACTGGCGCAGGGTCTTCATGAATTCGATTGGCTGCATCGTTTTTTCGCCTCCTGCGCTGCCTCGGGCCAGGCCGCCACCAGGCGGTTGAACTCCGGCGTGGTAAAATACTGGCGACGGTACTGTTCCACCAGTTCCGGCACCCGCAGTTTTTCAAAGATATCGCTGGTCATCTCCACCTCAAAGTAGGGCAGCAGTTCTTCCGGCGTGCCGTAGTAGCACAGCACGCCCCCTGTGCCCAAAAAGGCGATTTTATCGCACAGGTTGATGTTGGACATGTTGTGGGTGACCATAAGCACCGTGCAGTTCTGGTGGCTCAGCTTGCGGCACAGTTCCATCATGCTGCGGTCCAGGTCGGGGGAAAGACCGCTGGTGGGCTCGTCCAGAACAAGCAGCCGTGGGCTTGCCAGCAGCTCCATGGCGATGGAGACCCGCTTTTTCTGCCCGCCGGACAGCTGGGAGATCATCGTCTTTTCCCGCCCGGTCAGGTCCACCGCCTCGATGGCATGGGCCACGGCGGCGGCGATCTCGGCCCGGGTGGCGTCGTGGGCGATGCGCAGCTGGGCCGCATAGGTCAGGCTCTGTTCCAGGGTCAGGTTGTCATGCATAATGTCCCGCTGGGGCACATAGCCCAGCACCGCGTCGAAGGCGTTGCGGTTGCCCCGGGTGTCCAGCCCGTCGAAGCGGACGCTGCCCGCCGTGCAGGGGTCGGTGCCGGTGATACAGGTGAGCAGGCTGGACTTACCGGTGCCCGACCCGCCTACCAGCACCACAAAACTGTTGGGTTCGATCTCAAAGCTGGTGCCGTCCACGATGTTCAGCGGCTTGCCGGTGTTGCGGTCATCCACCGTTTTATAGACGTTGAGCAGCTGCACACTGATGCCACTCTTGTGCTGGTGGTAATGCAGCATCCCCGCGGTAAAGGCAAAAACCTGGGTGGGCACGTTGATGACGGCGCCGTTGCGCAGCGGCGCGCGGCTGACGCGCACCCCGTCCACATAGGTACCGTTGGTGGAGCCCAGGTCCCGCACTTCGCACTGGCCGTCGCGGTAGAGAATCTCGCAGTGGTGGCGGGAGACCCGGTCACTGACCAGCTTGATGTCGCAGTCGTCGGCACGGCCGATGAGTACCCGCTTTTTACGGCGCACATCCACCTCCCGCAGCACGGCCTGCTCCGTCTGTTCCTGGCGCAGACCGCTGCCGCCCGCCGGGGCAGAGCGGATCTCCTCCACCCGGAAAGTGATCTCCTGGGTGGTGGCATCCCCGTCGGTGTTCAGACCGATCACATCCCCGGGCTGCAGGGCACAGGTCTCCCCGGCCTGCAGGTAGCGGTTGTTGTACCAGGTATTGCAGTCGCTGGAATCATCGGTGATGGTCCATTGTTCCTCGGCACAGGCGATGGTGAACTGCCGGTCCCCCACATTGTTGCGGCGCAGCACATACTCGCACTGGGCGCTGCGCCCGAACCGATAGGGTGCCTTGGCCGAGGCCAGGGCGATGCGCTGTTTGTTGCGCTGCTCGGTGATAAGGAAAACGATCTCGCTGCTCACGGCGGCACCCCCTTACCAGTGGAAATCCGCGCCGCAGAAAGGCACGAACCGCAGGGTGGCATCCCCCAGTTTCAGTTCCTCACCCCCGGTCAGGGGCCGGGCTTCCAGCACGGCCTGGCCGGCCAGATAGCACAACTGTTGGGAAGAGCCGGGCAGCAGCGTGAAAGTCCCGGCCTGCCCGTCATAGACCAGCACTGCCTGGCGGGTTCCCAGGGGCGCATCGGGGCTCAGGGTCACCGGCGCACCGGCGGCGTCCAGCCCCAGAAAGCTGCGCCCCACCCCCAGGCGCAGGTCCTGGCCCCGTTTGGGGCCGTCTGTCACTACCAGCCAGCCTGCCACAGGCCCGGCGGGCTGGGCAGCCTGGATGGCCGGGCTTTCCCCTTCCCGGGTGTGCACGATATCCGTCTCCCCCTGCAAGTCGGTGTTGCAGTAGGGGCAGGCGGGGTATTTGTCGCTGTCATAAAAATGGCCGTTGTCGCATTGGGTCAGTGTCATGGTCGGTCCCCTCACAAGTTGTAAACACGGCAGGTCACAGCACCAGCCGCAGCGTGGTGCGGCCTAGCCGCAAGGTATCATTGTTCTGCAGGCGGTGTTCGCCGTCGATGCGCTCTCCGTTCACAAACACCGGGGCGTCGGCGCTCAGCGTCTGCACCCGCAGCGATTCTCCCTGCACACAGAGTACACAGTGCTGGGGGTGAATCTTGGGGTCAGGCAGGCAGAGGTCACACTGGGCGGCATCGCTGCCCAACATCAGGCTGCTCTCCACCATGCCGGCCCAGCGGCTCTCGGCAATAGAACCCCGCTGCCCCCAGAACAGCGTTACCCAGCGCCGGGGCAGCGCGGCGGTCTCGTCGCCGGCCAGCAGATGTTCCGCTTCCGCCTCCTGCTCGGCAACGCGATCCTGGCGGCGCAGCCGCAGCCGGTACAGCGCCAACGCCCCCAGCACCACCGCGGCCAGCAGCAGCGGCGTGCGGAAGCGGGCCAGATAAAACCCGTTATTCCGGGGCCAGCTTTGAATGTGGAAGTCAGTCTGCTGGCGCAGCGTGCTGACATTGGCCGGTGAGATACGGCTGGACACTTTGTTCAGTGCCACATGGTAGTCGCCGGCGTACAGTTCCCCCGTGGTCAGCGTGACGGTGCGGCCATCCTCACTGATGGTCACCTTCTTTACCGGCACCCGCCAGTTCCAGATGTCATTGCTGGCCACCCGGTAGAACTGGGGCCGGGTGGCGTTGGCATTGACAGCCTGGTTCATGGTCAGGCGCAGCGTATCCCGGGCCACCACATCCACCCGGGTGACCTGGGGCTTTTCCATTTTAAAGCCCATGTACACCACGGTGCTGCTCTGCACCGCGCTGCCCAGGCTGGGCACCGCCAGGGTAACGATCTCCTGCCGCTCGCCGTACAGGGATTCCGGCACCTCGGTGCGCAGTTCCAGGGCAGTGGCAAAGTACGCCTGTTTGGCCAGTATCTCCTCGCCCATTTCTTCCACCGCGCAGGGGATCACCCTCTCATCCGAAAGAGATCCCAGCAGTTTGAGGGTTTCGGGGGCGGAACTGGCCACAAAGGTATACATGGTCAGGTTCAGGGTATTGCCTGCATCCCCCAGCAATCCCAGCAGCAGCGCCGGGCTGGTCAGCAGCCGCGGGGCGTCGGTACACAGGAACACCGCCTTGCGGGGTGCCAGCGCCTGGTAGTCCTGCTGAATGTCCGACACAATGCGCCCTGCCGCACCGGTCAGGTCCATAGAGCCTTCCTGCTGGCGGATTTTAGCCAGGGCGTTGTACAGGGCCAGCGCGTCTGAGGTAGCCGGCTGGACACAAGTCACCCCGCCGGCCAGGGTATACAGGGCGATCTGGTCGTTTTCGTTCTTATGGTAGATCAGCTGCCAGATGGCGGCGCGCATCTGGCGGAAATCCTCGGCGCTGATCTCGGTGCCGTTGTCCAGCGCCACCACATAACAGATCGGACCGGTGGCCTGTCCGATGGTACTGGTGTCCAGCTTTCGGTCTCCCAGGGTCAGTTCCAGGCCGGCGGCCTGCACCACTGTGGGGGTAAAGGACTGGCCATCGGCATCGGCTGCGTAAAAGTAGACGTCCATTTCGGGCACATTGACGTAGACCTGTTCCACGCTGAAATTGCCCGCCCCGCTGGTAGCGATGGTGGTATCAGCCGCCGCTCCCGGCGCAGCCGCCAGGCATAAAGCCAGCAGCAGCGCCGCACACAGCAGCATCCGTATGTATCTCACAAGTGGTCACCCGTCAGATCTGGCCGGTCTTTTTGCGCAGAGACCGCAGCGCCGCCACGGCCTTTTTGCGGCGCGGGTCTGCGGAGGGTTGTTTTTCGGGGATCAGTTCGATCTCCTGCCCGTCGTCGTCCTCCTCCGCGGCCAGTTCGGGCATCACCGGGGCGTGAGGTCCGCGCATCGGCGGTTCCTCATCCAGGATGGGATCCCCCTGCTGGCGCAGGATGGGGTAGGAGAAAATGGCCCCCGGCACCTCGATATCGGGCTGTTCGCCGGCCTCGGGGGCGGGCGCGGTCTCGAAATATTCCGGCGAGGGCGCAGCTTCCTGTTCCGGCGTAAAGCGCGGCGTGTTGGGCAGAGGCGGTTCCTCGTCCAGGCCCGGCGCCACCACACAGTTCACACCTTCTTCCGCGTCGGCACCCGGGTCGGGCTGCAGCGCGGCTGCGGCATCCTCCACCGTCTTGTCAGACAGGTCCAGCCGCGGTTCGGGGGACAACTCGGTGATATCCTCGTGATCGAGAAGCAGCGGACTGTTCTGCCGGGCAAAATCCTGGGCTTCCTGCAGTTCGCCAATCATCTGGGCAAAAAAGTCCAGCAGCTTGTCCCTCTGCTGTTCCAGCGTGGCAATGCGGCTTTTCAGGTCCTGCAGACGCAAGCGGTGGGCGTTCTGGATTTCCCGGGTCTCGTCGGTGGCTGCCTGTACCATTTTGCGGGCCTGGGCAATGGCCTGTTCCCGGGCCAGCTGATCGATTGCCTCCGCCTTGCGGTTGGTCTCGGCCAGCAGGGCCTCGGCGTCTTCCCGTGCTTGCTGGCGGATTTTGTCAGCCTCAGCCTGGGCATCCGCCACCACCTTGTCCCGGTCTGCCTGCACCTGGCGGCGGGCCTCGTCGTGGGCACGGCCCTTGATGCGCAGGGCGGCTTCCGCTTCCTCGGCCCGGTCTGTCAGTTCCTTGTTTTCCCGGGTCAGGTCGCCGTTTTTCAGGCGCAGTACCGCCACCTGGTCGCTCAGGGAATGGTTACGCTCCTGCACTTTGGCATAACGGGTCTCCAGGTCGTCCTGCCTCCGGGCGATTTTGTCGGCCTGGCCGGCCAGGGTTGCGTTCTGGGCCGTCAGGTTCTGGTTCTGGCCCAGCAGCGTCTGGCAGCGGCGGCGCAGGGCCTCGCTCTCCTGCTTGGCGGCGCGGGCTTCGGCGTTGGCCGCGTTCAGGCTCTGCTCATAGTCGCTGCACAAAGCACGCAGCGCCTGACGCACATCGTCGGGCTCATACCCGCCGAACCGCGCCTTGCGTACGCCGCTTTGCTCCATATATTGATTGACGTCAATCTTTGCCATAGGCCGCAAACCCCCGACACAATAGTATAGATAATTTTATTATAAGGCACGGCCCGACACAACGCAAGCGGATTTTGCCAAAAGGCCGCAGCCAAAAAAATTTGAAAAATTTCAATTTTTGTGTTGACAAACCCGAGGTGCGTTGCTATAATAATAGAGCTGACTTTCACAGCACAACACATTGCCCCATAGCTCAGTCGGTTAGAGCGAACGATGCGAGATTAAGGTCTTGAAAAAGTTCCTTAGCATCATGTGCCTGCCGTGCGAGTTCCGCCGGAAGCGGAAAAAACAACATAATTATGATATATTGCCCCTTAGCTCAGTCGGTTAGAGCACCTGACTGTTAATCAGGGTGTCCTCGGTTCAA
>DXBO01000128.1 GCA_019116485.1 Candidatus Gemmiger excrementavium
AATTCCTGCAGATACCGCACCACCTTGTCCTTGTAGGGCAAAAACTCGGTGGTCTGCAAAATATGCCTGGCATGGGAGGAATAGAAATCCCGCAGATAGTCCTGGTATCGGTTGGTCAGCTGACGGAAATCCTGTTGTAGCTGATCCCACAGCTGGTTCAACGTATGGGAATCTGACCTTGTCTGGTTTGCCATCCGTTCCAGCGTGTCCAGAATACGTTCGAACAGCTGGGAGGAAAGAATTGCCGTGCGCAGATTGAGATTTTCCAGCGAAAGGGTCATCCGCTCAATCTCGGTGGCCGTCTGGGACATGGAATAGCTGAACTGTTTGTTTTTGTATTCGGCGATACTGGTGGGACGATGAGGGTCTTGGATTGGCACGAGATTCCGCCAAGCACACAGTGCGTTCAGGTCCTGCTCCAGCTGTTCCACCGTGTACTCCCCAAAATGGACATCTGCCCGCAGCAGCGCCAGCAGCTCTGTTTTGTTCAGCCGGATATGGGCCTTTTGGGATTCCAGATAGAAGGTCCGCATGATGGCCCGGTAGCGCCAGGCGTTCTCCGCCGTGAGATAGCTGGCTTCGGGCACACTGTTCAGCGTAATGGCGTGAAATTGCATCGGTTCACTCCCCTTCGATGGCAACAAGGACGGCTTTTTAGCAATTATAACCAGTGTACCAGATGCCCCATCCAATAAAAAGGATTGCTATGAAAGGATACGTAAATTTTGGCGATATATCTAAAACAATCCCGGGCGATTTGTGCAACATGGGAGGTTCCTCCCTTCAGCAAAGGAAGGAAAGCATCGACATCCTTCTCCATAGAATTATCCTGTTTCAGTAACGAATACTTTAAAGGCTCCTGTGTCCTATATTCATATTGGTAATCGTCTATTTCGTCCCATATACTTCTTTACACTTTGTGGAATCTGAAGCTTTCCGTTTTCACGTCACAAAACTCCGCAAAAGAACTAGAAAGCACAAAAACCTCTTATCGAAAAGATTGTATAAGCATTCGCAATTATTGTAAAAAGCCGCGTTAAAACGCTTACTTTTGATTCTGGCAGAGCTTGGCTATCTTAGAATCAGCTGTCTATAGTCCAGTTGAACGTAGTAGTCAGGTCGGAGAACTGTGACATCCAGATAAATACAATGATATGACGCCAAATCTTGTGCACACTGAACAGAAATCGGCGCTGATTATTGTGCGGATAAAACAATGAAGCAACGTAAAAGCAGTGCGTGAGACTGACCCGGAAGGGAGAGTGGTCAAATGGTGGTCAGCAAACCGTCGCATGTTGTTGCCAGGGAACAGTACATCCTTCAACAATTCATGCAGAATGAGATCTGCACAATGGAACGCTCAGCCTATAGCGATTATTTGCGCGCCAAAGAAAGCAATGGCACCATCGCAGTTTTGAAAGCGATCGGTTCTGGAATCAGAGGCCTTCTTTGTGCCGCTCGGTTTCCTTCTCTAACGCAAGGAAACGATCAAAGTCGCTTTCAAACAGCCGGTCCTGCACGATTCGGTACTTCTCGAACTCGCTCTCTGCAAATGCCTTGGCGATTTCATGGGTCACGCGGCCAGTATCGTGGAGGATCTCGTGCTCATTGAATTCCAGAAAACGGTTGAGTCTTTGGGACCAATCCTGCATGGTCATGGGAATGTGACGGCTGGCCTGATACTCTGCATAGTCCAAATACATGGTGACAATGCGCTCCAGCGCCTGCAGTTCCTCTTTGAAGAGATAGTTTTTGGCAATGGACACATCATACTTCTGGATCTTCCCCTCCGGGTATTGCTCCCAGGAGGTCAGCCCCATGTGGGGCTTTTCTGCATTGGCCCGTTCCATGATCAATTCCGCCGCTGTGTGGCGGTGGATGGCCCAATGCAACTTGTTTTGTACCTCTGCGAAAAACAGGCGCGTTGTCCTGGCTGACTTGTCATAATCCAATGCGGTGGCATAGATGTCTGTGATTTTCTGGTAAAACCTGCGCTCAGACATCCGGATCTCCCGGATCTGCTCCAGCAGATGGTCGAAGTATTCCTTGGTGAGTACGCTGCCGCCGTTCTTTAAGCGGTCGCTGTCTATGGCCCAGCCCTGGATCGTATAGTCCTTGACAATACCATTGGCCCACTTGCGGAACTGGACCGCCCGGTCGTTGTTGACTTTGAAGCCTACGGCGATGATGGCCTGCAGATTGTAGTGGTTCGTGTTGTACTGCTTTCCATCTGAGGCAGTTATTAAGTATTTCTTAATAACTGCCTCTTTCTCCAGTTCGCCATCTTCAAAAATGGTTTTCAGATGCTGATTGATGGCCGACACAGAGACATCATAAAGAGCAGCCATCATCTTCTGTGTCAACCAGATGTTTTCATCCTCATAGCGCATCTCCATGCTTTCCGCGCCGTCGCCGGTTGCGGCAACGAAGGTCAGGTATTCCGCCGCGCTGGAGCGGATTGAATTTTTTGGCTCATGGTTCGGCACTGTCAAGCCCTCCTTCCATCGAATACCATATTGCTCCAACAGCTTTCGCACCTCAGCCTCACCCTCGGGGGGTGATTTGAACGGGCCAAGCGCGCGTCTGTTGTCATAAATCAGCCTTTCCTCAACCAAATTTTCCCAGGAGGTCAGGGATATCAGCATGAGCGTCAGTTCCCTGATCCGTTCTGCTTGCCCGTCCCGCTATCCGGGGTCACCTTCATTTTTGCTGTTGATACCATCATACCACAGAGAGGGCATCCAGTCCATTCCATGTCCGCGGGATCCCCTCACAAAACACAGCAAGCGGTCTGCTAAAACTGAATATTCCTACACCCGGGGCTCTTTTTGTGCTGTCTGCACAATCTGGGGCGGCTCAAAACATACAGTACCGTTTTGCTTTTCCCGTTCTGACTCCTGTCCGTTTGCTTTGTTTGTCATGTTTGCCACAAAAAGCCGGGCGGGGCTCCGGGGGCGGCAGGGCCCTGTCGGGTGCCGGCAAACGGCGCTGATCCTGCCAACAGTACAGCATACTTTTACCCGGGCCAAAACAAAATTCTCCGGCAGGGGACTGCCGGAGAAATCAGCGGGATGGGGAAGCTGTGGGCGGCGCTCAATCCTTATAATCGAGGTACGCACCCTTCATAGGGCTGGCGGCCAGTTCGCTGAACAGACGCAGCACACCCCTGGTGTATTTGCGCGGTTTGGGCTGCCACTTGGCGCGGCGCGCGGCCAAAATGGCGTCGATCTCTGCGGGGGTCTTGCGCTGGCCCTGAACGCCCACGATGTTCAACTTGCGGGCAAAAACGTCGATTTCGATCAGGTCGTCCTGTTCCACCAGGGCGATGGGACCGCCGTCCACGGCTTCCGGGCTGCAGTGGCCAATGACGGGGCCGGTGGAAGCGCCCGAGAATCGCCCGTCGGTGATGAGGGCGATGCTGCGGCCCAGCTCTTTGTCGGAGGAGATGGCCTCGGAGGTGTAGAACATTTCGGGCATGCCGCTGCCCTTGGGGCCTTCGTAGCGGATGAATACGGCGTCACCCTTCTGCACTTCGTGGTGCAATACGGCAGCCAGACATTCCTCCTCACTGTCGAAGGGGCGGGCGCGCAGGACGGCCTTATACATTTCCTTGGGGCAGGCGGTGTGCTTGATGACGGCGCCTTCGGGGGCCAGATTGCCCTTGAGGATGGCGATGGAACCGTCGGTTCCGATGGCCTGGTCATAAGGGCGGATGATGTCCTGACGGGTGATGCGGCAACCGTAGCGCGCGTTGAACTGGTCCAGCCACTTCTGGCAGCGTTGGTAGAAGCCGTTGGCTTTGAGTTCGGCCAGGTTTTCCCCCAGGGTCTTGCCGGTGACGGTCATCACGTCCAGATGCAGGTGATCCTTGATCTCCTCCATAATGGCGGGCACGCCGCCGGCGTAGTAGAAGCACTCGGCGGGCCAGCGTCCGGCGGGGCGCACGTCCAGCAGGTACCGGGCGCCGCGGTGCAGGCGGTCGAAGGTGTCGCCGGTGATCTCGATGCCCAGTTCGTGGGCGATGGCGGGCAGGTGCAGCAGGCAGTTGGTGGAGCCGGAGATAGCCGCGTGCACCAGGATGGCGTTCTCGAAACTTTCCATCGTGACGATGCGGCTGGGGCGCATCTCGTCGTGGCCTGCCATCTCCACGGCGCGGCGGCCCGCCTGCCGGGCATAGTCCAGCAGATCAGGGCTGGTGGCGGGCATCAGGGCGCTGCCGGGCAGCGCCAGGCCCAGGGCCTCGGCCATGATCTGCATGGTGGAGGCAGTGCCGATGAAGCTGCAGGCCCCGCAGCTGGGGCAGGCATTCTGCTTGGCCCAGTTGAGCTTGGCCTCGTCAATTTCCCCGCGCTCGAACTTGGCGCTGTACATGCCCAGCTGTTCCAGGGTGAGCATCTCGGGGCCGGCGTTCATGGTGCCGCCGGGCACCACCACCGAGGGGATGTCCACCCGCAGGCAGCCCATCAGGTTGGCGGGCATGCCCTTGTCGCAGCTGGCCAGGTAGACCCCGGCGTCGAAGGGGGTGGCACCCGCGTGGATCTCGATCATATTGGCGATGATCTCCCGGCTGGCCAGGCTGTAGTTGATGCCGTCGGTGCCCTGGCTTTCACCGTCGCAGATGTCGGTGCAGGTGTACCGGGCACCGTGGCCGCCCGCCTCGGCGACGCCCCGGCGCACTTCCTCCACCAGGGTGGAAAGATGGCCGCTGCCGGGATGGCTGTCACCGGCGGTGCTCTCGATGATGACCTGGGGCTTGGCCAGGTCTTCCGGTTTCCAGCCGGTGCCGATCCGCAGTGGGTCGAGTTCAGGGGCTAAGGTGCGCATTTTCTGGCTCGTCAATTCCATCCGTAACACTCCTGTCTATGTGAAAACGTATTTGTCTGGCGGCGCTGCTGCCGTACACGGCAGCGGCCGGGGTCTTCCGGCCCCGGCTGCTGCGCGTTTAGTGGAGTTCGGGCCAGTAGTCCTTGTTGGCCTCGATCATATCATCCAGGATCTTCTTGGCCACACCCAGGCTGGGCACCGTCTTGGAGAGTGTGAAGGCCATGAGGGCTTTCTCGTAGGAATGCTCGACGGCGGCTTCCACCACCAGTTTTTCCACGGCTTCCTGCTGCTCGATCAGACCCTTGTAGAAGGTGGGGATCTCGCCCACGCGCACGGGTTCGGGACCGCGGTCGGTGATGTAGGCCGGGATCTCCACCATGGCGTCGTCGGGCAGGTTCTCCACCGCGCCGTTGTTTTCCACCATGACCAGGTAGCGCCGGCGCAGGTCGAAGGCCAGGCTCATGGCCACATCCACGATGAACTCGCCGTGTACGCCGCCGAAGAATTTGGTCAGATCGACCTCTTTGCCGGCGCGGTAGTCGGCCACCGCGTCGAAGATACGCTTTTCACGGCCTTCCATGACTTCGTTGGCGCGGGTGTGGTGCGGGTCGCTGTCCCGCACGATCTCATCGCCCAGCAGGTAATACTGCATGTAGGTGTTGGGCAGGTAATCGTGGAAGGCGGAGCAGATGTGCTTGGCGTTGGCGTAGGTGTGTAGCCAGGAGGGGTCGCTGTGCATCACGTCGCTCTTCTCATTTTTCGGCATGTAGCCGTTTTCGGCCACATACTGCTTGAGTTCCTCGGTCACGTCTTTGCCATTGAGGCGGACCTTGGTGAACCAGCCGAAGTGGTTGAGGCCGAAGTAATCCACCTCCAGGTCGTGGCGGTCGCAGCCCAGGATCTCAGCCATGTTGCGCTCGATGGCCACCGGCATATCGCAGATGTTCAGGATGCGGGCCTTGGGGCGCAGGCGGAAGGTCGCCTTGGCCACGATGGCCGCCGGGTTGGAGTAATTGACGATCCAGTAGGTAGGCTTGGCCCACTTTTCACAGTAGTCGATCAATTCCACCATGGGGTAGATGGTGCGCAGGCCGTAAGCCAGGCCGCCGGGGCCGCAGGTTTCCTGGCCCACCACGCCGTACTGCAGGGGGATCTTCTCGTCCTTTTCGCGCATGGCGTAGAGCCCCACGCGCATCTGGGCGAAGATGAAGTCCGCATCGGTCATGGCGGTCTCGGGGTCGGTGGTCAGGGTCAGCTTCAGGTCGGGGTCAAACATCTCCACCACATGGCGGACGATAACGCCCACGGCTTCCTGGCGCTCGGCGTTGATATCGTAGAGGACCAGTTCCTTGAGTTTGAATTTGTCCTTCTGGTTCAGAAGGCTCTTGACGATGCCGGGGGTGTAGGTACTGCCGCCGCCGGCGATGACAAGCTTGAAGGTTTTCATAGCAAACATCTCCCTTGCTGTTTCAGGTTATGTAGCGTTTGCGGGCGCGGCGGGATCACTCGTCGCGGCCCAGGGCGTCGTTGACGATGCTGACCATATGGCCGGCACGGGGACCGTAGATGATCTGGATGGTCACGCCTTTGGTCACCAGCCCCGCAGAGCCGGTGGGTTTGAACCATTCTTTGTCTTTGACCAGGGTGGGGTCCTTGACTTCCACCCGCAGGCGGGTCATGCAGTTGGTGGCGTTGACGATGTTGTCGGCGCCGCCCAGACCTTCGATGATGCGCCGGGCCGCCTCGGCGTCGGCTTCTTTCTTGGAAGCTGCCTTGCCGCCCGCTTTGATCTGCTTTTTCACCTCGGCGGCGTTGGCGGCCAGGTCGATGACTTCGTCGCCGTCCTCACGCCCGGGGGTCTTGAGGTTCAGCTTGGTGATAAGGACGTAGAACAGGAAGTACATGACCACGATCTCCACCAGGCCGACCAGCACGTACATCGGCCAATGGGTGCGGCCGATGCCGGCGGGCAGGTTGAGGATCAGGAAGTCGATGATGCCGTTGGTGGCGCACACATGGACGTCCAGCAGGTAGACGACGGTCTGGAACAGGCCGTCCATGACCGAGTAGACGACCCACAGCACGGGGGCCGCAAACAGGAAGCTGAACTCCAGCGGTTCGGTGACGCCGACCAGGCAGGCAGT
>DXBO01000129.1 GCA_019116485.1 Candidatus Gemmiger excrementavium
GTAGTAGTCTGGTCGGAGAACTGTGACGCACAAGCAAATGGCATGATACAGCGCCGGAAATTGTGTGGTGTGCACAATTTCCGGCGCTGTTTGTGGTGGTTATAAAAGAATGTTGGGACGCAAAAAACGATACACGGAACCGTCTGGGAATAAGAAGTGGTCAGATGGTGGTCACCCTTTCCGGAGGCTGTACCAAACATTTTTCCCGATGGACAGAGGCCTGTCCATCGGGATTTGCTATGCTGAGGGCACAGAAAGAAAAGCAAAGGAGCGATCTCTATGAAGTATTGCACTCACTGCGGCGCCCAGCTGCCCGATGATGCCCAGTTCTGCCCCGGATGCGGCAAAGCCGCCGGGGACGGCACCTCCCCCACCCCCGCCCGGAAGATTCCCCTGCCGGCCCTGCTGGCCATTCTCGCCGTTGCCCTGGTGGCCGGGGTTGTCTTCGCCCTGACCCGGGGCGGTTCTTCCCGGGAAGCACCGGGTGCGCCCCAGTCCGGCGAAAGCGCGGCCACTGTTACCGCCACGGCTTCCCCGGCGCCCACCGAGACGCCTACGGCCTCCCCTGCCCCCACCGAAACACCCCAGCCGGTCCAGGATGACGGAAGCTGGCTGGTGACCGCCGCCGAGCCCTGGAAGGGAGCCTGGTGCACCGAGGACGGCGCCGAACTCATGATTTTTGAAAGCTGGAACATGAACGCCTCCCAGCTGCCCGAGACCAACGAGGATGGGTCCATCACCATCTATTGCACCGACGTGCGGGGCGGTACGCCCACCGAGACCTATCTGTTCTCTGCCGCCCAGACCACCCTGACCCATCTGGACTACACCGGCAAGACGCTGGACACCTATCGCCGTCCCACTTACGATATGGCCCCCACCCCGCTGCCCTCGTCGGACTGGGGCGCCTACACGATGGTGGAGGGGGATGCCTCCGCGTACAACCCCTACGGCCCCAGCGTGGACTTCATCGTGGACGCCTTCCGGTTCGGCATCTGCCCCTACCAGCGGCTCAGCGACAACGGCGACGGCACCATGAGCATCTACTGCCCGTCCGGCCCCGAGGGATTCTTCACGGTGTTCAGCTTCTCCACCGAGGGGGAGGACACCTATCTGACCATCTATGATGCGGACGGCAATCTGCGCTACCGCTATCTGCGCACCGCCGCCTGAAGGAGGACCTACCATGGAGAAAGAATTTGCTACCTTGCCCGCTCCGGCACAGCGGCTTCTGGGTTCCAGCACCGGCGCCCTGGTGCTGGGCCCGCTCTGGCTGCTCTGGCACGGCGGCTGGCGCACCGCCCTGCGCTGCTATCTGCCCCTGGTGCTGGCCGACGCCTGCAGCTGCGGGCTGGTGGGCTTCGGGATGGCACACCGCAGCGGCCTGTGGGTACAGCTGGGCACCTGGGGGATGGTGCTCTGTCTGGCAGCCGGTTTTGCCTGCAATGTGTACGGAAGTTTCCGTTGGCCGCAGCTCGCCCTGCCGCGGACCCGGCATCTGGCCGCGCCGCTGGTCTGGCTGGCCGGGGTCTGCCTGCTGCTCTTCCTTGCCATGGAACTGGGCGGCCGCATCTGAACAGAAAGGCCCTGCGCTTTCTTTTCAGGAAAGCGCAGGGCTTGGTTGTATCGGTTCAGTGGCCGAAGCCGGACAGCTCCTCCACGATGCGGGCCACCCGCTCCACATCCTGCCGGGGCATCTGCCGCAGCACGGCTTCAATGCGCCGGATGGTATCTTCGGCGGCGGTGTCGCTGCTCTCGTCGTACAAAAACAGGGTGGCCAGCGTGATGCCCAGCCCGTCGCAGATGCGCTGCAGCGTGTAGATGGTGGGGTTTTTCTGGCCGCGCTCGATCATGCCGATGGTGTTGATATTCAGATCGCAGTCCAGCGCCAGCTGCTCCTGGCTGATGCCTTTCAAGGTCCGGAAATGCCGCAGCTTGGCACCGGTCCGGCGCACCACGGTGTCCTCTTTGTCCAACAGGCCCACCCCCTATAGTATTGGTTTATTCTTATTGTAGTGGGTTTTCCCGGCAGGCACCAATGATTTTCATGGTTTCAAAAGAACACTATAATAGGTAAAATCGTCATTTTTTGACATCTTTCAGCAGGGTGCACAAATACCAGACTGTTTTTTGTGCACTATTATAGTCACTCCCTTTTCTGCAAATATGCTATACTGGAGGAAAGTTCCATCATGTCGGATTTTTGCTGCCGCACCTTTTTTGTACCCGTTGTACCGGATCCCGCCGGGCTGTACGGGGCGATCTGCGCCGCCGTGCCGCCCTGCTATCTCTGCGGGCAGGGGTTTTCCACCAACTGCCTGCGCTTCGGGCTGGAGGGCGGCCTGCAGGCGGAACTTCGCTTTTATGCGGACCGTTGCGAGGTCTGGCTGCGGCACTGCCCACCGGACAGGGCCGAAACAGCCGCCGGGGTATATGGGCCTTTGCTGGAAGAACTGGTAACCCGGCTGGGCGCCGGCGGAAAGGAGCCATCGTATGGCCGAAGATAAAATCTACCGGCTGCTCGCCATGCAGCAGCAGCTGTTGAGCGGCAACACGCTGAACAAGAAGGAGGCTGCCGCCCGGTTTGAGGTGGGCGAGAAGAGCATCCAGCGGGATCTGGAAACGCTGCGGGCTTACTACGCCGGACAGGGCAATGACCTGCTGTACGACCGGGAGGCCAACTGCTACCGTCTGGAGCAGCCCGCCGAAACAAGGCTGACCAAAAGCGAGGTGCTGGCGGTCTGCAAGATTCTGCTGGAAAGCCGCGCCTTCACCGAGAAGGAACTGGACCCCATTTTAAACAAGCTGGTGGCCTGCTGTACGCCGGTGCAGAATCTGCGGGCGGTGCAGGAACTCATCGGCAACGAGCGGTTCCACTATGTGCCGCCCCACCACGGGCAGGCTTTCGTGGACAAGCTCTGGACGCTGGGGGAAGCCATCCGGGACCACAAGGTGGTGGAGATGGACTATGTGGGCACCCACAACGCCGCGCCCAAGCACCGCAGGGTGCAGCCGGTGGGGATTCTCTTCAGCGAGTACTATTTCTATCTGGCCGCCTTCATCGAGGGCATCGACAAGAAGGAACATTTTGCCAACCCCGAGGACCGCTCCCCCACCATCTACCGGGTGGACCGGATTGCCTCCTTCACGGTGACCCATGACCGGTTCGACATTCCCTACAAGGACCGTTTCCAGGAGGGCGAGATGCGCAAGCGCATCCAGTTCATGTACGGCGGCAAACTGCGGCATATCAAGTTCAAGTACACCGGTCCCAACATCGAGGCCGTGCTGGACCGTCTGCCCACCGCCCGTGTCCTGGAGGAGCTGCCCGACGGCGGCCAGCTGGTGGAAGCCGAGGTCTTTGACGGCAACGGTCTGGATATGTGGCTGAGAAGCCAGGGGGAATGGGTGGAACTGGTTAACTGACACATGAAAAGCAGTTTGCTTTTTCCGCAAAAGAAACTTTTTGCATAAGGGAGTGTAGTTAAATGCCGCAACTTATATGCTTGTCCATTTTGCTTTTCATTATTTTTTTATCGTGTATCTGGATTGTCTGGAAATACATAACGTACCGACGGAATCGTATCTTTTGCGATGCTGAATACGCAGAGGGACATTTCCGTGCGAGAGGGCAGCGAAGCCGATTCACCATCAAAAAAAACAAGCGCTACATTTTCAAAATTGAGAACGGGCAAATTATTTCCGTGACCGTTCGGAACGGATTGAAATCTCAAACGATTCCTTATCAAGAGGTAAAATAAAACTATGGGGATTATTGATTGGCT
>DXBO01000130.1 GCA_019116485.1 Candidatus Gemmiger excrementavium
GACTTGGGGTTCTTGGGTTTTTCCTGGAACTCGCTGATCTTGTCGTTCTCGTCGGTGACCATCAGGCCAAAGCGGGAAGCCTCGCTCCAAGGCACTTCCATAACAGCAACGGAGAACTCCGCATCCTTCTCCTTGTGGAAGCGCAGGAAGTCGGAATAATCCTGCTTGCAGATCTGGTCACCGGACAGGATGATAACATACTTGGGGTCATACCGGTCAATGAAGGACAGGTTCTGGTAGATGGCGTTGGCCGTGCCCTTGTACCAGTCAGAACCGGTGGCCTGCTGATAAGGGGGCAGCACATGAACACCGCCGTGCAGACGGTCCAGGTCCCAGGGCTGGCCGTTGCCGATATACTCGTTGAGGACCAGCGGCTGATACTGAGTCAGGATACCAACGGTGTCAATATCGGAATTGACACAGTTGGACAGCGGAAAGTCGATGATACGGTACTTTCCGCCGAAGGGTACCGCAGGCTTGGCGAGCTTTTGGGTCAGCGCGTACAGGCGCGAGCCCTGGCCGCCGGCCAGGATCATTGCGATCATTTCTTTTGCCATAAGATTTCTCCCCTTAAAATTCTGGCTTACGCCATTATTTAACTGTTTTATCCATCACGCAGGTTCAAGCCTGCGGTTTGGCTTTGGTGGTGCGGGTGCGCTTGGGGGCCGCTTTGGCCGCGGTGGCCTTTTTGGTCTTGGCCGCAGGTTTGGCCTCGGCCTCCTCCTCTTTCTTGGCCCGGGGCTTACGGGCAGCGGGCACCTGGAAGTACAGGGTGGACAGCGGCGGCAAGGTCAGCGAGACATACTGCTCAAAGCCGTGCTTTTCCCCCTTTTTGCTGCGCACCGTGCCGTTGGTCACGCCGGAACCGCCGTACTTGGGATCATCGGAATTGAGGATTTCCTTGTAGCTGCCGGGATTCGGCACACCCATCTGGTAGTCCTTGCGTAGCACCGGGTTGAAGTTGCACACTACCATGAGCATCTTGCCGGCGGCGTCGCGGCGCAGGAAAGCGATAACACTCTGCTGGTTGTCATCCGGCACGATCCACTGGAAGCCTTCCCAGCTGTAGTCCACCTGCCACAGGGCGGGGGTGTCGCGGTAGAAATGGTTCAGGTCTTTGACATAAGCCTGCAGCTGCTGGTGCTTTTCGTACCCGAGGAGCATCCAGTCCAGCTGTTTCTTTTCGTCCCACTCGATGAACTGGCCGAACTCCTGGCCCATGAAGAGCAGTTTCTTGCCGGGATGCGCCGTCATATAGCCGTAGAAGGTGCGCAGGTTGGCGAACTTTTCTTCATAGTCACCGGGCATCTTGTTGATGAGGCTGCACTTGCCGTGAACCACCTCGTCATGGCTGATGGGCAGCACGAAATTCTCGCTGAAAGCGTAGAAGAAGCTGAAAGTGACCTTGCCGTGGTTGCCGGCCCGGAACAGCGGATCGGTCTTCATGTAGCTGAGCATGTCGTTCATCCAGCCCATGTTCCACTTGAAGTTGAAGCCCAGGCCGCCGTCCGCCGCGGGCTTGGTGACCAGCGGCCAGGCAGTGGATTCCTCGGCGATCATCATCTTGTGGGGATACCGGCTCAGGATGGCGGTGTTCAGCTTCTGCAGGAAAGCGATGGCTTCCAGGTTTTCCTTACCGCCCTTGCAGTTCTGTTCCCACTCGCCGTCACGGCGGTTGTAGTCCAGATACAGCATGCTGGCCACAGCGTCCACGCGCAGACCGTCCACATGGTACTTCTCGATCCAGAACATAGCGCTGGAGATCAGGAAGCTGGCCACCTCGTTCATGCCATAGTTGAAGACCATGGTGCCCCATTCCTTGTGTTCACCGCGGCGGGGGTTGGGGTCCTCGTAGCAGGGGGCGCCGTCAAACATGTACAGGCCGTAGGCATCCTTGGGGAAGTGGGCAGGCACCCAGTCCAGAATGACGCCGATGCCGGCCTGGTGCAGCTTATCCACAAAGGCCATAAAGTCTTTGGGGGTGCCGTACCGGCTGGTGGGGGCAAAGTAGCCCGTGACCTGGTAACCCCAGCTGCCGTCGAAGGGATACTCGGTGATGGGCAGCAGTTCCACATGGGTGTAGCCCATTTCTTTTATGTAGGGCACCAGTTCGTCGGCCAGTTCGGAGTAGTTGTAGGGTACACCGTTCTCGGGGTCCTTCATCTTCCAGCTGCCGGCCTGCAGCTCATAGATGGACATGGGCCCATTGATGATGTCCTTCTTTTCTTCCGCCTTGTTCCACGCCTCATCGCCCCAGGAATAGCCCTCGATGTCGTAGACTTTGCTGCCGTTGGAGGGGCGGGTCTCGGTGTGGAAAGCATAGGGATCGGCCTTGTAGACCAGTTCGTCGGCTGCGGTGGTGATGCAGTATTTGTAAACGTCGTATTCTTTGATGCCGGGAATAAACAGCTCCCAGATGCCGTCGGTAACTTTATGCATCGGGTGGTCGCCCGGCGCCCAGTTGTTGAAGTCACCCACTACTGCGACTGCGTTGGCGTGCGGCGCCCATACGCGGAACACTGCGCCGGCCTGGCCATCCTGCTCGCACAGATGCGCGCCAAAGTAGCGGTATGCCTCCTGATTGTTGCCCTGCTTGAACAAATAAATGGGCAAGTCAGAACTTTTGGGCGTCTGTTTGCCTTGCTTCAACGTAATCTCCCCTTTTGGACGGATGTTTAGACCCGCCCTAGTTTTTAGCTATTTCTATATTACCTGTTTCGTGCATGAATTTCAAGGTTTTTCTGTAATAAACCGCTAAAATTTTACCGTGCCCCTTTGGCGATTTGTGCAACTTCGACACAATGTGTGCCGTATTGTTGTACCGTTGTACAAAAAAGCCCCATGCAAGGTACTTTTTACACCTTGCACGGGGGTTGTTCAGTATTATGCGCCGTAGATGTAGTAGGGGTTCTGACCGCTGTACTGGCTGCGGCGGTTCCACACGGTATGGGTGGCCAGATATTCCGCCCAGACGCGGTAACCCGAAGGGCTGAAGTGAACACCGTCGCTGGTTTGGTATTCATCAATCTGGCTGCCGTCCGCCGGGTTGGTCAACGCCTCACGGATATTGACAAAATAGCAGCCTTTGCGCAGCGCCAGGTTGGCCAGCAGGTCGTTGACGGTGGCAATGCGGGCGTTGTCCAAGCCGGGCTTGGTCTGGACAACGGTTTCCTGAACACCGGGAATGGCCTGGATGTACAGGATCACGCCGGGGTTCAGCTGTTCCCGCAGCATGTCAATAAAACGCTCATAGTAAGCAATGAAGCTTTCCTCATTGCCCTGGGTGACCAGGTTGTTGGTGCCCACCAGAATATACACATAATCCGGCTGGCTGGCCACAATGGTCTCCATGGGGGTCTCGCTGACTTTCGTCACGGCATTATTCATGGAGGCGTTGTTGACGAAACTGTTGACACCCGCGCTGATATACGTGGCGTACTTTGCATTGGGATAGCCGGTCTGGTAGATGCCCAGGCCCGAGGCGATGCTGTCCCCCACAAAGGTAACCGTGTCAAAATAGCTGTTGGTCACGGTGCCCAGCATGGGTACGCCGATCATGCGGTGGTCGGTATTCAGGTACTCCGTATCGATGGTCTGCTCCACAGCAGCCGAGGTGTCCCACACCGCTGTGTCCACCGCCTGTACGATGCGCCGGGGTTCGGCGCCGGTCTGCGGCGGTTCCGGGGTGGGGGCCTGGGTCATCGCCGGGGTGGCGGTAGGTTCGGCTGCCACGGCATCCGCCTGAGCGGGGTCTGTCTCTGCCGGGCGGTGCTGCATCCAGTACCAACCGGCACCGGCGCACAACAGCGCCAACAGCACGATCAAAGCCAGCACCACCCGCCGCTTGCGGCGGCGATTGGCATATTCATTGCGATAGGTATAAAAATCAGCCATGCAACTCTCCTGCTGTGTAAATGGATTCTGCGATTGTTCCCATTATACCGCGTTTACAAGGCGGCGGCAAGGGGGCGCACAATCTTTTACAAAAGCCAGGCGCCAAATGTTTTACTTGACGCTTTTCCCGCCGCCCCCTATAATTATAGTAAAGATAAACAGAGTACCGCAAAGGTAAGGAGGCGCTGCTTTATGGCGTGGATGATCGTATCGGATACTTCCTGTGAGATCCGGGAGTTGCAGCACCCGTCCGCCGGGGTACAGTTTGCACTGGTGCCCTTTAAAATCCGTATTGGTGAACGCGAGTATGTGGACCTGCCGACGCTCAACGTGAGCCAGATGCTGCAGGCCATGACCGATTACAACGGGGCCAGCACATCCTCCTGCCCCAGCCCCGAGGAATGGGCTGAATATTTCCTGAAAGCCGACAATGTGATTGCCATCACCATCAGCAGCAACCTTTCCGGCAGTTACAACGCCGCGCGTTCCGCCCGGGAGATGGTGCTGGAAGAACACCCCGAGAAAAACATCTTCATTCTGGACACGCTGAGCTGTGCGGGCGCCCTGGGCGATGCCGCCGAGCTGGCCAACAAACTCATCGGCCAGGGGCTTGGCTTTGACGATGTATGTTTTGCCTTGAAAAAATTTGCAGAGACCACCCATATCCTGTTCTCGCTGGCCAGCTTTGACAACCTGGCCAAAAACGGACGGGTCAGCAAGGTGGTTGGCTTCATCGCCGGGCGGCTGAACATGCGTGTGCTGGGCCGCCGCACCAGCGACGGCAAGATCGACTTCTTCTTCAAGACCCGGGGCGAGACCCGGGTACTGGCCAAAATTCTGGAACAGATGGACGACGACAAGTACGACGGCGTGCACCCGGTGTTCATCAGTGAATGCAACAACGTCAATGCCGCCAAGCTGCTGGAGCATGGCATCCACGCCAAATGGCCCGACGCCCCTATCCGCATCCACCCTTGTTCCGGCCTGTGCAGCTTCTATGCTCAGGACCAGGGTATCATCATAACCTACTGATCCAGGCAGGCCGGCGCGTTTCTGCGCCGGCCTGTGTACACCAAAGCGCCCCGGCAAAAGCCGGGGCGCTTTGCATATCCTGTGTTATTCCTGGGAGCGTTCCTGGCGGCGTTTCAGGCGTTCCACAAAGGCGGCACGCTGCTTTTTCCAGCGGGCATCCATCTCGGGGGTGGCGGGCTCGGTGCAGCGGGCAAAACTCCAGTGCAGCCCATCCCGCCGGCTGAGCTTGAACCGCACATACCAGTGCCCGCAGTAGGGGCATTCGCTGCGGGTAAAATACCCGGTGTTGCCCCGCTTGAGCCATACCTCGTCGTGGGTCAGGCGGGCGCCGCATTCGGGGCAGTCCACCGCGTTGAGTTCCGGCGCATTGCGGTAGTCGTCATGTTCCAGGCGTTCCATGAATACCCGCACATCCCGGGCAGTCTTGTCTGTGCCCAGCAGGGCCTCCCGCAGCAGTTCCTCCTCGGTGGGATAGGTGGCCAGCCCTTCGGCCAGGGGAAGCCTGCGGCAGATCTGCGCCGTATACAGCGCATCGTCCAGGGCATTGTGGAAGGGTTCCTCTTTGGGAATACCCAGGCGCTCCACCACGCTCTCCAGCGTCATGCCCTCCCCTTCCTTGCGGGGATAGGTCTGCAAAAAGATGCGCTGCAGGTCATACCAACGGGCGGGCCAGGACTCATCCAACCCCACCAGGAACAGGTTCTGTTTCAGCACCGGCACATCGTCCAGACCCCACTCGGCCAGTTCGGCGTCGGGACCCGCCCAGTCCAGAAATTTCTGCAGCCCCTGTTTCATAGGCACGCCGGCATCCAGGTCCCCCTGGGAAAGCCCCGTCACCTTGGCGATATGGTGCTGCAGCTTGCGGAAGATACGGGGTCGCAGGTTGATTTCAAAGGTATCCAGCACATCGCCCCGCTCATTGATGCGCACCGCGCCGATCTGGATGATCTCGCCCCGCAGCGTCAGTTCGGCGCCATGGTAGGCAAAGGTCCGGGGCTGGTAGCCAATGTTCCATTCCAGATCAAATACGATCAGGTTCACAGATCAGCCCTCCTCGTTCAAAATGTATTTTTCCACAGCCAGGCCTACCCCGTCGTGGTCATTGTCGGCGGTGAGTACGTCGGCGGCGGTTTTGACCGGTGCCTGGGCGTTGCCCATGGCCACTCCCAGCCCGGCAAAACGGATCATGGGCAGGTCGTTCCAGCCGTCGCCGCAGGCCATCAGGCTGGCTGCCGTCTGCCCCTTGCTGCGCAGCAGCAGTTCCAGCGAGGCCGCCTTCTCCACGTTCAGCGGCATCGTCTCGATAAAAAAGGGCTGAGACCGGTAGATGGACAGCTTGCCGGCAAATTCCTGCTGCATCAGTTCCTCCACATGGGGCATATCCACCGGATCGCCGGTGAGCAACAGCTTGTTGATGGGGTACTGTATCTCGGCGGGCAGGTTTTCCACCTGACGCACCGGGATTTTGTTGATGCGGGCCTCCTCCTGCACATAGGGGCTGTCGGCGTTTTCCGTCACGATGCCGTTGGCATCATAGGTCAGCGGCACCACATTCCAGTAGCGGCTGAAGGTGCACACCGGCTCAATAAGGTCCGGCGGGAAAGCATGCTGCACCAGCGTGTGGCCGGTGCGGCAGTCGATGATCTTGCCGCCGTTGTAGCTCAGGATACAACCGCCGTATTTTTCCAGTTCCAGTTCCCGGGCCAGCGGCTGAATGCCCACGGTGGGCCGCCCGCTGGCCAGCACGATGCACACGCCCCGGCGCGCCGCTTCCTGCAGGGCCGCCTTGGTGCGCGGCGTAATGATCTTGTCGCTGTTGGTCAGCGTGCCGTCCAGGTCCAGTGCCAGAACTTTATACTGCATACAGATTTCCCCCGGTGTTTGTTTGTGACTATTGTACTCTAAAACAAGCCGATGCGCAAGGGCCCCTGACTGGGCGCCTTTCTTTCTTGACAAGGGGAACGGGACGTGGTAAGATACTGGCAATGTAAGGGAGTAGTCGGCGCAGCGGAAGAGCAGCCGCGGCGCAGTTTTGCCAACATAATGAGCCGCCAGGCTCTGGCTTGACTTGAAATGACGAGACTTACCTGTTCCGCTTTCGGGCGGGACAGGTAGGTCTTTTTTGTTTCCCTGCACGAAACGGAGGCAATTGAAAATGACATTGTTCGACCTGATTCTGATCGCCGTCAGCCTGTCCATGGATGCCTTTGCGGTGTCCATCTGCAAGGGGCTTTCGGTATGCCGGGTACAGCCGAAACACGCCCTGCTCTGCGGGCTCTGGTTCGGCGGGTTCCAGGCACTGATGCCCGCACTGGGGTATTTTCTGGGGGATCGTTTTTCCGCACTGCTGACAAAATTCGGGCCTTGGGTAGCCTTTGCACTGCTGGTCATCATCGGTGCCAATATGGTCAAGGAGAGCTTTGGCGAGGAAGAGACCCTCAACGATGATTTTTCTGCCAAAGCCATGCTGCCGCTGGCCTTGGCCACCAGCATCGACGCCTTTGCCGTGGGGGTCAGCTTTGCGGCCATGCAGGTGCAGATTCTGCCGGCTGCCGCGCTGATCGGCACAGTCACCTGCCTGCTGTCTGCCGCCGGGGTCAAGGCGGGGGCGGTATTCGGCTGCCGCTACCGTGCCCCCGCCGAGCGGGTGGGCGGTATCGTGCTGATCTTGATCGGGCTCAAGACGCTGCTCAGCGGGCTGGGAATTTTCTGAAGCAAGAGGAAAAGGGCGGGAAGTTTCCCGTCCTTTTGTCGTATCATCGCTTGTAAACGAATCATCGGTTTACTTTGCAGCAGCTCCGTGTTATGCTTTTACCACAAAAGGGGGCTTTTCTATGGATGCAAAGGCATTCGGCCTATTTTTGGCTGAGACACGCAAAGCCAGAGGTCTGACCCAAAGCGCCTTGGCGGAACAGCTGCATGTGACCGACAAAGCGGTGAGCCGCTGGGAGCGCGGGGGTTCACTTAGATAAAGATACCACATCAATCCCACGCTGACTTTTGCTCAACCGATACAGCCGGAGGGCTGGATA
>DXBO01000131.1 GCA_019116485.1 Candidatus Gemmiger excrementavium
CCCCCCCCCCCCGCAGCAACCACAGCCCCGGTCCTTGCCAATGGACCGGGGCTGTGGTTGTTCTGCTTCGCTGAATCAATGCGGCGCCTGGAATGGTTCAGGTTTCCAACATGCGTTTGATGCGGCTGACCGATTGTATATAGCCCACCAGCAACTTCCAGCATCCATACCCCAGAGCGCAGAGCGCCAGGCCCATCGCAAGGCAAAGGACAAATACCAGAGCCGGGTTCTGGATGCCGGCAATGCCGATGTACTGAACATAAGGGATATGCAGACCCAACGCCACATCCACCGCCTTAAGCGCTCCCAACAGCGGCGTAATGATGCCGCACAGCAGGAATACCGGCGCACAAATCACAAGCGTGGGGATGACCACCAATCCCGAAAAACCGGTTACGCTGTAAAAAGCACACAGCGCCGCCAGCCGGCTCCAGCTGAATCCGCTGCTTTGCGCGATCATGTCCCCCAGGTAGGCCCGGGCCAACTCCTTAGGGTTCCCCAACCGGGCCAAAATCTGTTCCGGCGTCTGCCCGGCAGCCTGCAGTTCCTGCATCTCGCTTTTGATTTCCTGCACGATATCCACCCGCTCAGATACCGGCAGCGGCTTGAGGTATTTTTCGATCTGTTCCAGGTAGTTGTTCAGTTGCTTTTCCATTGTGTTACACTCCTTTGATCGCTTCGATTGTGGCAAGCAGATTGTCCCATTCTTTTCCCATGGCTTCCAGGTAATCCTGCCCCTGCCCGGTCAACGCATAATATTTCCGGGGCGGCAATCCTTCGGTACTCTCCTTCCAGGTGGAGGAAATATAACCTTCCTTGAGCAGCCTGCGCAGCAGTGGATAAATGGTATTTTCCTTGACCGCCAGAATTGGGTAATGTTCCAGCGTACTGATGATTTCGTACCCATAAGAAGGTTTCTGCCGAATCATCAGCAGGATGCAGAATTCCAGCGTTCCCCGTTTGATCTGGGTCTTCCAGTCGTCAATATTCATGTACTGTGCCTCCTATATATACATCGTACCACACAGTATATCGTATGTCAACAGGTCACTCCAAAAGGTTTTCTCTCCTTCTACGTTCACAGGCTGGGGCAACCGGCGGTAAACTATCCCCCAAAAGTATTTGTACAACAAAAAGAGGGACGATCACACGTGACCGTCCCTCTTCTTTGGCAATTTCTATAACCAGCATACCGCCGCGGATATCTTACAGTCCCTGCCGGCATGCACTGTTATTCATCCGCAACCGCCGGGTCCTGATATTTGTCTTCTTTCAGATATTCCAAGTGCATGTGCGGCTCGACATGGGCTTCGGCGGGGATGCTTCCCACCGCGCCCAGGGTGTCGGCAGCGGTAATGCTTTCCCCCGCTTTCACTTTTACATCGGTCAGGCCGCAGTAGCGCCACACCCCGCCGTCGGCATCGGTGATTTCCACCACGCCGCCCCACAGGGCGTCCTGGTCCACAGTGGTGACTTTGCCCGCACAGACCGGCGTCACCTCGTCGCCCGGGTCGGCGGCGTAGTCGGCGCCGTTGTGGGTGCGCCAGTCGGCCAGGGTCTCGTTATAGACCAGCTCGTTACCACTGAATTCCGCCAGCGGTTTGGTCTGCCACAAAGCCGAGGAACCCGCAGGCGATGCGGACGGCGCGGCAGCAGCGGCCTGTGCGGACGATGCAGCGGAAGACCCGGACTGCGCCCCAGAGGATGATGCCGGCGCAGAGGGCGCGGCTGAGGGCGCGGAGGTCGGTTCCGGCACATCGCTGGCCGGGTTGGTCACGGTGGTATCCGGTTGGTCCCATGTGCTGTCCTCCTGCAGGTCCTGTTGGCGGGTAATGCCCGCCAGGTTGTTCACCACGCTGCGCAGCGCCAGAATTCCCGCCGCTGTGGCGGCAAACACCAGCGCCAGACAGATCAGGTAGAGCCCTTTCTCCCGAAAAAATGCTTTGATATGGTTCATCTTCCCCCGTCCTTTACGGCAAATTTTGTGTATGCCTCTAGTTTGGGACGGCAGGAAGAAAATTATACACCGGCTCCCGGGCTTACTCCGCGTTTTGGCGCAGGGTGTCCAGCAAGTCCATCACGGCCAGGGTGCGGGCCCGGGCCGTTTTCTCGGCGGCGGTATCTTTTTCGGCAATAATGCGGGCAAACTCCGCAAACTCATAGGCCATGCGGAAACGGTCACCTGCCGGGCCGTCGGTGCGGGTCCCCCCGCCCCGCACCCCGCCGGCAACGCTGTAAACCACCGGCATGGCGTTGGTGCCGCCTTCCACCACCAGGCGGCCGCCGGGGCCCTGAATGACCGCACCGTTGACACTGTCGCTGTCTTTGGCGGCCAGGGCGGCAGCGGTCACATCCCCGTAATCCAGCAGGGCCATCCCTGCTGTGTCAATACCGTTTTCAGCACGGCTGGGGCGGTATTCGGCCCGCTTCGGCATCCCCAGCAGCCCTACCAGCAGGTGCAGGTTGTAGACGTTCATATCTCCCAGGGCGCCGCCCTGACAGGCCGGGTCAAAGGTCGTGTTCCAGATGCCGTTCAGAAAATCGTCGTACCGGCGGCTGCGGGCACAGAAGCTGGCCATGGCCCCCCGCACCGGGCCGACCTTTTCCAGTTCCCGCTGCAGAAAGGCGAACTGGGGCAGGTAGTAGGTGGTGATGGCCTCCAGCAGCAATACGCCTTTTTCGTCAGCCAGGGCGTAAAGGTCCCGGGCCTCGGCGGCGGTACCGGTAAAGGGCTTTTCCAGAATCACATGATAGCCCGCAGCCAGTGCCCGCCGGGCTGCGCCGTAGTGCAGGTGGTTGGCGGTGCCGATATAGACGGCGTCGAACCCGCCTGCGGCGTAGCAGGCGGCCTCGTCGGTATAAACGGCGGGGATACCGTACTGCGCGGCCCAGGCCCGGGCTTTGTCCCCGCTCTGGGGGCGGCAGCACAGCGCCCGTACCGAAACTTCGGGCATTTCGGGCAGGTGCTGTAAAAATTCCTCCACAATACGGCTGGTGGAGAGGATGGCAAGTTTGAGCGGCTGCATGGCGGAGCCTCCTTCGGCTGTGTTTTTCCCATTATAGCACGCGAAAATTCCCGTTGCAATTCCCCGCAAAACCATGTATGATAAGGTACGGTATGTAAAGTAGAGGAGTGTGCCCCCATGTGACCTGCTTAGTTTGAACAAGAGTCACATTTCTGTAAAGGACAAGGAGTTTTATTGCATGGCATCATTGCGCGAACAAATCGAAAGCCGGCGTACCTTTGCGATCATCTCGCACCCGGACGCCGGTAAAACCACGTTGACGGAAAAACTGCTGCTGTACGGGGGCGCCATCCAGACCGCCGGCTCGGTCAAAGGCAAACAGAGCGCCAAGCACGCGGTGTCCGACTGGATGGACATCGAAAAGCAGCGCGGCATCTCGGTCACGTCCTCGGTGCTGCAGTTCAACTACCAGGGCAAGTGCATCAACATCCTGGACACCCCCGGCCACCAGGATTTCAGCGAGGACACCTACCGCACCCTGATGGCGGCGGACTCCGCCGTCATGGTCATCGATGCTGCCAAGGGCGTGGAGGCCCAGACCATCAAACTGTTCAAGGTCTGCACGCTGCGCCACATCCCCATCTTCACCTTCATCAACAAGATGGACCGGGAAGCCCGGGACCCCTTTGAACTGATGGAGAACATCGAGCAGATTCTGGGCATCAAGACCTACCCCATGAATTGGCCCATCGGCTGCGGCAAGGGCTTCAAAGGCGTGTTTGACCGGGGTTCCCGCCGGGTGCTGGCCTTTGAGGGCGACGGACGCGCCAACGGCGTGAAAATGGTGGAAGAGATCGAGGCCGAGCTGGGCGATGCTGCGCTGGACACCCTCATCGGCGCCGAAAACCACCAGAAGCTGGCCGACGACATTGAACTGCTGGACGGTGCGACGGAGGAATTTGACCTGGAGGCCGTGCACCACGGCGAACTTTCGCCGGTGTTCTTCGGCTCGGCGCTGACCAACTTTGGCGTGGAGCCCTTCCTGAAAGAGTTTCTGCGCCTGACCCCCACCCCGCTGCCCCGCAAGGATTCCCTGACCGGCGAATTGGTGGACCCCTGCGCCGAAAATTTCTCCGGTTTTGTGTTCAAAATCCCGGCCAACATGAACAAGAACCACCGGGACCGCATCGCTTTCCTGCGCATTTGCAGCGGCAAGTTTGAACGCGGCATGGATGCTTTCCACGTACAGGAGGGCAAGAACATCAAACTGGCCACCGGCACCAGCCTGATGGCCGATGACCGGGCCATTGTCAGCGAAGCCTACGCAGGCGATATCATCGGCCTGTTTGATCCGGGCATCTTCTCCATCGGCGATACCCTGTGCACCGGCAAGCCCCATGTGCAGTTTGCGGGTATCCCCACTTTTGCCCCGGAACATTTTGCCCGGGTGACCCAGGTGGACACCATGAAGCGCAAGCAGTTCGTCAAAGGGATGGAGCAGATCGCCCAGGAGGGCGCCATCCAGATCTTCCGCGACCTGGGTTCCGGCATGGAGGAAGTCATCGTGGGCGTGGTGGGCGTGCTGCAGCTGGAAGTGCTGGAATACCGCCTGAAAAACGAGTACAACGTGGACATCCGCATGCAGCAGCTGCCCTATGAGCACCTGCGCTGGATTTTGAACGACCCCGACGAAGTGGACCCCAAACATCTGGACCTGACCAGCGACACCCGCCCCATCGAGGACCTGAAGGGCAACCACCTGCTGCTGTTCGGCAGCTCCTGGAGCATCAACTGGGCCGAACAGCACAACGAGAGTTTGCGGCTCTCGGAATTCGGCAACCTGACATTCTGACAGCGGGGGAGAGATCATGGAAGTTCCTTCTTTTTTGCGGCAGCGCCCTACCCGGAAACAGCTGGTGGAGAACGCGCAGTTCTTCGGTCTGCTCAATGCCGGGCTCATCGCCACGGCCATGGGCATCGCCCTGTTCAAAACGCCCAACCACTTTGCTTTCGGCGGCACGTCGGGCCTTTCCATCATCCTGTCAACGCTGTTCCCCCAATGGAACGTAGGTTTCTTCATGTGGGTGGTCAACGCGGCACTGGTACTGCTGGGCTTTGCTTTCCTGGGCATCCGGTCCATGGGGTGGACCATCTATTCCTCTTTCGCTTTGTCTTTCTATGTCAGTGTCTGTGAGGAGATATGGCCCCTGACCGCGCCCCTGACCAACGACGTGTTTCTGGAACTGTGCTACGCCGTCATCCTGCCCGCGGTGGGCAGCGCCATTGTGTTCAACATCGGTGCTTCCACCGGCGGCACCGACATCGTGGCCATGATCCTGCACAAGTACACCAGCCTGGAGATTGGCCGCGCCCTGCTGGTCAGTGACCTGGCCATTGTACTGGTGGGTTCCTACCTGTACGGCCCCGCCACCGGGCTGTACTGCATCCTGGGTATGGTGCTCAAGACCACTGTGGTGGACGGCGCCATCGAGAGCATCAACCTGCGCAAGGTCTGCACCGTGGTCACCACCGACCCCGGCCCGGTACGGGATTTCATCGTCAAGGAACTCAAGCGCTCCGCCACCGAGGAGCGGGCGGAGGGCGCCTACACCCACGAGGAAAAATGGGTGCTGATGACGGTGCTGACCCGCAGCCAGGCCCAGCATCTGCGCCGTTTTGTGCGGCGGCACGACCCCCACGCTTTCATTACCATCGTCAACAGCAGCGAGATCGTGGGCAAAGGGTTCCGCTCCGTGTAAATTCTGTTGCCAACCCCGCCGGGGTTTCCGGCGGGGCTGAGACTGTCGAAAAAGCATAAAAACGTCTGCACCGGCGGACATGTGCCGACCGGTGCAGACACCTCCAGGGAAATTTGGCGGCAAATTGTGTGCGAGACGCATAGCGGCGAGTGCGCGATTTGCCGTCA
>DXBO01000132.1 GCA_019116485.1 Candidatus Gemmiger excrementavium
CAGCACCCAACATTCCCGATATGGCATTTTTTGCGGTTCCAGATGCCATTGCAATCCCGCTGCAAGTACCGCCGCCACCAACATCGGCAGAAAAAATCCCATCAAGCCTTTGATACCATTCAACCCTGAGATCATACTGGTTCCCAGCAGCACCAGCCATTGCAGCACGCGAAGTTTGGTACTCTTATGGTATGCGAGATGCAATATTGCCCCCAGGGCTAGCAATGTCCAGATCATATGTGGCAGATAAAATCCACCGAAAGGCCCATACCATAGATACCAAGCCCCAAACGGACAGGCCAGGGCCCCCGCCCCCCAGGCACCGCAGCTTTTCAAACCTAAACCATGGCCCACATAAAGGTAGGCTGCCAACAGCACCAGCATGCAAAGTCCTTGCCCCACCATATGGGCCGCATACCAGTCCTTTGGAAAGACCATTAGTCCGATGCGATAAAAAGGCTGCAAACAAAACACTCTCAGTTCGGTAGAATACCACCAGCTAGTGGACAGTAAGCCGCCTTCTCGGTTGAGCAAATCCGCCAACAGCATCTCGCTGGCCATATCGCTGTCGATATAGGCCCGCCCGTGCAGGCACAGCACCCCCATGGTGACGCAATACGCCGTCACCAGCCAAATCCAGGGCAGCCACCGAAAAAAGCGGTCACTTTTCCGTTCTCCCGGAACGAACAGGACCGCATGCAGTTTTTGTCGCAGCATTCGGAATTTCCTCCTTTTTAAAACATCCTTATTATAGCAGTCTGTTTTATCGCTGTAAAGCGAAACCCTTACACCTCTACCTCTCCTGTAAACACAGCCCGGGCCGGACCGGAGAGAAGTACCGTGTCATCCGCCAATACCGTGACCATCAACGTGCCCCCCGGAAGCCGCACCGATATTTCTTGCTCCCGGGGACACTGGCCCCGCAGCACCAGCACCGCTGCCGCCGCGCAGGCCCCGGTGCCGCAGGCCAGCGTGGCACCGCTGCCCCGCTCCCACACCGTGACATCCAGCAAAGTTTCCCCGTAATACCGTACAAATTCCACATTGGTGCGCCGGGGAAATGCCGGATGCCGCTCCAGCGCGCGGCCCCAGGCCGCCAGTGCTCCGCCGGTAGGCGGCGTTTTGTCGCACAGCACCACACAGTGGGGGTTGCCCATACTCAGGCAGTGTACCCGCCAGGACCGCCCCGCCACCACCAATGGTACATCCAGCAGCGGCCCCGCTCCCAGCCCCACGGCGGGCAGGTCTTCTGCCCGGGTGGAGAATCTCCCCATCCCGGCCTGCCACATTTGTTCCCCTGTGCGGAGCAGCGTCTTGCGCCCCGCCCCGGGGGTATCCAGTTCGATGAGCGCTTTGTCCACACCGTGGGTGTACAGATATTCCGCCACACACCGGGCGCCGTTGCCGCACATAGCCCCCTCACTGCCGTCGGCATTCCAGATGTACATGGCGGCGTCGGCATCGGCCAGCAGCGGCGGGCCGATACAGATCAACCCGTCCGCTCCCACCGAAAAACGCCGCCGGGACAACTGCCGCGCCAGGGCCGGCGGGTCAGGCGGCAGGCCGGTCTGCCGGCAATCCAGATAGATGTAGTCGTTGCCGGCCCCCTGCATTTTGGTGAACCGAAGTTTCATACGCATCACTCCCCCGCCATCCTATGCAGTCCCCCGCACAGTCAGCACCGGCCCGCCGCCGTTTTTTGTCCCATCCCCTTGACATCTGTCTACAGATACGCTATATATTTAATGAATATTTGTATGTAAAGGAGTACCCCTATGGATTCCGAAGTTTTTGTACGCATCCGCGATTATCTGGCCGACCAGCTGGAAGTCGATCCCGAAAAGATCACCCCCGACAGTGACATCGTAAATGATTTCGGTGCCGACAGCCTGGACGTCATCGACATGATCACCACCCTGTCCGACGAGTTCGGTGTGGATATCCCCGACGAGGACATTGAACTGTTCCACACTGTGGGCGACGTGGTCGGGTATCTGGAGGAGCGGCTGTAAAAACGGGCTGCAAAACGTGAAGGAGTAAACATGGCAAGCGATAAGAAAAAAATGGTGGAAGCGATCACCGCCCAGGAAGTCGATTTCGCCCAGTGGTACACCGATATCTGCACCAAGGCCGAACTGGTAGAGTATTCCAGCGTGAAGGGCTTTGTGGTGCTGCGTCCCTACGGCTATGCGATCTGGGAGAATATCCAGAAAAATCTGGATGCCCGGTTCAAGGCCACCGGCCATGAAAACGTGGCCATGCCCATGCTGATGCCGGAGAGCCTGCTGAAAAAGGAGGGCGAACTGGTCAACGGCTTCGCCCCTGAGGTTGCCTGGGTGACCATGGGCGGCAGCGAACCCCTGGAGGAGCGCCTTGCGGTGCGCCCCACCAGCGAGACGCTGTTCTGTGACCATTTCAGCCATGTGCTGCACAGCTACCGGGATTTGCCCATGCTGTACAACCAGTGGTGCAGCGTGGTGCGGTGGGAGAAATCCACCCGTCCTTTCCTGCGTACCCGGGAATTCTGGTGGCAGGAAGGCCACACCATCCATGAGACCGCCGCCGAGGCCGAGGCCGAGACCGAACAGCAGCTGAACTGCTACGCAGATTTCTGCGAGCAGGACCTGTGTATCCCCGTTCTCAAAGGCCGCAAAACCGACAAAGAAAAGTTTGCCGGTGCCGAGGCCACCTACACCATCGAGGCGATGATGAAGGACGGCAAAGCCCTGCAGAGCGGCACCAGCCACTATTTTGGCGACAAGTTCAGCCGCGCCTACGACGTGACCTTTGCCGGGCGGGACAACACGCTGCAGTACCCGTTCCAGACCAGCTGGGGTGCTTCCAGCCGGCTGATCGGCGCCATCATCATGACCCACGGCGACGACGACGGCCTGATCCTGCCCCCGGCCATTGCCCCGGTGCAGGTGGTCATCGTGCCGGTGGCCGCCCACAAGCCCGGCGTACTGGAAAAGACCCGGGAGCTGGCCGCCGAGATCGGCAAATATGCCCGCGTGAAGCTGGACGACAGCGACAAGCAGCCTGGCTGGAAGTTCGCCCAGTGGGAGATGAAGGGCGTGCCTATCCGCTTGGAAGTGGGGCCCCGGGACATCGAACAGGGCCAGTGCGTGCTGGTCCGCCGGGATACCCGTGAAAAGCAGTTCGTCAAGTTTGAGGAACTGGCCACCGCGATTCCCGCTGCGTTGAAAGCTCTGGGCAAGGACCTGTATGACCGTGCCCTGAAAAACCGGGAAGCCCGTACCGTGAGCGCCACCACCATGGATGAGATCAAGGAGAAGGCAGCTGCCTCCACCGGGTTCATCAAGACCATGTGGTGCGGTGATCTGGCCTGCGAGGAAGCCATGAAGGAGCAGGCCGGGCTGTCCAGCCGCTGCATGCCTTTCGCCCAGGAACACCTGAGCGATGTCTGCCCGGTATGCGGCAAACCTGCCACCAAGATGGTTGTGTGGGGCGTAGCCTACTAAAACAAACACGGGGACAGCGCGGTGCGCTGTCCCCGTTTCCGGTGAAGATTCTATGGCGGTTCTGTTTTTGACATTGCTGGTCTATGGCCTGGGCCTGGTGCTCACCGCTGTGGGCAGCCGTCTGTCCGGTCGGTGCACCACCTGGTGCTGCGCGCTGTGCGGGCTGCCCATGTGGGTGGTGGGCGGCACCGTGGCGCCCTTCTGCCTGGCGCTGCCCCAGTTGATGCTGGCGTTTTTGGCTGCCGGGCTTTCCATCACGGCGCTGGCCGTGGGCACCGCCGTGGCGGGGGCCGTCACCAACCTGGGGCTGGCTTTGGCGCTGTATCTGCTCCATCCCCGGCACCGGGTCACGGTGGACCGGGGGGAGTTCTGCCGCAAATGTCTGCTGCTGCTGGCCGCCTGCGGTGTGCTGGCACTGTTTGTGCGGGACGGCTCCCTGAGCTACACCGGCACCGGCCTGCTGATGGCCCTGTTTGTAGTGTTCATCCTGGTCAGCATTGTATACCAGCACCATTTTATCTATGGTGAGGCGGGCGAGGCCATCGGCATCCATCCGGTGGACACCGCCCCCGGTGCTGTCCGTGACCCCTCCGCCTGCGGATATACCGCCCACACCATGGCATTCCCGGTGATGAGCATTTTCAATGCCCTGAAAAATCTGGCCGGTGTGGTACTGGGCATGATACTGCTGGCGGGAGGTGCCCAGGCGCTGGTGTACAGTGCCGCCACCCTGGCCAATCTGACCGGCACCATCCAGGCATTGTGGGCGGCCACCCTGATCAGCTTCGGCTTCTGCCTGCCCCTGCTGGCTGAGGCCCTGGACCATCCATTCGGCTCCCTGTGGAAGCGATTTTCCCAGCGGTGCCGCTACTACCCGCCCGGCATGCTGCCGGTACAGCTGCTGAACAGCGCCATTTTAAACCTGACGCTGGCACTGCCCATGTCCAGCCTGATGTACCGGGAACGGCTGCCTGTGGGCGCTCAGTTCCGCAGTTATGACATTCCCATTTGTGCCGTTATGGCCCTGATGCTGCTGCTGCCTCCGCTGCTGAAGCGGCGGCTCTACCGCTGGCAGGGTGCCGCCTGTCTGGCACTGTATCTGTGCTACCTGGCCGCCGCCCTGCTGGCCCCCCTGGCAGGTGCCTGATTCCCCCTAATACAGCAAAAAAACGTGCCGCGGAACATCTGTTCCGCGGCACGTTTGCTTTTGGCGGGATAGCCTCTGTGTGTTACTCCACGATGATGCTCTTACCGGTCATTTCCTCAGGAACGGGCAGGCCGATGTAGGGCAGCATGGTGGGGGCAATGTCGGCCAGGCAGCCGCCCTGGCGCAGCTTCACATCCCCGGCACCGATGACCACAAAAGGCACCACATTGGTGGTGTGGGCGGTGAAAGCGCTGCCGTCGGGGTTTTCCATCTTTTCGGCGTTGCCGTGGTCGGCGGTCAGGAAGACCACGCCGCCCTGGGCCAGCACAGCATCCACCACTTCGCCCACCGACTTGTCCACAGCCTCCACGGCCTTGACAGCGGCATCGAACACGCCGGTATGACCGACCATGTCGCAGTTGGCAAAGTTCAGGATGATAACGTCGTACTTGCCGCTCTCGATGCGGGCTTTGCACTCATCGGCCACCTCGTAGGCGCTCATCTCGGGTTTCAGGTCGTAGGTGGCAACCTTCGGGCTGGGAACGACCTTGCGGTCCTCGCCCTCGTAGGGGGCTTCCACGCCGCCGTTGAAGAAGAAGGTCACATGGGCATACTTCTCAGTCTCAGCGATGCGCAGCTGGGTCTTGCCGTTGGCAGCCAGGTACTCGCCCAACACGTTTTTCAGTTCCACCGGCGGATAGGCCACCTCGCAGTTGGGCATGGTGGCATCATACTCGGCCATGCAGACGTAGTTCACCTGCAGACGGCCGCCGCGGCGCTCGAAGCCCTTGAAGCCGTCGTCGCAGAAGACACGGGTCATCTGGCGGGCACGGTCAGGGCGGAAGTTCATGAAGATAACGGTGTCGCCGTTCTCCACACGGCCACCCTCACAGGTGATGACCGGCACCACAAACTCGTCGGTCACATCGGCGGCGTAGCTGGCGTCGATGGCCTCCTGGGCGTCGGCGGCACGGTTGCCCTCGCCGTAGACAAAGGCCGCATAGGCCTTTTCCTCGCGGTCCCAGTTGTTGTCACGGTCCATGGCATAATAACGGCCGGTGACGGTGGCGATCTTGCCGATGCCCAGCTCGTCCAGCTTGGCCTGCAGGTCGGCCAGGAAGCCCTTGCCGCTGTGGGGGTCGGTGTCACGGCCATCCATGATGCAGTGCAGGAACACCTTGTCGGCGCCCATGTGCTTGGCCATATCCAGCACGCCGAACCAGTGGTCCGCATGGCTGTGCACGCCGCCGGTACCCACCAGGCCCATCAGGTGGATGGCCTTGCCGGCATCGATGGCTTTCTTCATGTTGTTGTACAGCACGGGATTCTTGACCATCTCACCGTCCCGGATGGATTTGGTGATGAGGGTCAGCTGCTGGTAGACAATACGGCCTGCGCCCATGTTGGTGTGGCCCACCTCAGAGTTGCCCATCTGGCCGTCGGGCAGACCCACCGCCATACCGGAAGCGTCGATGGTGGTCATGGGGTATTGGGCAAAAATCTTGTCCAGGTTGGGTTTGTTGGCGGCGGTCACGGCATTGCCGAAGGTCTGGTCGGGGGTCCAGCCGAAACCGTCCATAATGCACAGAAGTACAGGTTTTTTGCTCATAAAAGTGCGTTCTCCTTAGAATCAATGGGTTGAGAAAAGAGGACCCGGCAGCCCGCGGCGGGCCGCCGGTACTCCCCTTGCGTTGAAAGAATGGATCAGCCCTTGCTGGCCGCGTCCACGATGATGGCGAACTGGTCAGCCTTCAGGGAAGCGCCGCCAATGAGGCCGCCGTCCACGTCGGGCTTGCTGAGCAGTTCCTCAGCGTTCTTGGCGTTCATGCTGCCGCCGTACTGCACGGTCAGCGCCTTGGCAGCCTCCTCGCCGTACAGCTCGCCCACCACCTTGCGGATGGCGGCGCAGACCTCCTGGGCCTGGTCGGCGGTGGCGGTCTTGCCGGTGCCGATGGCCCAGATAGGCTCGTAGGCGATGACCACGTTCTTCAGCTGTTCGGCGCTGACACCGCCCAGAGCGATCTTGACCTGCATGCGGACCAGTTCCTCGGTGACGCCCTGCTCACGCTGGGCCAGGCTTTCGCCCACGCAGACGATGGGCTTGAGGCCGCCGTTCAGGGCCGCCAGGGTGCGCTTGTTCACGGTCTCGTCGGTCTCGGCAAAGTACTGGCGGCGCTCGCTGTGGCCGATGACCACATACTCCACGCCCAGGTCGGTGAGCATGTCGGCAGAGACCTCGCCGGTGAAGGCGCCGGACTTCTCGAAGTGGACGTTCTCGGCGCCCACATGGATGTTGGTGCCGCTGCACTTGGCCACAGCCACACACAGGTCGGTGTAGGGAACGCAGATGACCACTTCGCAGTCAGCGCCCTGCACGGCGGGCACCAGCGCGTCGATCAGATGGCCTGCCTCGGTGGGGGTCATATTCATTTTCCAGTTGCCGGCAATGATGGCTTTGCGATTCTGCTTATCCATGGGTAAAACTCCTTTCAGGTGTTGGCTGTCTTTATACAAACCCCAAAAAGGGCGCGGCGGCCCTGCCGCCGCGCCCTGCGGTTTTTACGCGTTCTGAATGACGGCGATGCCGGGCAGTTCCTTGCCCTCGAGGTACTCGAGAGAGGCGCCGCCGCCGGTGGAGATGTGGGTCATCTTGTCGCCCAGACCCATCTGCTGCACAGCCGCCGCGCTGTCGCCGCCGCCGATAACGGTGGTGGCATCGCTTTCGGCCATAGCCTTGGCAACCGCCAGGGTGCCCTCGGCCAGGGTGGGGTTCTCAAACACGCCCATGGGGCCGTTCCACACCACGGTCTTGCTGGCCTTGACGGCATCGGCAAACAGCTTCATGGTCTCGGGGCCGATGTCGCAGCCTTCCATGTCGGCGGGAATGGCGTTGACAGGCACAACGGTGGTGTCCACGGGGGCATCAATGGGATCGGGGAAGTCCTTGACACAGGCGGTGTCCACGGGCAGCAGCAGCTTGACGCCCTTGGCCTCGGCCTTGGCCATCATTTCCTTGCAGTAGTCGATCTTGCTGTCGTCGCACAGGCTCTTGCCGATCTCATAGCCCTGGGCCTTGAGGAAGGTGTAGGCCATGCCGCCGCCGATAATCAGGGTGTCGACCTTTTCCAGCAGGTTGGAGATGACGTTGAGCTTGTCCGCGACTTTGGCGCCGCCCAGAATGGCGGTGAAGGGACGGACGGGATCGTTGACGGCGTTGCCGAGATACTTGATCTCCTTCTCCATCAGGTAGCCCACAGCGGTGTCCTGGATGTAATCGGTGACACCGGCGGTGGAGCAGTGGGCGCGGTGGCAGGAGCCGAAAGCGTCGTCCACGTAGGCGTCGGCCAGGCTGGCCAGATCCTTGCTGAACTCGGGCAGGTTCTTGGTTTCTTCCTTGCGGAAACGGGTGTTCTGCAGCAGCACCACATCGCCGTTGTTCATGGTGGCAACAGCGGCCTTGGCCTGGGCGCCCACGACCTCGTCGTCATCGGCAAACTGGACGGGCTGGCCCAGCTTCTCGCTCAGGCGCACGGCAACGGGGGCCAGGCTGAACTTGGCCTCGGGGCCGTTCTTCGGCTTGCCCAGATGGCTGCACAGGATGACCTTGGCGCCGTCCTTGATGAGCTTCTGGATGGTCGGCAGGGCCGCGTTAATGCGGTTGTCGTTGGTGATGACGCCGTCCTTCATGGGGACGTTGAAATCGCAGCGAACCAGTACGCGCTTGCCGGCGTAGTTTTGATCGTCGATGGTCTTTTTACCCAAACCCATAGTAAAAGCTCCTCCCGATATGTTATCCATTTGTTTTTGTCAGGGCGCAGTTGCCCCATTGACCTGACTCTATTATACGCACAAACCGTATTTTGCGCAAGATGTTTTTGACATATTTTTAACCATACAGACCAGGAAAAAACTCACAGTGCTTCCTTCCGGGAAGAAAGTACCGAAACAAAGTCGAATTTTTTGTCCAGCAGGTCGCCGTAGAACCCCGCCATACGGCCATAGGTCAGGGCGCCCACCACGGTGCCCACGCCGATGCCCTGCAGGTTGCCCAGCACCCCGGCGGTAAGCAGCACCGACAAGGCCACACAGGTCAGGTCCATGGTGGTCTTGACGTTGGCATAGGGTTTATGGATAATCTCGGACAGGTCCCGGGCAAACAGGTCGGTGGGGATGATGGGCAGCTTGCACCGGTTGGACAGAGCGATGCCAAACCCCATGACCAGGCAGCTGAAGGCAAAATAGGCAATGCGCCAGCCCAGGGTGAAGGGCAGGTTGGGCAGCCAGGCGCCGTAGACATCCAGCAGGGTGCCGAACACAAAGCCCACCACAAAGCTGAACAGGTAAGAGGGCACAAACCGCCGGCGCAGAATCATCAGGGTAAGCACCAGCGCCCCCTGGAACAGGTAGGTCCAGGTGCCCAGGGTCAGGAAGGGAAAAACCAGCGACACCGCGTAGGGAAAGCTGGATACCGGCGAGATACCCAGCCCCGCGTACACGGTCAGGGCCACGGCAAAGCTGTTGAGGGTGACGGCCACCAACAGAGCCAGTTCGCCCCGCAGGGTAATGCGCCGCCCCGTGGTTGCTTGTGTTTGCATAGCGCTACAACTCCTTATTCTAAAGCAAAAGCGTTCAAACGCTCAGAATTATTCCTACCATTTTACTATAGGCGGTTTTTTGCCGTTTGGCAAGGGGCAAAGCGCACAGTCCTTGCCCTCTATCGTTGATTTCCTGCGCAATGCATATTATAATGAAAAAATAACACGCGGCATGGCCGCCGTCCGGGAGGCGTGACCCCACATGAAAGTGAACAGGCAGCGCGTCAAAGAATTTCTGTTTGCGGTGCTGGGCCCCTTTCTGGGCCAGAACATGCCCATCTTTGCCGGGTGCGCCACTCTGTTTTTGCTGATGGCGTCCTTCCCGCTGCTGATCTGGGTGCTGGTGGTGGTCAACCATCTGCCCTGGTATTCTGTTTTGGACCTGGCCGATCTGCTCTACCAGTTTTTGCCCGACGTACCTGAGATTCAGGACACCGTGCTGGAGATGCTTTACAGCCTGAGTGCCCAGTCCACCACCTTCGTGGCCTCTTTTGCCGCTATCACCACGCTGTTCTCCGCTTCCAGCGGCATGTCCGCCGTACAGCGGGGGCTGCAGCGGCTGACCCCCGGGGCCCGTTTCACGCTGTATGACCGGCTGCTGGCCCTTTTGTACACTGTGGTGTTTGAAGGTCTGCTGCTGGTGGTCCTGCTGCTGCAGGGGCTGCGATCCATCTTCCGCCCTTTAAGCGAACTGCTCTCCGCCTCGCCCTACGGGCGTGGTGTCATCGCTTTTTTTCAGCACTGGATCAACTTCAGCGACCTGATCGCCATCCCGGTGATCTTTGTGCTGATTTTGCTGATCTACACCTTTGTACCGGGCGGCAAACGCCCCCTGCGGAGCCAGCTGCCCGGGGCAGCTTTCGCCACCATCGGGTGGGTGCTGTTCTCCAACCTGTTCTCTTATTATATCGTGCACTTCTGGAAGCTGTCTTACATTTACGGCTCACTGACCGCCATCATCCTGATGATCCTGTGGCTGGACATCATCATCAACCTGCTGTTTCTGGGCGCAGCGCTCAACGCGGCGATGCTGCGCAAGGACTTTTAAGTGAAGAGGATCGCTATGACCAACTTACCTGCCCATTACCGCCCCGGCCTGGATGTGGTACGCCTGGGGGCCGTACTGCCGGTTTTGTGCTACCACTTCTGCATCGAGGCCGCCGGACGGGGTTTTGCCGTACCGGTACAGCTGATCGGCCGGGGCATGGCCGACTGGGTGGAAGTGGGCCTGGCCTGGTTCTTTCTTTTGTCCGGCGCGGCGCTCTGCCTGCAGTGGCGGGGGCGTTTCGCCTGGCGGCCTTATCTGGCAGGCCGGGCGGCGGCTATGTATCCGCCCTTCTGGCTGGGATTTTTTGCCCTGTTTTTCTACGGCGAGATTCTGCACGGCAACAATCCCCAGGTTCCCCGCTGGCGGGTGGTTTTTTCGGTGCTGGGGCTGGACGGCTACCTGGCCCCGGTGACACCCACCTTTTACAAGATCGGGGAGTGGTTCCTGGGCGTGATTTTGCTGCTGTACCTGGTGTTCCCGCTGTTGCTGTGGTGCATGCAGACCCGTCGCCGCCGCATAGTGCTGTTGGCGGTCATGGTGCTACTGCAGCTGGTATGGCCGGCCCTCTGCCCCGCCCCGCTGGACGCCGGCCACACCGTGCTGGGTCGGCTGCCAATCTTCGGGCTGGGGGTATGGTTCGGCACCCTGCTGGGGGCGGAAAAGACGCCGTTTCCCCGCTGCCTGTGGGCACTGGCCGCCCTGCCGCTGCTGTGGGTGGCCGCCCTGCCCCGGCTGGCCGTTCTGCTGGTGGTTTCGGCGGGGTTGTTCTGGGCCGTATACGCCCTGGGGCAGCGGCTGCCCCGCCGCTACTGGGGGCCCCTGCGCCGCATCGCCGGGTGGACCTATGGGGTTTACCTGGTGCACCATGTGCTGCTGACCCTGGTGCTGCTGCCTGCCGCCGCGGGCCTGGGCCTGCCCCTGTGGCTGTGGTTCCCGGTGTTCCTGGTGCTGAGTTTTGTGCTGGGCGCGGTACTCACCGCCGTGGCCGCACCGCTGGCCCGGCTGATGCGCCGGGCAGCCTGAGTGCTGCATTTCGCTATACCCCACGGGCCGGGAAGGCAACTGCCTTCCCGGCCCGTTTTTGTCTTACAGCGGCTGGACTGTGCACTGTTTCAGCGTCAACCCCCGGAACGCTGCGTATTCCTCCGTCTTTTCCGCCAGAGCCGTCCTTTCTGCCGGGGAAAAATCTTCAAACAGCGTAACGGTACTTTCCAGCTTGCCCCGCACCGTTTTGGTCTGCCAGATACCCGCCACCCGGCCCTGCCGCAGCACTACGTTGGGGTTGGCTACCGTCTTCCAGACCTTGCGCTGCAGCGCCGTATCCCCCAGCAGCAGCGCCCGGTCCCGGGCATCCAGATAGGGGTCGTGGGCGCCCAGCAGCCGCAAAGGCTCTTCCGGGGGAACGGCGCGGGTCAGGGCGTCCATATCCTCGGCCAGCATCCAGCCCCGCTTGCCCTCCACCGTCACCGGCGCCAGTTCTTTCTCCACGGTCTGCCACAGCCGCCGGGCCTGTACCGGCGTACTGCCCAGCCAGTCTGCCAGCCTGGCCGGGGTGGACGGGCCATAGGCATGCAGAAATTTCCGCACCAGGCATGCTTCTGCATCCGGGCGGGTCACCAGGTCCCGTCCCAGCCAGCGGCGATAGGAGGTAAACGTAGGGCTGATGCCCTGCCGCTGCCCAAACACCACCAGCCCTGAAAAGGAGCAGGGCCGCAGCGCAAATGACACCACAGCCCCGCCCACGCTCTGGCGGTCTGTGCGGCCATACAAGGTGGGGGCGTTCCACCGGGCGCGTTGTTCCGGCGGCAGCAGCACCGCAGCCTGGGCGGCCAGCACCCGGTCCAGCTCCTCCTTGCTCTGCACCGTGTGGTCCTCCAGATAGCCCACCGCCTGCCGCACCAGTGCCAGCGCTTCCTCCCAGGGCATACCCAGATAGTCCAGCGCCAGACCTACCCCCTGGGTGTAGATCCAGGGTTCCTCACCGGGCCGGGCGGTCAAAGGGGACAGGAACACATCACTTTCCGCTGTGGGAAACACCAGCGGCACGCCCCGGATGCTCCACGCCTGGAGCAGAGACATGTCGACGTACAATGCTTTTTGCAGGTCGGCCAGGGTACAGTCTTCCAGCCGCTGAAACAGAGCGGTCTCCCACGCGCCGGGGGGTGAGTTCTGCAGCCCGCAGACACCGGCGGCTTGCTGCAGCTCGGCCAGAGGACGGCGGCGGTCCAGGCGATGGACTGCCAGGCGGAAAAAGCGAAGCTGTTCGGGGGCAACATTCAGGGCAGCCATGGAAAGTTCCTCCTGATACAAAAGCGCGCACCGGTCCCCGGCACGCGCAGATGGTATTATTCCGCCACCAGCACGGTAACGCTGGTGGGCGCCAGTTCCAGAGCGCCCCGGCACAGCGGGCCGAATGGTGTGGTCCCGGCATGGGCACCATCGCACAATTTGCGCCAGGTGCCTGCGGGCAGCGTGGCCCATTGGCGGGTACGCTCGGGGTTGTAGTAGACAGCCAGCTGACCCACAGGGTCATTGCCCTCGATCTCCGGTACAAAGCCGATAAGCCAGCCGGGCAGCGCCATCAGAAAAGGTTCCGGCTCCCCCGCTGCACCGGACAGCCGCGGATAAGCCCGGCGGATGGCCAGCAGCCCCCGGTAGAAAGCGGTCAGCGCCGCAAATTCCGGGCGGTGGGCCCGCTGCCAGTCCAGCCGGTTCAGGGCCCCGGGGCCCCGGTAGCTGTTGGGTTCGCCGTATTTGGTGCGGCCGAATTCCTCGCCCGCCTGCAGGAACGGCATGCCCTGGCAGGTCAGATAGATGCCCGCCGCCATGCGGTTCTGGGCCAGCAGGTCGTGGTCAGGGGTGTCAAAGTCGGTGCGGCGGGCCACGGCGGCCAGCTTGTCCCACAGGGTATAGTTGTCGTGGGCCGACACATACTGCACCACCTGCATGGCCTGTTTGGGCTGGAACCCGTGGGCGCCGCTGCGCCAGGCCCCCAGGGCGTGCAGCACGTCGTAGCCGTACTGGGGCGCACCATTCACATACCCGGCGTTGGCTGCGTCAAAAACGTTGCCCTTGATGGCATCCCGGGTGTCGTCGCAGAAAAAGCCGATCCCCTCGTCCAGCCGGTCCAGGGCCCGCTTATCGGCCCCGTGGGCGCCGTTTTCCATATGGGTGGCGCCGCCCTTCCAGGGCTCGCCGTAGAGCAAAATCTCCCGTCCGCCGGGCAGTTCGTCCAGGGCGGCGCGCACGGCGTTCATGGTATCCACGTCCTCCAGCGCCATCAGGTCGAAACGGAACCCGTCGATATGATACTCGGTGGCCCAGTATACCACCGAATCCACAATATACTTGCGCACCATGGGCCGCTCGCTGGCCAGGTCATTGCCGCAGCCGGAACCGTTGGTCACGGTGCCGTCCGGTTTGCGGCGGTTCCAGTAACCGGGCACTGTGCGTTCCAGCCAGCTGTCGGTGTGGTAGGTGTGGTTGTACACCACATCCATGACCACCCCCAGGCCTGCCTTGTGCAGCGCCGCGATCATGGCCCGGCATTCCTTGACGCGGACTTCACCGTGGAAGGCGTCGGTGGAGAAGGCCCCCTCGGGCACATTGTAGTTCAGGGGATCGTACCCCCAGTTATAACCGCCGGGGCGGGTCTCGTCCACCGTGGCATAGTCAAAAATGGGCTGCAGCTGCACATGGCTGACACCCAGGTTTTTCAGGTAATGCAGACAGGTGGGGTGTTCCCCGTCGCCGTCCAGGGTGGTGTCGTCCGGCACGAACCCCAGGTAGGTGCCCCGCCAGGCTGCGGGCACACCGCTGTGTTCGTCGGCGGAAAAATCCCCCACATGAACTTCCCACACGCTGCGGACATGGGGCGGGATGACGGGCCGCCGGTCTTCGGCCCAGTGTTCCGGTGCGGCGGCATCCAGGTCTATGACCATGCCCCGCAGGCCGTTGGCCCCCGCCGCCCGGGCATAGGGGTCCACCGCCGTGGTCGTGTGGCCGTCCGCAAAATGCAGACGATAGGTATAGTAGGTGCCGTTCCAGTTGCCGGGCAGCGCCAGCCGCCACACCCCCTGAGGCTGCCGCTCCAGGGCATGGACACCCAGGCGCCGGGCGCCGGGTTCGGTATCGGTGCCGGTGGCGAACAGGCGCAGTTCCACCGCGGTGGCCGTAGGTGCCCACAGTGAAAAGACCGTTTGCTTGGGCGACCAGCGGGCCCCCAGGTCATCGCCGCCGTAACAAGGCAGTTCGCAGGCTTGCTGCCAGTTCATGGATGATCTCTCCTTTTGCGAAAATGCCGTAAAGCATAGTTTTATTGTATCAGGTCGCCCTCTGCTTTGCAAGTATGGGGCCCAAGGGGCTTGACAGGCGGCCTCTTTAGTGCTATAGTTAGTTACACAAGTAATGAACCATATAACTTTAAAGGCGGTGAGGATTTGCCCCCTGTACTGAACGACCACACCCTGATCTATAAGCAGATCGCCCAGATGCTGGAGGACGGCATTCTGCGGGGCATCTACCCCGAAGAAACCCAGGTCCCCAGTACCAATGAACTGGCCCGGACCCTGTGCATCAACCCGGCCACCGGGGCCAAGGGGCTGAACCTGCTGGTAGAGCAGGGCATCCTGTACAAGCGGCGCGGCATCGGCATGTTTGTGGCGCCGGGCGCTGCCGGGCGTATTCGCGCCAAACGGCGGGAGGAATTTCTGGCACAATATGTAAAACCCCTGGTGACCGAAGCCCGCAAGCTGGGCCTGACCGACGAGGAACTGCAGGCGATGCTGCATGCCGCCTGCCGACAGGAGGAGTAAGGTTATGGAAAACAAAGCACTGCAGGCTGTGGGCCTGTGCAAGACCTACGGCAAGGTAAAAGCCCTGGACGGGGTGAGCCTGACCCTGGAACCCGGGCACATCTACGGGTTGATTGGCCGCAACGGCGCGGGCAAGACCACCCTGCTGGCCGCCCTGACCGCCCAGATTCCGCTGGACGAGGGGCAGGTGACCTACGGAGGCGCCCCGGTGTGGGAAAATGAGTCCGCCCTGGGGGACCTGTGCTTCAGCCGGGAGCTGAGCGGCAAACTGGGCAACAGTGCCAACGCCCTGCGGGTGCGGGACTACTTGAAAGCCGGGCGGCTGTTCTACCCCTACTGGGACGACGACTACGCCCACCGGCTGACAGGGCAGTTCGGCCTGGACGAGAAAAAGCGCATCAGCGCCTTATCCAAAGGCATGATGAGCGCTGTGACCATCACGATGGCACTGGCCAGCCGGGCCCCCATTACCATCATGGACGAGCCTGTGGCTGGTCTGGACATGGTGGCCCGGGAGGATTTCTACCGCCTGCTGCTGGAGGACTACGCCGCCACCAACCGCACTTTTGTGATCTCCACCCATATTCTGGAGGAGGCCGCCACCATTTTTGAAAAAGTGCTGATTTTACAAGAAGGGCGCCTGATTGAAGATTGCGACGCCGACGCACTGCTGGCCCAGTTCTGCGCGGTATCCGGCCGGGACGACGAAGTGACCGCCGCCTGTACAGGGTACGAAGTGCTGCGCACCGAGACGCTGGGCCGCCACACCCTGTGCACGGTACGCGCCCCGCTGGAGACCATCGCCGCCCGGGGGCTGGACGTAGACTGCACGCCGCTGCCGCTGCAGAAGGTGTTTGTGGCGCTGTGCGGCCATGAACAGGAGGGGATGACCCAATGAAACAAGCGCTGTGGTTTTTGTGCAAGCCCGCCCTGGCCATGCTGGGCACCCTGGCCGCCGTGTACGGGGGGCTGCTGGTGCTGACCGCCCTGTTCGGGTACAACAGCCTGTTCGGCACCTATCTGGTCGGCTACGGCATGGTCTTTTACATCATCGCAGCCGTCTGCGCCGCCCAGGCCACCGGCAGTTACTGCCACCTGGCCCTGGGGTTCGGCGTCACCCGCCGGACGCTGCAGCGGGCGGTGGTGCTGTACTGCCTGGCGTTGTGCGGGGTCACCCAGATTTTCAACGCCGCGGTGGGGGCTGTCACCCAGCACCTGCTCCTTGTGTGGGATAAACCGCAGGTGATGTATCTGCTCTCCGGTCAGCCGCTGTACGGACTGGGGCTGATGCTGCTGTTCTGCGGCGCCATGCTGTGGGGCGGTACGGTGGATTTTTCCACTGCGTCCATCCCCAAGCGGGTACTGCTGATCGTCGGAATGATTCTTTTGTACGGCCAGATGGCTGTGTTCATGCTGATTAACCAGTTTCTCGGGGACGGCATCTTCCGGGCATACTGCGCCGTGCTGGCAGTCCTGGGGCTGGGGTTCACCGCCCTGGCGGCCCACCGGCTGCGGCACCTGGCCGTGAACCAGACATAAGAAAAGGAGGGGGCGTATGAATCGAACTTTGAACCGCACTCTGTCGGCCACCCTGCGCTACTACCGTGCCGACCTGAAATGGGCGGTGTTTATCACTGCGCTGCTGGGCCTGCTTTGTGAGGCACTGGGTATTTTCGTCGCCGTGATGGGAGAACCGGAAGCCACCTCCCTGCTGGTGCTGAGTATTTTGCTGGGCGGCGGCGTGCTGGTGAACCTGCTCTTCGCGGTGCAGTATCTGCTCAACAATTATTCCCTGCTGCTTTCCTTCTCGTCCACGCGGCGGGGACTGACCGCCGGGCTGGCCTTGCATTGCCTGACCTTTACCGCTCTGCAGGTGGGCACCGCCTTCGTGTGGGGCACCGTCACCGCCCTGGTACACGGGGCGGTGCTGGGCCTCCCGCCGGACCTGCCCTGGCAGTGCATCCCATGGCCGGTCTGGCCTGCCCTGCTGGTGGTGCCCACGCTGCTGGGGCTGTTTTTCGGCGGCATGGTCCAGCGGTTTGGCCGGCGGGCGGGCTGGGTACTGTACTTCCTGTTCCTGGGGGTGTGCGGCACCACCAGCAGCTGGCTGCCCGTGCTGGCCCACCGGGTCCCCAGCGTCAGCTACCCGGCCCTGGGCCTGGGCGGCGTGGTACTGGTCCTGGTGCTGGGGCTGCTGGGCGCGCGCTTTTTGCAGCGGTCCAGCGTACAATAAAAACACACGAAAACCGCCCGGTACACTGCGAAGTGTACCGGGCGGTTTGTTGTCACCTTTATTTTTTGCTGTAGTCCCGGGCGCCGTAGATGGCGGTGCCGATGCGCACGATGGTGGCACCCTCGGCAATGGCGGCGGCATAGTCGCCGCTCATACCCATCGAGAGGATATCCATCTGCGCATTTTCATAGCCGCGGGCGGCAGCGGCGGCCAGCAGTTCCCGCATCCGGGCAAAAAAGCGGCGGGTCTGGTCGTCGTCGGCATCGGCGGGGGGAATGGCCATCAGCCCCCGTACCCGGATATGCTCCTTGGCGGCAGCTGCATCCAGCAGCGGCCACAGGTCGTCGGGGCCTACGCCGCTTTTGCTCTCCTCGGCGCCGATGTTGATCTCCATCAAAATTTCCTGGGTCAGACCCAGCCGGGCGGCGGCTGCCTCGATCTTGTCCAGCAGGCGGGGGCTGTCCACACTTTGGATCAGCGCGGCACGGCCCACCACCTTGTTGACCTTGTTGGTCTGCAAATGGCCGATAAAATGCCCCGGCTTGCCGTGGTAGGCTCCGGCGTCGGTCTTTTCCACCAGTTCCTGCACATGGTTTTCGCCAAACAGGTCAATGGGCAGGTCGGCACTGCAGCGCACCTCCTCCACCGTGCGGGTCTTGCAGGCAGCGCAAAGCAGCACCTCCGCCGGGTCCCGTCCGGCGGACCGGGCGGCCTCGGCCATGGTGGCGCGAATTTCGGCCACCGCTTCAGCCATCCGTTGTTTCTGTTCTTCGGGGATCATCGCGTTTCCTCCTGACTGTAGACGGCCCGTGCCCCGCCGATGAAAGGGGGCCGGGTGCGGGCGCAGAGCAGGATGGCCTGTCCGATATGGTCGATGCTCAGCCGCACCGGCACCGCCACCCGGCGCAGATGCATGCCGATGAGGGTGCCGCCGATGTCCATACCCGCAGCGGCGCGGACCTCCTCCACCAGCACGGGGTCGGTAAAGGCCTGCCAGCAGTTGGTGGCCCAGCTGCCCCCGGCGTGAGGCTGGGGCACAGCAGCCACGATCTGATACCCATAGGCTTTGGCGGCGGCCCGCTCCAGCACAATGGCCCGGTTCAGGTGTTCACAGCACTGGGCGGCCAGGTAAATGCCCTGCTCGCGCAGCGGCGGCAGTACCCCCGCCAGCACAGCGGCGGCAGCCTCCATGCTGGAATGGTGGCCGATGCGCCCACCGGTGATCTCGCTGCTGGAACAGCCCACCACAAAAATGTCACCGGCTTCCAGATGCGCCGCCGCCAGCAATTCCTCAGCAGCAAGGCGGGCCTGGGCCGTCAGTTCGTTCAGTTCCATGCTGGGTTCCCCCTTTTGTATGGTTTACCGCTCGGCGGGCAGGCAGGTCACCCCCCGCAGCGTCACATCACAGCAATACTGCAGCGGCAGCCGGGGCGAGGCCGCCGTAATGGTCAGCCCGTCAAAGTTCACGTCCCGCAGGGCGTGGCCGGGTTCCTCGAACCCCGCCAGCGATACCGGGGACACATCCTTCCAGTCCCCTTTGCGGTTGAGGGCCCTGCCGGTAAGGGTCAGGTCTTCAAAGCTGAAATGCTCAAAGATCGGGGGCTTGTCGGCCCCTTCGCCGTCATCGTTGTAGGGCACTGTGTGGATCATGACCCGGGGCGCCGTGCAGTTGCGGGCGGTAACACCCCGCACATAGCCGCCGCGCTTGGCCGTGCCCTTGACCTCGATCCCCGCAAAGGAGGTTTCCAGGTCGCAGTCCCAGATCTGCACGTCCTCCACGCCGCCGGACATCTCGCTGCCGATGCAGATACCGTTGCCCACGGTGCTGCGGCAGTCAAAGATATAGATGTGGGCGCTGGGGCGGCCAATGACATTGCCCTCCGGGTTTTTGCCGCTTTTGACGGCCACGGCGTCGTCGCCGGTGGCAAAGTCGCAGGCAAACACCGTACAGTTGGTACTGGAATCCGGCACCCAGCCGCTGCCGTTCCACACGCCTTCGGAGTGAAAAGTGCAGTGGTCGGTGACGACGTTGTCGCAGTAGATCATGTGCAGGTTCCAGGCCGCCCCGTCCTTCAGGGTCAGGCCGCTGATCCACACATTGCGGGCGTTGGCCAGCTGCATCAGCCGGGGGCGCACCCGGCCGGGAATGGTGCGGTCACTCTCGCAGGCGGCCACCAGTTCGGCGTTTTCGGTCAGGTAATCTTTCAGGCGCTCCCGCTCGTCCTCCACGATCTTGTCGGCCAGCTCCCGGCCACCGCTGGCGATGGTGCCTTTGCCCCGGATGACCACATTGCCGCAGGTGCAGCCCTCGCTGTGGTTCATCTGGCCCAGGTTGAGCAGGCTGGAATAGCAGCGCATCTCAATCCCCTCAAACCGGCTGTCGATACGGGGCTGGTAATCCACAATGTCGGCGGTGCCCTGCAGTACGGCGCCCTCATCAAGATACAATTCCATATCGCTGTGCAGACGCAGCGCCCCGGTCAGGTAAATGCCTGCCGGCAGATAGACGGCATCACCGGCACCGCAGGCGTCAATGGCCCGCTGCAGGGCGGCGGTATCCCTGGTCTTGCCGTCGCCCTTGGCCCAGTAAGGGGCTTCGGTGACATTGATGCGGTTCTTTTCAGCGCCGGTGCGCAGCATGCAGGCGCCCACCGGCTGGTCGCCGCACAGCACGTCCACCCGGTATTCGGTCTGGGGCTCCAGGCCCCCCAGGGTGTAGTGGGTGCGGTCTGTGGTGGCGGTCTGCTGGTTGTTCAGGTAAACGGTATAGGTCTGCTGGGCCCGGGCCGCGGCAGGTTTATCCCAGTACAGCACGGCGTGGTGGGCCGTGCAGCGGGCAAACAGATGGCTTTCGTACATGGTATAGAACTCCCTTTTGGTACATGGGTCGGAAACATCGTTGTACAGATTTATTGTACCACACAACCCGCCGGGCGGAAAGACGGAAAATTCGCCAACATTTATCGCCCGTATCCTACAGGTTTTGGCAGGGCCCCGGTTCCAGAAAACAGCCCGGTTCATGGCTCCAGAGCACCCCCACGGCCTGCAGATAGCTGTAGATGATGGTGGAACCCACAAATTTCATGCCCCGGCGGCGCAGGTCGGCGCTGACTGCGTCGGACAGGGGCGAGGTGCAAAGCCCCTGTTCCCGCAGGGTCTCCCCTTTCGTCCAGTGCCAGAGCCAGGCGTCAAAACTGCCCCATTCCCGCCGGATTTCCCCGAACACCCGGGCGTTCTGCACTGCCGCGGCGATCTTACGCCGGTTGCGGATGATGGCGCTGTCGGCAGCCAGGGCGGCACATTTTTCCTCGTCGTAGGCGGCCACCTTCTCCCAGTCAAAACCATCGAAAGCACGGCGGAAAGCCTCCCGCTTGTTGAGCACGCACTCCCAGGAAAGCCCTGCCTGAAACCCTTCCAGGATCAGCATCTCGAACAGAGTCCTGTCATCGTGCACCGGCACGCCCCATTCGCAGTCGTGGTAGTGCAGGTAGCGGGGATTTTCCGGGTTGGCCCAGCGGCAGCGGGGGCGGCCATCCTTCCATTCCATGGGCAGGCTCCTTTCAGCGGCTATACCAATACGTCCTTGATGAGCAGGCTCAGCCCGCCGGTGGCCGAGTGGATAAACTCCACGGCGTCGTCGGAATTGCACAGCTCCGCGGGAATTTTGATCTCGATACCCGACTCTGTCTTGAAGCTGCGGCTTTCCAGTTTTTTCATGCGGGCGGGGCTGACCGTCACACGGTCATTTTCCTGCACACCGGTCTCAGCCAGGGCCGCCTCAAATTTCGGGGCTGCCAGGGGATAGTTTTCCCGGATACGGGTTCGCACATCCTCCACAGCGATGGTGTTGTCCACCGCCTGGTTGCGCACCAGCAGCTCCACCGCCGTCTCGGTGCCTCCGTCAAAGGGCGGCACATCGTCCAGTTCCTCCGGTTCGGGGTAGGCTTCCTTCACGGCAGCCACGGCGGTCTCGCACACCGCCTTGAGTTTGGCCTTTTCCTGCAGGGCTTCCGTGCAGCCGAACACCCGGGTGGAAAGATAGAAATCCTTCTTTTCGTCCAGGGTGAACTTTTTCTCGATCAGCCGCACCGTACCGTTGGCCCGGTCAATCAGGGCAGCCTCATCGGCCTTGGGGGTGCCGGGCAGCAGGGTGCGCTGGGGCACCATGCTGCTGAACCGGCCGTTGCCCATGGTCTCGGTGTGGTGGGTGTAGCCGGGGCGGTAGTTGAGTTTGAGTACCCCGTAATGGGGCACACCGTCGGCGGCAAAATCCACCACGGCCAGGTCTCCGGCGGGGATGGCCGGGTACTGCAGCATCTGCTCAAAGATCACCCCCGCGATACGGCGGGACAGGTCCACAAAATCCTGGTTTTGGGCCATCTCCTGGGCAAAAGCGGAGTCCGGCAAAAACCGGCAGTTTTTTCCCTCGTCGCTGGCGAAGGCCTTTTCCAGCACAAGGGTAAAATATTCAAAAAGGTCGGCATCCAGGTCCATGGCCCGGTCAGAGAGCAGCGGCTCCGACGCGCCGGGGTCCAAAAGATGCAGGATCACCTGGTTGATCTTGACTTCCATCGTCACAAAACTCCTTCAAAGACAAAACTGTACAAAAACAATATACCACAATTTGGCGGGATTGGGTAGCGCCCCGCCGGGCAAGCTAACGGCACGGAAAGGAGGGATTGCCGTGAACCGAGGACCGGACCCCAAAAAACGGAAAGTGCCGCTGCCTCACACCGCCCCCAGCCGCCAGAAACTGGCGGCGGAGTACCTGCAGGGCAAGGTGCCCGGCGTGATGCAGGCCTATGCGCCCGACGCCGTGGCCGACCCCGAACTGGGTTGGGTGGAAAGCGACGAAACGGTGCACCGGCTGGCCCATTGGCGGGAAGAGTCCGCCACCTGAACCGGGACAAAACGGGGGCGGGACGCATGCGTCCCGCCCCCGGCCGTACTCAGTCGGCGTTGCGTTTGGCCGCCGCTTTATGGGCAAAGCGGTCATTGTCCACGATAAAGCGCTCGTGGGTGGCGCGGGCCACCTCGCTCGCATCGTCGTAGACGCGGGCCGTAAAGGTCAGGCGGCGGTCCTCCACCGCGGTCAGTTCGCAGTCGCACCGCACCACCATGCCAATGGGTGTGGGCGCTGTATGGGCCAGCGACAGATTGGTGCCCACCGTGCCGGTGCCCAGGTCCAGTTCCGGCGCTACCGACTGCCAGCAGGCCTTTTCGATCAGGGCGGCCACGGCGGGTGTGGCCAGCACCGGCAGTTCCCCGCTGCCCAGGGCCTGGGCGGTGTTCTCGGTGGTGACGCGCAGGGCCGCGTGCCCCTTGATGCCCGGTTCCAACATACAAAACTCCCCTTTTTCTTGCTTTGCTGCCTACCATTATAGCATACCGCCCGCCAAAGCGGAACGCTTGCGGCAAAATCTTTTGGCCGGGGCCGGTTTTTTGCCGCTGCCCTTGCGTTTTTTATCCAAACCCGCTATACTGGGAGGCGTAATCAGGGGAGCCCGGCAGACCGTGGCTTCCTTTTTTGCGGCAGTATTACATTACAGGAGGAAATCATGAGCGAAAAAACCGTCGATTATTCCCAGGGCATTTACAATGCCCGTGAGCTGGGCACACCCAAATTGCTGATCCTGGGCGCCCAGCATATGTTTGCCATGTTTGGCGCCACCGTGCTGGTGCCGCTGCTCACCGGCCTGAGCGTAAGCACCACGCTGTTGTGTGCCGGCCTGGGCACGCTGCTGTTCCACTTTCTGTGCAAGGGCAAGGTCCCGGCGTTCCTGGGTTCCAGCTTTGCCTACCTGGGCGGCTTTACCATTGTAAGCAACAACGGTGCCAATCCTGAGAATCTGCCCTACGCCTGCGCCGCGGTGGCGTTCTCCGGCCTGGTATATGTGCTGTTCAGCTTCCTGATTTCGGCTTTCGGCATCCGGCGGATGATGAAATTCTTCCCGCCGGTGGTCACGGGGCCCATCATCATCGCCATCGGCCTGATTCTGGCGCCCAGCGCCATCAGCAACTGCCAGAGCAACTGGCTGCTGGCCTTTGTGGCGCTGGCCACCGTCATCATCTGCAACATCTGGGGCAAGGGCATGGTCAAGATTCTGCCCATTCTTATCGGCGTGCTGGTTTCTTACGTGGTGGCGCTGGCCACCGGCGCTGTGGATTTTGCGGCCATCGGCGCGGCGGACTGGTTCGGCATCCCCCTGCATAAAGCTGAGACCGGCCTGTTCGCCATCGACGGCAGCGAGACCTTTGTAAGCGCCCTGTTCACCATCGTGCCCATCGCCCTGGCCACCATGATGGAACACATCGGCGATATTGCCGCCATCAGCGCCACCACCGGCAAGAACTACATCCGCGATCCCGGCCTGAACCGCACCCTGCTGGGCGACGGCCTGGCCACCACCATGGCCGGCCTGATGGGCGGCCCCGCCAACACCACCTACGGCGAAAACACCGGCGTGCTGGCCCTGACCAAGATCTACGATCCGCTGGTCATCCGCATTGCCGCCGTCTTTGCCCTGATCCTGAGCTTCTGCCCCAAGTTTGAAGCGGTCATCAACACCATCCCCACCGGCATCGTGGGCGGCATCAGTTTTGTTTTGTACGGCATGATCTCCGCCATCGGCGTGCGCAACGTGGTGGAAAACAAGGTGGACTTCACCAATTCCCGCAACCTCATCATCGCCGCCGTCATCCTGGTCTGCGCCCTGGGCTTCAACTCGGTGGGCGGCATCACCTTTGCGGTAGCGGGGCTGAGCATCAACCTGTCCGGCCTGGCCATCGCCGCTATTGCGGGCATCCTGCTCAACGCCATCCTGCCCGGCAACGACTATGAGTTCGACGAGGGCACCAACGACGGCGAAGGCGCCAGCCTGCGCGTCTGATTCTGTAAAAAGGAGGGGCACCCCATGACCGCCGCGGATTTCACCAACCTGCATTTGCAGTACAAATCACAACAGGCCGAAGGGGAAGTCCCCGCCGCCATCGAACACGACTTTGAGGCCGGGCGCATGGTGGACCACTACTATGTGACCCCCTCCCCCGCTTTCTGGGCCGATGAGGGCGTGCAGTCCCTGGGGCAGGTGGCAGGCATCCTGTTTTTGCAGCAGCCCGACGGCGCCCCCTGGAAAATCCTGGTGCACGAACCGGCCATGATCCGGGAAGTGATTTTTGAAATGCCCGAGGAGGAGTTCCGGCAGATGCTGGCCGCCAGCGGCGTGATCCTGCCCGGGGAGCCCGGTTTTGTGCCGCCGCAATAACCCAATATCCCGCACCGATTCCCTGCGTTTTCGCAGGGAATTTTTGTTTTGCGTATTGACAAGGCAGATTATCGGGTGTATCATATGAACAAATAATCATATGAAAGGATGTTTGGATTGGACCAGCACCAGACCCCGCTGCCCGCCGAGGGCCAGCCCCTGGACGAAGCGGCCCTGCGCCGCCTGCAGGACGATCTGCCCGGCGACGAGATTTTGTACGACCTGGCGGAACTGTTCCGTGTGTTTGGCGACACCACCCGCATCAAAATTCTCTACGCCCTGTTTGAGAGCGAACTTTGCGTCAACGACATCGCCCAGGTGATCGGCCTGTCCCAGAGCGCGGTGAGCCACCAGCTGCGGCTGCTGAAAGCCAGCAAGCTGGTCAAGTTCCGGCGGGAGGGCAAAGCCGTCTACTATTCCCTGGATGACGAGCATGTGCGCAGCATGATCGCCCTGGGCATGGAACACGTGGAAGAATAAACCATACGATAAAGTGAGGTTTTTGCTATGCAGAAGAAATTCAACATTGAGGTGGACTGCGCCAACTGCGCGGCCAAGATCGAGACCGTCGTCAAGGCGCTGCCCGGCGTGCACAACGCCAGCGTCAGCTTCATGACCCAGAAAATGCTGCTGGATGCCGACGACGCGCAGTTCGACGCGATCCTGAAACAGGCTGTCAAAGCGGCCAAAAAGATCGAGCCGGACTTCGAGATCGAACTGTAATTCCCGGCAAAGAGAGGGCGAACCATGACAAAAAAGCAGAAAAAGACGCTGCGGCGCATCCTGCTGGCCGCAGTGCTGACTTTGTGCGCCGCTTTGGCGCTGCAGTTTCTTACTCTGCCCTGGTACGGGCAGCTGGCCATATGGCTGATTCCCTACCTGGTCATCGGCCATGATGTACTGTACAAGGCGGTACTGGGCATCAAAAATGGCGAAGTTTTTGACGAAAATTTCCTGATGGCCATTGCCACGGTGGGCGCCATGTCCTGCGGCGAATACGGCGAGGGCGTAGCCGTGATGCTGTTCTACCAGGTGGGCGAACTGTTCCAGAGCTACGCGGTGGGCAAAAGCCGCCGCAGCATCAGCGCCTTGATGGACATACGCCCTGACAGTGCCAATCTGGAGGGGGCCGACGGCAATGTGACGGCGGTGGACCCCGAGGAAGTACCGGTAGGCGCGGTGATCGTGGTGCGCCCCGGCGAGAAGATTCCCCTGGACGGCGTGGTGCGCAGCGGAGAGAGTACCCTGAACACCGCTGCCCTGACCGGCGAAAGCCGCCCCCGCAGCGTGGCCCCCGGCGACGCGGTCATCAGCGGCTGTGTCAATGAGGACGGGCTGCTGCGCATAGAGACTACCCGCGTTTACGGGGAATCCACCGTGGCCAAAATTCTGGATTTGGTGGAAAATTCCAGCCTGAAAAAAGCAAAGGTGGAAAACTTCATCACCAAATTTGCCCGGTGGTACACCCCCGGCGTTTGCGGCGCCGCCTTGGCGCTGGCCGTGCTGCCGCCGCTGGTGCTGGGCGGCGGCTGGACCGTATGGCTGCTGCGGGCGCTGACTTTCCTGGTCATCAGCTGCCCCTGCGCACTGGTCATCTCCATTCCGCTGACCTTTTTCGGCGGCATTGGCGGCGCGTCCCGGTGCGGCATCCTGGTCAAGGGCGGCAACTACCTGGAAGCCCTGGCCCATACCGGCACTGTGGCGTTTGACAAGACCGGTACGCTGACCCGGGGTGTTTTTCAGGTAACGCAGACCCAGCCCGCCGACGGCGTGGCCGAGCGGGACCTGCTGGAAACCGCCACCCTGGCCGAGAGCCATTCCACCCACCCCATCAGCAAAAGTCTGCGGGAAGCCTGCCCCGGCCTGGACCCCCGCCGCGCCGCCGACGCCCGGGAGATCGCCGGGCGCGGCGTGCACGCCCGGGTGGACGGCCATACCGTACTGGCCGGCAACGCCCGGCTGATGGCGGAAAACGGCATCGCCTGCCCGCCTTATGACAACAGCGCCACTGTGGTATATGTGGCCCGGGACGGGGCATACCTGGGGGCCATCCTGATTTCCGACGAAGAAAAGCCCACGGGCAAAGCCGCCGTGCAGGACCTGCGGGCCCAGGGGGTGCGCACCGTTATGCTGACCGGCGACAGCCCCGCCGTGGCCGACGAGGTAGCCGCCCGGCTGGGCATTGACGAGGTGCACGCCGGGCTGCTGCCCGCCGGTAAAGTGGAACAGGTGGAAACATTGCTGGCAGCCAAACCCGCCGGGCAGATGCTGGCCTTTGCCGGGGACGGCATCAACGACGCACCGGTGCTGATGCGGGCCGACATCGGCATTGCCATGGGGGCCCTGGGCAGCGACGCTGCCATCGAAGCCGCCGATGTGGTGCTGATGGACGACGATCCGGCCAAGATCGGGCTGGCCATGCGCATCGCCCGCAAGTGCATGACTATCGTCTACCAAAACATCGTTTTTGCCCTGGGCATCAAAGCACTGTGCCTGATCCTGAGCGCCGTAGGCGTGGCCAACATGTGGTGGGCCGTTTTTGCCGATGTGGGCGTGATGGTGCTGGCAGTGCTCAACGCCACACGGATGCTGAATGTGCGGGCATACGGAAGATAACCCCCCCCCCCCCC